>NZ_DASRVN010000512.1:0-5572 GCF_035655035.1 Kribbella sp. | reverse complement strand
CCTCCACGACACCCATTCTCTGACTTTAGTCAGACATCTGCCCGTCGCCCTACTGCCTGGATTGCCCGCACCCGGCCGTCCGCGAGGGCCTCGGTGAGGTGTTTGACGCGGTCGCGGAAGTTCGGTACGAACGTCTGTAGGCCGAGCGGGCTGGGCGGGAGCGCCTGGATCGTCCGCATCATCGCCCCGACAGTCTCGGTCAGGTCCTCCCAGTGCTCGACGGTGAAGCCGGCAGCTTCGATCGTCGCGCGCAGGGCTTCCGGCGTACTGAGATGGCTGTGGGCTGCGCTGTCGGCCCACGGCAGCGGGTAGTCGAGGTCACGCCCGTCGCCGGCGGCCAGATCCCACAGGGCGAGTCGGCCGCCTGGCTTCAGGACCCGCGCTGCCTCCCGGTAGAGCGCTTCCTTGTCGGCCACGTTCATCTGGACGTGCTGACTGAACACGACGTCGTACGAGGCGTCGTCGAAGGGCAGCGCGGTCACGTCGGCCTGCCGTACGGCGATCCGGTCGTCCAGGCCGACGAGCCCGTTGAGCCATGTCGCCGACTCGCAGTACTCGTCCGAGAGGTCGACGGCCGTGACCGCGCAGCCGAAACGGTCGGCGACGTAGCGCGAGGTACCACCGATGCCGGCACCCGCGTCGAGCACCGAACTGGTCGGGGCGAGCTCGGCCAGGTCGACGAGCTGGGCGGTCGCGAGTCGTCCGCCGGTGTGGTAGTCCTCGAGCATCGCCAGCTCCGCGGGCGCGATGCCGTCAAGGTCCTTGCCTGCAGCAACGAGCGCCTTCTCGATGTCGAGCTGCACGGTCCCGGTCCGATAAGGGACGGTGCCCATGCCGTGCCGCGAGGCGATCTCGGCGATCGCGGTGGCCAGCAGCTCCGGGTGTTCGGCGGTGGTCAGGTGGCCGCCGGGGAACGTGATGATCCGCGCTTCGGGCACCCGTTCGCGGGTCGCGTCGATCTGGCGGTGTTCGTACGGGTCCTCCGTACTGCCGCCGACGTACAACGGGATCGAGCCGTCGAGCTCGCGAGCGATCGCCGCGAAGTCCCAGCGGTCCGCGTTCCGGCGGTGTTCCGGCACGAAACCGGCGCCGTCGTGGAGGAACCTCGCGCCGTCCCGGCGGGTCAGCGCGGACCACAGCTCGGTGAGCTCGGCCTCCCCGGGCCGGTAGCCGCGGGAGTACATCCGCGCCTGCTGCCAGCCCTTGACGAACGGCACCACGGATCGCTGGATCCCGCGCGCGCCGAGCGTACCGAGTGGTGATCGCAGCATCGGCGTGCCTCGCCACGGGTGCGTGTGCGCATCGGCGAACAGGCCGCCGTTCACGATGAAGACCGCCTCGATCGTCGGCTCCAGGTCACGCCGCAGGAGTTCCAGCAGCGCGAGCGAGCTGTAGTCGAACGTGACGACGACGGTACGGCGTACCCCGTGGTGCCGCCACAACGCCTCGACGAGATCGGCGCGCCCGGGCGTCGAATGCGGGTAGTGCCTCGGCTTGTCCGAATCGCCCTGCCCGACCGGCTCGACGTACAACCGCGGCCCGAGACTTTCCGGGAGCAGGTGATCCACCTGCGCCCAGCCGTACGAGCCGTCCGGGAAGCCGGGCAGCATCGTCAGCCAGACCGCGTCGGCGGCGGCCGCCGGCGTCGCCCGTTCGAAGACCTTCAGTACGGCGGCATCGTCGGTCCGCGCGTGCTGCGCGTCGTACCCGATCCGCCGGCCGCCGGCGAACCACTCGTCGGCGGTGACCCAGACCGTTCCCATCGAACCCTCCCGCTTTTAGTGGACACTGTCCACATTACGCCGCGGAAGTGGACAGTGTCCACCTTGTTATCCTGAGCCGGTGAGTGAACCGGCACCAGCACCGCGGCGACGGCGGGCGCGCGGCGACGTACGGGCCGGGCTGGTCGCGGCCGGGATCGAGCTGGCGCGGGCGGGCGGCCCGGAGGCCGTCGTCCTGCGGGAGGCGACCCGGAGCGTCGGCGTCGTACCGAACGCGGCGTACCGGCACTTCGCCGATCGCGACGAGCTGCTCTCCGAGGTCTGCGCGGCGGCGATGAACGAGCTGGCCGAGCGGATGGCCGCGGGGATCGCGCGGGTCCGCGGCAAGCGCGGGAACCCGGAGGCGGCACAGCGGCGGCTGGCCGCGATCGGGGCGGCGTACCTGGAGTTCGCGCACCAGGAGCCGGGGCTGTTCGCGACCGCGTTCGCCGTACCGCAGCAGCACGCCTACGCGGGGGCGGACCGCACTCCGCTGGGGCTGCTGCGGGCGGCGCTCGACGAACTAGTGGAGGCCGGGGTCCTCGATCCGGAACGGCGCGAGGGCATCGAGTACCCGATCTGGTCGATCGTGCACGGTACGGCGGTGCTGACGACCCAGGGCCCCCTCCGCGGGGACCCTGGGGTTCGCAGGATCGAGGCGCTGACCGCGGCTTTCATCGGCAGCGCCTTGACCTGATCGTCAGTCGATGGGGCGGAGTTCGTCGGCGTACGAGACCGAGACCCGGCGGAGTACGCCGTCCTTCACCGAATACTGGCCCATCCGCCACAGCGGCGGGCTGTAGGCGTGCACGGTGACGCTGCCCTTGTCGAGGCCGGTGAGGCGGTGGATGTGGTCGGGGCCGAACCCGTACACGTCGCCGGCCACCACCTCGGTCTCGATGGCGTCGGTACCGATCGCCAGGTTGTGCTCGACGAGCTTGCCCCGGGCAACGGCCACCGCACCGGAGGAGACGTCGTGGTCGTGCCAGCCGGTGTCGTTGACCGGCGTCCAGCAGATCAGCCAGACGTCGACGTTGGCGTCCCGGTGCAGCGACGCGAAGACCCGCTCCTCGTCGCTGTAGGCGACCTGGTCCTCCCACAGGTGCGGTTGCGCGGCGATCGACGCGGCGAGCTCGGACAGCTCCGCCGGCGTCAGATCGCGGCCCGGAAGGTCGTCCAGCGACAAACAGTTGTTGAGCTCCACGAGCCGGCTGGCCTGGCGCGCCGGGACGTCGGGTACGTCGATTGGCTGGGCAGTCACTGCACTCCCCTCTCAGGAGTAGTCGTACCGAACAACAGTCGGTACGGGTTGTCGTGGCGGATCACCGCGGTCGCGGCGTCGCCCTGGCGGAGGTCGGTGAGGCCGGCGTACGGCCGGTCCGTGCCATGCACGACCTGGTCGATACCGAGCACCCGCGCGACCGCGTCGATCCCCTGCGGGCCGTAGCTCGAGGTGTCGACGTACAGGTTGGGGTCGATGGTGCCGAGCCGCCCGCCGCGCGCGGCCAGCCGCTCGTGGTGCACCGGGGCGAGACCGGCGGCGGCGACGAAGCAGAGCCGCAGGCGAGGGAACGTACGCCGTCCGCCGAACGCGTGCCACGCCCACCACGCGGCCTGCAACTGCGTCGCATAGTCGACGACCGGCGCCCACCATCCCGGCGCGTCGGCAACCCCCGCCGGACCGGCGGGCAACACAATCGCCTGCGCCGGACCCGGGTGCACGAGAATCGGCCGGCCGGACCGCTCGACGGCCTCCAGCAGCGCGCTGACGGTTTCCCAGCCGACCGGCGCGCCGAGCGCGTTCGCCGGTAACTGCAGGCCCAGGAACCCCTTGTCCAGAAGGGATTCCAGCTCGGCGATGTCCGGCTCCCGCAGGTCGACCGAAGCCCAGGCGCGGAACGGCTTCGGGAATGCGGCCGCACCGTCATGCCACGCGCCGAGTAGTTCGGGGAGGTGCTCGACGCCGAGCGGGCTCGACAGTGACACGGCGGCCAGCGTCGTACCGGCGTCCTGCTCGATCGCGACCCGCTTGCCGAGCTCGTGCGCCGCCGGATCCACGTCGTACGGCGCCTCGGTCGCGGTATGCAGCGTCCAGCCGTCCAGGTACGGCGGCTCCCGGCGGGCCCGCAGCCGGTCCACGAAAGCCTCCGGCCAGAGGTGCTGGTGAACGTCGAGCATCAGCCTCTCCTCTCGCCGGTTTGATCAGATTGAAGCGCTTCAGGATGAATAGAGTGAAGCGCTTCAATGGTGCGTCTGTCAAGTTTCTGTCCATGACCCCGGCTAGGGTCGTGGTCATGTCCGGAACCGGCCGGAGGCCAACCCTCAAGGACATCGCCGCCGAGACCGGGCTCTCGATGGCCGCCGTGTCGTACGCGCTGCGCGGTCTGCACGGCACGCCCGAGACCCGGCAGCGGGTCCAGGAGGCCGCCGAGCGGCTCGGCTACCAGGCCGACCCGGTCGCCCGCGCGCTCGCCTCGGGCCGCAGCGGGTCGATCGGCGTGCTCTGCGCGTCGCTCGAGGACCTGTGGCAGCAGCGGGTCGCCGCCGCGCTCGGCCGCGAGCTGCTCGCCCCGGACCGGAATGCCTGGATCATCGACTCGGCCGGCGACGCCGACCGGCAGCTCGAGCTCGCCCAGCACCTGGTCGACCACCGCGCGGACGCGATCGTCGTGGTCCCGATCGACCCGGCCGCGAAGGCCTGGGCGGAGATCGCCCGCCAGGTGCCGGTGATCGCGATCGGCGACGCGCTGCCCGCCGCGAAGGCGAAGTCCGAGGTGATCCTGGACAACGAGACCGGCGTCAGTACGGCGCTGCGCCGGCTCGCGGACGCGGGCCACCAGGACATCGCCGTCCTCAGCCCGACCCGCCGCTTCGAGGTGGAACGCCCCGCCGAGGAGATCGCGCAGCGGGTGGCGCGCGACCTCGGGCTGCGGATCCGGCTGCTGCAGTGCCCGCACGACCTGCCCGGCGCGACCGAGGTCGCCCGCACGCTGCTCACCGGCCCCGACCGGCCGACCGGCATCCTCGCGCTCGCGGACTCGATGGCCTTCGGGGTGTACGCCGCCGGCCGGGAGCTCGGGTTGCGGATCCCGGACGACCTGTCGCTGCTCGGGTACGACGACCAGCCGATGTCGCAGCTGCTCACGCCGCCGCTGTCGACGTTCCACTGGCCGCTCGACGACCTGGTCAGCCACGTGGTCTCCCGGGTCACGTCCGCAGTCGACACGAACCGCCGCGTCCGCCGTACCACGCTGACCCCGACCCTGATCGAACGCGGCTCGGTCGCCGGACCGCCTCACTAGGCGAGCCGGCGACCGAAGCGCGACAGGATCCACGCGTTTGAAACTAGACTAGGTCACTACACTTACAGTTCATTGTCCAGGATCCGGACGCGCCGCCAGTTCCTCGGTCGCGGCCCAGACCCGGCGGGCGAGGTCCTCGTCGTACGAGATCGCCGACGAGCGGACCTTGGTGAAGCGGTCGTAGTACCCGGTCGGCGGTTCGGCGCCGACGGCCAGGCGGACGATCGGCTCGGCGCCCTTGCGCGCGGGCAGCGCGAACGCCGTTACCGCCGCCACCTGCAGCCGGGGGAACTGGCGCCCGAGGTCCGTCCGGACGACGCCCGGATGGACGGCGACCACGTTCCAGTCGCGACGCCGGCGCTGCAGCTCGTACGTGAACAGCAGGTTGGCGAGCTTGCTCCGGCTGTACGTGAGGAACGGGTCGAACTCCTCCGGACCGTCCATCAGCCGCTCCGGGACGACCCGTACCGTCCCACCACGCATCGGCGACCGGTGCCCCTCGGAGTTCAC
>NZ_DASRVN010000511.1:0-20156 GCF_035655035.1 Kribbella sp. | reverse complement strand
CACGCGGCCTGTAACGAGAAGAAGGGCTCGCGCACACCGGAAGAGGCCGGCATGCCGCTGTTGTGGCAACCGTGGATCCCTTCCCGTGCCGAGATAGCGCTCTGACGCGACCCCAGCAGATGCCTGCGGGTGTCGCGGTGGAGCGCGATGCCAGGTGGGCGACGGTGACCCACCCTCGGTTCTGACCCGAGGCCCCGCAGGTTCGAGCCCTGCCCTGGCAGCTGTACGTCGTCACCGTCACGGCCTGGCAGAGTAAGCCGAGTTTCGGCCTACCGGCAACCGTCTCGAAAACGGTCTGTCCCTCGACGGGGCGTCAGGGTTCAAGACCCTGCTCTGCCGCACGAAGACGCCACCTGCGTACAGACACGCTGGAGACGCTACGACCGAGAATCCGCGCAGCCTCGGACTGGCCGTGCGCCAGGACAATCAGATCGTCGGCTGCTGTCCACCGCTTGCGCATGACCTGGTACCTTCCGGCCTTCTCCGCAGCAGGTTGCCACTGAGCAACCTGCTGAGCAGCTGTCTTCTTCCGCTCCAGCCCGAGCACGTCAGACGAGTACCATGCCCAAGCAGCGAGGCTGGCCGCCGCGAGATTCAGCACAAGGATGTTGTAGACACCGTCGCGCCTGTTCGGACGCGCAGTACGGGCCACTCCGCACACTTCACGAATGATGTCGCAGACGAAACCTGCTATCGCCGGGCTCGCAGTCACGATACTGACAAACGGTTCGCCCTTACGGGTGAATCCGACCGAGCCGTCTCCGTCGAGCAACCCGCGCAGATAGTCAGGAACCGCGAGGGCGCCGACTGGAGGGGCGATCCTGTCGGCCTTCCTGCCGACCAAGATGCCAACTGCGGCGGCAGAGCGGCGGGTCGCCTGATCGTAGAAGCGCAGCGTTGCCGTCTCGTGCTGGTCCGCGAAGTTCGTTGTGCGTGTCCGGTGGCCAATGGACGAGTAGCAAGGCAAGAGAGCCGAGATCTTCGACAGGACGCCTTCGTCCCGGACTGCGAGTTCAAGTGAGACGCGTCCCTTGCCGTCGAGGCTTCCCGAGTGGGTGCCGTCCGTTTGAAGCAGCCCGATCGCATAGGCAACATCCGGGCGCCCCAGATCATCGAACATGGGGACACTCAACCATCCGCAAAGGGTATGCGGTTCGGAACGGGAGCGTCGTCCCTCGCCCTCGGACCGCCGGAAGAACGAGCGTTGTTCGAGCTTGTGGCTCAACAGGTTTCTGGGCGAAGAGTTGAAGACGTTCCTGCCGCGCACAGGGGACGCGGCAGGAACCTGAGGTGAGATCCGCCTGTTGGTAGGGGCAGCGGTTTGCTAAACCGTCGGTCGGCTGGCATGTCGGCTCGCGAGTTCGAATCTCGCTCTCACCGCTGGGTGGCTGGGGTGGACCAGCCACCCTGCCAGGCCCCGTTGGTCTAGTGGTCAGGACGCCTGGTTCTCATCCAGGAGATCACCGGTTCGAATCCGGTACGGGGTGCGCGGCACCTTGCAGGAGCGCCGTCGGCGGAGAGACGGGGCGGGCTGTAAACCCGTTGCCTTCGGGCTGAGCAGGTTCGAATCCTGCCTTCTGCACGTAGTAACGATCAGACAAGAGAGGAGGACCGGCCATGGCCGACCTCAGGAACAGGAAGCGAGTGCCTGGTGGCAGGACCGGTGCTCCGGTCGCGCAAGGTCACTCGATGCGGCGCGTGCTGCTTGCCTGCGGACATGTGCAGCGGGACCGGATCGCGCACCGTGGGGATCACGTGTGGTGCGAATCCGAGTGCTCCGACTGGACGCGTGTCGTGTCCGTGCAGGAGTAACGCGTACACAAGGACGGGTAGTACTCGGACCGCTGAGCGTGCGGGCAGGTGCACGTACGGCGTCTCGGCGGTGCACTACCCGTCCTTCGGTACGCGAACCCCCTGGTGACGGAATCACACCGGGCCCTCCGAAGGCTCGGTTCCTGGTTCGACTCCGGGCAGGGGGACTCAGCTGACGGTCGGGTCGAAGTGGGCGGTCAGGGAGACGGTGGCCTCGGCTCTGGTGGAGAGGATTCGCAGGCGTAGGTCGTCGGCGGTCACCGGAGTTGTCAGCGGGAGCAGGCGACGATGGCCGATGGTGGTGCCGGTGGCGATCTCCTGCCAGGCACCCTCGACGAATGCGTCCACGGCAAAGGATTCGACCTGCTGTCCCTGCGAGATGTCCTCCCGGAGGTCGAGGACGTTCAGCGTGCCGGGAAGGTCGAGCGGCGTGTCGTAGTACGAACGAATCGCGTCGCCGAAGCCGGCCAGTGCCTCGACGTCGGGGTCGGCGAACAGGCCGCGGCGGTCGGGCGGGATGTTCAGGAGGAGGACGGCGTTCCGGCCGACCGATCTGCGATAGATGTCCAGCAGTTCAGCAACCGACTTCACCGCCCCGTCCTCAGCGGCGTGGTAGAACCAGCCGGGGCGGATCGACACGTCGACCTCCGCCGGGTACCAGCGCAGCTCGTCTGCCTGTGCGATCAACTCCGGGCCGGCGATGTCCGGGGCGGTCTGCTCGGCCAGCATCCGGCCGTCGCGGAACGGTACGACGCTCCACTCGGTCTCGCGCGCGAACCCGTCCTCGTTGCCGACCCACCGTACGTCCGGCCCGCCGACCGCGATCGTCGCGTCCGGCGCCAGCCGCCGGATCAGGTCGAACCACGCCTCGAACGCGTACGTCTGCGTGCTGCTCGTCGGGTTCGCGCCGTCCAGCCACACCTCGGCGATCGGCCCGTACGACGTCAGCAACTCGTGTAGCTGGTTCAGGTAGAACCGGTTGTAGTCGTCGACGACGTACTCGAACTCGCCGATCCGCGACGGCACCGCCGGGCTGCCGTTGCCGTAGTACCCGCCGGGCGCCTTCTCCTGGTGGAGGTCCGCCGGCGACAGGTACACGCCGAAGCCAAGCCCCGCGGCCTGGCACGCGGCGGACAGCTCGCCCACCACGTCACGGCCGTAAGACGCAGCAACTGAGTGGTCGAGAAACTTGCTCGGCCACAGGCAGAACCCGTCGTGATGCTTCGCCGTCAGGATCACGCTCTTGAACCCCGCGGAGACGAGCGTGGACACCCACTGCGAACAGTCCAGAGCAGAAGGAGCGAACGCCGCCGGATCGTCCAGCCCCGTCCCCCACTCCAGGTCGGTGAACGTGTTCGGTCCGAAGTGCACGAAGGCAGTGAGCTCCTGCCGCTGCCACGCGATCTGCCGCGCCGACGGCCGTACGGCGGAAGCATCCATCACAGCAGCACCTTCCCAGGGTTCATCAGGTTCAACGGGTCGAACGCGGCCTTGATACGCCGGTGCAGGTCGAGCCCGACCGGGCCGAGTTCCTTCTCCAGCCAGCTCGCCTTCAACGTGCCGATCCCGTGCTCGCCGGTGATCGTGCCACCGAGCCGCAGCCCCAGCTCCATCACCGCCCCGAACGCCTGCAGCGCCCGCGCCTCGGCCGCCGCGTCGTTCCGGTCGAACACCACCGTCGGGTGCATGTTCCCGTCGCCGACATGTCCCGGGCAGAAGATCAGGACGTCGTACTGCGTGCCGATGTCGGCGATGCCGCGCAACAGCGTGACCAGCTGCGAACGCGGTACCGAAACGTCGTCGATCAGCGTGATGCCGAGCCGTTCCAGCGCCGGGTTGACCAGTCGGCGCGCCTCGAGGAGCAGCTGCGACTCCTCGGCATCCGACGCCTCCGCGACGTCGATCGCACCATGAGCGGAACAGATCGCGGCGATCCGCCCGACGTCCTCGGGAGCCCGCTCTCCCCGGTCGGACTGTGCGAGCAGCATCGAACCAACGTCCTGTGGCAGTCCCATGTCCCGATAGCCCTGGATCGCCCGCAGCGTTGGTTGATCGAGGAACTCCAACAGGGCCGGACGGAGGCCCGAGGCCATCACCGCAGCCGCGGCCGCGATACCGTCCTCGATCGTCCGGAACGTGGCGGCGGCGGTCAGCGCGGCCTCGGGGGCCGGGCGCAACGCCAGCGTGGCTTCCGTCACCACCCCGAGTGTGCCTTCGGATCCGACGATCAGCCGGGTCAGGTCGTAGCCGGCGACACCCTTCGCGGGACGCCGGCCGGTGCGTACCACCTCGCCGGACGCCAGTACGACCTCCAGGGCGCGGATGAAGTCCGACGTCACGCCGTACTTCACGCAGCACAGCCCGCCCGCGTTCGTGGCGATGTTGCCGCCGATCGTCGACATCTCCCACGACGACGGGTCCGGCGGGTAGAACAGCCCCTGCTCCAGGACCGCGCGGGACAACGCGGCGTTCACCACACCCGGCTGTACGACGGCGACCTGGTCCTCAACGGAGATCTCCAGGATCCGGTTCAGCCGCGCGGTCGACAGCAGCAGGCACCCGTCGACAGCGTTCGCCGCGCCGGACAGCCCGGTCCGGGCGCCCTGCGTGACCACCGGTACCCGGAACTCGGACGCCAGCCGCATGACCTCCTGCACCTCGGCCGTGCTCGTTGGCCGCGCCAACGCCCGCGGCACACCCGCCGTACAGAAGGTGGCGTGGTCGTTGCGATGACTGTCCAGGATGTCCGGATCGTCGACGATCTCACCGAGGACCGACCGGAGCCGGTCCAGGAACTCATCCCTCATCTTGCTCGGCGAGCAGCCGCAGGATCAGCTCGGCGCGGCGGACGCGTTCCCGTCCGAGAGCTTCCGCCGTACCGGCGAGGTGGGCGCCGACCGGGTAGATGTTCGGCGCGTTCCGCAGGCCCATCTTCAGGTACACCGGCGCCGCGACCCGCACGATCTCCGGTACGTCGTAGAACCGGACGTGGCCGCCCTGGTCGTCGGGGACCTCGATGTACATGTCGATCGGTACCGTCGTCACCGACCGGAGCTCCGCGAGTACCGGCACCGGCAGGTCCGTCGACACGTTCAGGCTGGTCGCGCCGAGACGCTCGTACAGGCGGGCGGTCGGTGCGTTGGGCAACGGCATCAGGACCGACGTCTTCAGCACCAGGTCCGCGGGCAGCTCGCCCTCGATCTTCAGCTGGCCGAGGATCTCCAGTACGCCGAGGTCGCCGACCAGCAGGCTCCGGACGCCGAGCTCGACCGCGCGGTACGCGTCGCACAACGACGCCGCGACCTGTTCGTTGCCGCGGGCAACCCCGCCGACCGCGGCCGAGACCTTCGCCTGGCCGCCGATGTCCCAGGAGCCGCGCGGGCCGAGGAACAGGCACACCTCGACGTCCTCGGACGCGCCGAGCGACAGCATCTCCTCGATCTCGCCGTCGGTCAGCATCATCACGCCGCTGCCCTGCGACACCCGGTCGACCGTGACGCCGCGGTCCTTCGCCTCCTCCAGCACCGCGGTCATCACCCGCGGGCCCTCGCAGGACGGGATCTCGATCTTGTACGGCGAGCCGTCGGGGAACGTTTTCGTGGACGTCTCCCCCGGCCGGAATCCGCGGTCGGCGAGCAGGGCACGTGCTTCGCGAAGGTTCATCTCTCGCTCCAAGGTCCGAGTCGGCCGGCCGGCGCCAGGTCGCGCGCCGTACCGGTGATCTCCAGGTCGAATCGTTCGGCCGCCTCGGTCAGCAGGGCCGGTGTCACCATCAGTTCGTGCGGCGACAGGGTGTCCTTGATCCGGGCCAGCCGGAGGTCGGACCAGTGCCGCCGCCCGCACATCGTCGCGGCCGCGAGTACGGCGGCCTCGTCGTCCTCCATCACCATCGGCAGCCGCGAACGGCGGGCACCGCCGGCGCCGGAGGTGAGCGCGTTCACGTAGCTCGCGTGGAAGTCGATCTGCTCGAGTAGACGCGCCGGGATCACGTCGGCCAGACCGAGGCCGGACGCGTTCCCGTGCGATGCCGGGGTCAGCGAGTGCACGGTGATCGCGGCGATGTTCGGGGACTCGAACTCGGGAATGCCGTGCACCCAGCAGCGGCCGATCACATTCGTGTCCATGCCGGCGCCGGACTTGTCCTTGCCGAGTTCGTCGACCACGAGGACGTCGAGCTGGTCGAACGGGAGGCGGCCGAGGAGGCTGGAAGCTCTTTGCAGCAAGGCGTTCTCGGGCGCTTCGGCGATGCCGGTTGCTTCGAGTAGATCGACGGCGGCGGTACGGTCCTCGGCGTTCTCCAGGATCGCGAGACCGCCGAGAATCTTGCCCTGTGCAACGATTATCCGGGCGGCGGCTTCGATGTTGGCGCCGAGGGACGGGATGCCGCCGGCGTGCAGCGAGGCGGCGCCGCGGTGGTTGCCGAGGCCGATCGCGAGGATCTTCGCGATCCCGCTCTCGATCGGGCCGCGGAAGTCGGTGTGCGGTTTGACGCGGTTCACCAGGAGTACGCCGTCGGCCTTCGCGGCGATCGCGTCGTGGTGCACCTCGGTGCCGTCCGGAAGGGTGCCTACGACAACGGTTTCCATGGTTGCTTCGATGGGGCAGCCAACGGACTCGGCGGTGATCCCGAGACCGGCCAGCATTTCTCGCTGCCCGTCCGCGGTCGCACCACCGTGCGAACCCATCGCCGGGGTGACGAACGGCTCGGCGCCCAGGTCCCGCAACCAGTCCACGGCAGCCTTCACCACGGGCACCAGGTCCCGAATCCCTCGGCTTCCCGCCGTCACCGCGATCCGCGCGCCCGGACGAACCCGCTCGCGCAAGGGCTCGAGCGCCGCCCGAGCATCTCCATACGGATCCTCCGAAACCGGCAGATCACTCAGTATCTGCCGAACCGGAGTCACCTGCGGAAGAGTCCCGGAAGGCCGCAGGCCGCGAACGGCATCGAACGGCCCCCAGGAACCCGTCATGGATGAAGGGGTTGGCATTAGTGGCTCTGGCGGGCTACGGCGGAGCCGGTGCGGCCTACTAGGAAGTCTAGGTCGCAGCCTTGGTTGGCTTGGGTTACATGGTCGACGTAGAGGCGGGCCCAGCCGCGGTCCGTGGGGGGTGTGGGGGGTTGCCAGTCGGCTCGGCGCTTCTCCAGTTCCTCGTCGGGGACGTCGAGGTGGAGGCGGCGGGCGGGGACGTCGAGTTCGATCCAGTCGCCGGTGCGAACCAGGGCGAGCGGGCCGCCGACGGCCGCCTCGGGGGTGACGTGCAGGACGACGGTGCCGTACGCCGTACCGCTCATCCGGGCGTCGGAGATCCGGACCATGTCGTCGACGCCGATCTCCGCGAGCTTCCGCGGGATCGTCATGTTGCCGACCTCGGGCATCCCCGGGTATCCGCGCGGCCCGGCGTTCTGCAGGACCAGCACGGTGTCCTCGTCGACGTCCAGGTCCGGATCCTCGACCGCCTTGTCGTACTCCTCGATGCTGCTGAACACCAGCGCCTTGCCCCGGTGCCGCAACAGCCGCTCGGACGCGGCCGACTGCTTGATGACCGCCCCGTCCGGCGCCAGGTTCCCCTTCAGTACGGCGGTTCCCGCGCCACTGCCCAGCGGATCGCCGACCGGCCGGATCACGGCGTACGTCTCGCTCCCGGGCGCCGCACCGGGGTACGTCGCCTCGATCCGTTCCGCGTTCGCGACGTTCTCACCGATGGTCTTCCCGGTGACCGTGATCGCCTCGGTCTTCAGCAGCGGCAGGATCTCCTTCAGTACGGCGGGCAGCCCGCCGGCGTAGTAGAAGTCCTCCATCAGGTACTTGCCGGAGGGCTGCAGGTCGACCAGCCACGGGACGCCGCGCGCCCACTCGTCGATGTCGTCCAGCGTCACGTCGACGCCGACCCGGCCGGCGATCGCGAGCAGGTGGATGACGAAGTTCGTCGAGCCGCCGATCGCCGCGTTCGCGCGGACCGCGTTCGCGAACGCGTCCCGGGTCAGCACGTCGCTGATCTTCAGGTCTTCCTTGACCAGCTCGACGATCCGCTGCCCGGACTTCTGCGCGACGACGTACCGCCGCGAGTCGACCGCCGGGATCGCCGCGGACCCGGTCAGCTGCAGGCCGAGCGCCTCGGCCATGCAGGCCATCGTGGACGCCGTACCCATCGTCATGCAGTGCCCGTTGCTCCGGGACTGCCCGGCCTCGGCCGCGGCGAAGTCGTCGGCGGACATCCGCCCGGCGTTCAGGTCCTGCGTGAACCGCCACACCGCCGTACCGGAGCCGATGTCGCAGCCGCGGAATTTACCGTTCAACATCGGCCCGCCGGTGACCACGATGGTCGGCAGGTCGACGCTCGCCGCGCCCATGATCGAGCCGGGCGTGGTCTTGTCGCAGCCGGTCAGCAGTACGACGCCGTCGATCGGGTTGCCGCGCAGCGACTCCTCGACGTCCATGCTGAGCAGGTTCCGGAACAGCATCGCGGTGGGCCGCAGCAGCGTCTCGCCGAGCGACATCACCGGGAACTCCAGTGGGAACCCGCCGGCCTGCCACACGCCGCGCTTGACCGACTCGGCGAGCCGCCGCAGGTGCGCGTTGCACGGGGTGAGCTCGGACCAGGTGTTGCAGATCCCGATCACCGGGCGCCCGTCGAACGCCTCCTCGGAGAACCCCTGCGACTTCATCCAGGACCGGTGGATGAACCCGTTGCGGCCCTTCTCGCCGAACCAGTGGTCGAAGCTCCGCCGGCCGATCGGCTCGTCCGGCTCGTCAACGGTGGGCTCGTCAGTCATCGCGTCACCTCGTCTGTGGTCACGGTTCCGTTCACCCGACGGGTGATCCCGGCCGGGTTCGAGTCCTTGAGTACGTCGGGGAGCACCGCGTCCGGGGCGTCCTGGTACGCGACCGGGCGCTGGAACCGGCGGGCCGCGGTGACGCCGACGCTGGTGTGGATCGAGCCGACCGTCGCCGGGAACGGCCCACCGTGGTGCTGGGCCCAGGAGACGGCGACGCCGGTGGGCCAGCCGTTCCACAGCACGCGTCCGGCCCGGGCGGTCAGCTTCGGGAGGAGTTCCCGGGCCAGGTCGGCGTCCGAGTCCTCGGCGTGCAGGGTCGCGGTGAGGTTGCCGTCGAATGCTTCGAGCCCCTGCGTGAGCTCCTCGGTGCCGTCGTACTCGACGACGATGGAGACCGGGCCGAAGCACTCCTCGAGGATCTCGCCGCGGCGGGCGAGGAGTTCGGGGACGGTGGTCTGGAGGAGGGTCGCGGCGGGGGTGCCCTCGGTTGCGGAGCCGGCCGTGGACCAGACGCGCAGGCCGTCGACCTTCTCCAGGCGGTCGAGTCCGGAGGTGAAGCCGTCCTTGATCCGGTCGTTCAGCATCGGGGCCTGAGCGACGCCGCCGACTGCCTCGACCAGCTGGTCCTGCAGGCCGTGGCCCGTGGGCAGGAAGAGCAGGCCGGGCTTGGTGCAGAACTGGCCGACGCCGAGCGTGAACGAACCGACGTACCCGGCGGCAATGTCCTTGCCGCGGGCATCGATCGCGGCCTGGGTGACGAAGACCGGGTTCAGGCTGCCGAGTTCGCCGTAGAACGGGATCGGCTCCGGGCGGGTGACCGCGATCTCGTGCAGCGCCCTGCCGGCCGGGACCGAACCGGTGAAGCCCGCGGCGGTGATCCTCGGGTCCTTGAGCGCGGTGACGCCGACGTCGAAGCCGGCGATCAGGCCGAAGGCTCCGTCGGGGGCGCCGGCCTTCTTCAGGGCGTCGATCATCACGGCGGCGGTGCGCGCGGACAGCTCCGGGTGGCCGGGGTGCGCCTTGACGATCACCGGGCAGCCGGCCGCGAGCGCGGAGGCGGTGTCGCCGCCGCAGACGCTGAACGCGAACGGGAAGTTGCTGGCGGCAAATACCAGCACGGGGCCGAGCGGGACGAGCACGCGGCGGAGGTCGGGGCGCGGGACGGGCTTGGCCTGGGGGTCCTTGGTGTCGATGATGACTTCCAGGAGCGAGCCCTCTTCGAGGGCGTCCGCGAACATCCGCAGTTGCCCGGTACTGCGGGCGACCTCGCCGGTCAGCCGCGCCTCGGGGAGAGAACTCTCCCGCATGGCGATCGGCACCAGTTCGCCGGCTGCCGCGTCCAGTGCATCTGCTACCGCGCGGATCCACCCGGCACGCACGGCAGGCTCAGCAGTCCCGAAGGCGGGCGCCGCGGAAGCGGCCGCCGCGAGCGCCTGCTCCAGCTGAGCGGGAGTGGTGTCGCCGGCGGCAGAAGCGGTGGTGGAACCGGCGGCGGGACCGGGTGCGGAACCGGCGGTGGGACCGGCGGTGGGACCAGCGGTGGCGCCGGTGGTGTCACCCGGCGTGGGGACGGTTGGTGGGGTGGAGGCGGGGTCCTGGGTCATCGGAGGCCTTCCAGGGTGTCGGTGGCGAGGAAGGCGAACGGTTCCTTGCCGGTGGTGACGGGGTTGGTGAGGGTGCCGAGGTCGTCGATCGTGATCGTGATGACATCGCCGTCGGCGAGGGTGAAGTCGAGTTCGGGGACGATGCCGGTGCCGGTGGCGAGGATGACGCCGTCGGGGAAGTCGTTCGGCAGGAACAGCGCCGCGATCAGGTC
Source organism: Kribbella sp. (assembly GCF_035655035.1). Lineage (GTDB taxonomy): Bacteria > Actinomycetota > Actinomycetes > Propionibacteriales > Kribbellaceae > Kribbella. The sequence continues at coordinate 9,750 of NZ_DASRVN010000511.1, read as the reverse complement.
CTTCAGCTCACGGACGAGCTTCGCGGTGGACGTCGTACCGCTGAACACCTCGGTGTCGCCGCGCCGGATCACCAGGTTGATGCCGAGCGCCTTCGGATCGGCGACCTCCCACACCGGGCGGATCCCGGACGCCAGCGCGCAGCCGCCGGCGAACAGCTTCGCCTGCGGCACGTACAGCGGGTTCACGCCCTCGATCGAGCGGGAACTCATGTCGTTGCAGATGGTGAACCCAACGATCTCACCGTGGCTGTTGGCAACGATCGCGAGCTCCGGCTCGGGTACGTCGTGCCCGGAGTCGGAGCGGATCCCGACCGGCTCGCCGTCGACGACGACCCGCCAGGCCGGCGCCTTCTGGAACAGCTCCGGCCGGTCCGCGGTGTAGACCTTGTCGTACACCGACTGCTCGCTGCTCTCCTCCATCCGCGCGCCCCGCGACCGCTCGTACGTCACGCCCGCGCACCACACCTCGCCGCGCCCGTCCAGCGGCGGCAGGAACTTCAGCCCGGCGACGGGCAGCGCCGTACCGACCTTGCCGACGGCCGCCTGCAGCTCGTCCAGCGGCAGCCGGAGCAGTTCGGCGAAGCTGTTCACGCCCTCCAGCGGGGCCACCGTGTCACCGGTGCGCACACCGGGGACCGGCCGACCGTCGATCGGGGACAGATATCGGACCAAATGCATGGACATGCCTCTCACATTGACGTACCGAGCAGACCGCGGGTGATCTGGAAACCTATGTTGCCGGAGGCAACCGCCTTCGGGACGAGCCGCCGGCTCGCGACCGCGGCGATCGTGTCCAGCCCGATCCGGGCCTGCTCGGCCGCGTCACCGGTGGCCACCGCGTCCAGGTCGTCGCCGTACGTCGCCACCGTCTCCGGGTCGTTGCTGAACTCGACGACCGGGACGAACCGCTGCGCCGACAAGGTGCCGCCGGCAACATGCGCGAGGATCTGCTGGACCCCGGTCGCACCGAAGCCGGTCGCGGTCTCCATCCAGTCCGTACCGGGCATCCGCATCACGTGCCAGCCCGGCGCCGCGAGTCGCTGCCCGTGCGCGACCGTCGGCCCGACCGGATCCGCGGACCCGAACGCGGCCGCCCGGAAACCGTCGTGCGCCAGCAGAGCACCACGCGACGACAGTACGACGGAACCGCCGGAGCCGACGATCTCGCGCCCGATCAGCGCCAGCGCCTCGGCGGTCCGGTCCGACAGCGGGCCTCGCGCCTCGAGCCCGACCGTCAGCGCACCGAGGTCACCCGGCCGCTCGACCGGCGCCGGCAGCTCGAAGCCGCTGAACCAGTCCTTGACCTTCCCACCGACCGCGTCGAGGCCGCCGTCCGCCTGGATGCTCGCCCAGCCGAATCGCGCCGGGTCCGCGCCCGCCTCGACCAGCCGCGAGCGGAAGTAGTCGTTGTGCGTCTTCTCGCAGCCGTGCTCGAGGAGCAGGGCCATCCGGGTGTTCGGGTGCAGCAGGTAGCCGAGCATGATCCGCGCGAACGTCTCCTCGGACGCGCCGCCACTGCTGCCGCAGCCTTCGGTGTGCGGGAGCGCGACCATCCGGGTGACCGCGTCGCCGGCCCACTTCTCCAGCTCCGCCTGCGCGGCGATCCGCAGCGCGATCTGCCCGGAGCACAGGCTGGTCGGGAGGATCAGCCCGACGGCTTCCGGGACCTGTCGATTGTCAACTGTCAACAATCCGACGAGCGTCCGGCCGTCCGACGTCAGGCCGGCGTGCGGCAGCCCGTCGAGCGGGGCGTCCCGGTCCTCGGCCGGCAGGTCCGCGAGTTTGCGCGCCATCCGCCCGTCGGTGGTGATCGAGATGCCGTCGCGCGGGCCGGTCTGCTTCCAGTTCCGCCAGATCGACACCTGGCTGTGCCCGGCGCGCTCGCCGGCGCTCTTCTCCCCCGACGCGACCCGTACGACGAGGTCGAACGTCTCGGCGGTCAGGTCCGCCATCGACGTACCGGTCAGGTACTTGCCGGCGTCGACGTCCATCTCGGCGTGCAACCGCTCGTACCGCGCGCTGGTGGTGACGAACTTGAGCGTCGGAACGAACGGGAAGTTCGTGATCGAGCCGTTTCCGGTGGTGAAGAAGATCAGGTTGCAGCCGCTGCCGATCTGGCCGGCCACCGACTCGAGGTCGTTGCCGGGGCTGTCCATGAAGATGTAGCCGTCGCCCGGCAGCGGCTCGCCGTACTCGATCACGTGGTCCAGCCGGACCTCGCGCGGCAGCTTGCGGGCGGCACCGATCGACTTCAGCACGATGTTGTAGAGGCCGCGGTACACGTTCCCGCCGGACGGGTTGCCCTCGGCGGTGTGCCCGTGCCAGCCGACGCGCTCCTTGAACGACTTGATCGTGGCCAGAAAACGTTGCGCGGTAGCCAGATCGCGGACGTTCTTCAGCACGTACGGCTCGGCGCCGATCAACTCGTCGGTCTCCGCGAGCACCGCCGTACCGCCGTGGCGGATGATCTCCGCGCTGACCTGGCCGGCGAGCGGGTTCGCGGAAATTCCGGAAAACGCGTCGGATCCGCCGCACTGCAGCGCGATCTTCAGGTCCGCGAGCGGCACCTCGACCCGCGGCTGGGCGTCCACGACCGGCAGCCACGGCTCGATCAGCGCTCCGGCAGCGGCCAGGTCGTGCTCGAACCCGGCGCTCCGGGTGAAGTACGCGTGCGGCACCTTGATCGACGGGTAGTTGTTCTCGGCAAGGAAGGTCTTGATCGCCTCGCCGGAGACGACGTCGCCCTCGGTGTCGACGATCAGCACGGCACCGACGTTCGGATTCAGCGCGAAGCCGCCGAGCGTGGCAAGCAGGAAGTGCAGGTTGTTCGGTACTTCGTCCTCGCCGCCCTCGGTGTGCGCGACCGGTACGACGCCGTCGCCGGCGGCCGCACCGTCGAAGCGCCGTGCGAGCTCGGTCACGAACCCGCTGCTGCGGGAACTCGTGGCCAGCAGTACGACGTGGTTCCGGGTGCCGGCCGGCCCCTGCTCGCGCGGGTAGCCGAGGAAGGTTCCGGGCTGCTCGACACTCGTCACCTGGGCGCCGAAGTTCAGCGCGGACTCGTCCAGCTCGAACGGGTCCAGCGGCTCGTTGGTCGCGGACGGCTCCGCGGGCAGCCCGTCCACGCCGCGGGCGCTGACCGCGGCCAGGCTGGTCGGCGTACAGACGTAGTCGCCCGGGACCAGGTCGCGGGACGCGCGCGCGAACGCGGTGTTCCACGAGGTCAGGGCAGCACCGGCGGCGACCGGCGTGACCACGAAGCGGTGCCCTTCGAGCACGGTGTGCGGCAGCGCCACCGTCGTACCGCCGAGCTCGACCTCGGTGCCGGCGTCCAGCCGCACCGACGCGATCGCGACATTGTCCCCGGGCTCGGGTAGCACGCCGATCTGTTCGAACCTCACCATCGTCCGTGACTCCCCATAGCTAGGCCGTGCCGAAATCGTGCATGATGCATGATTACCAGTGTTACCCTGCCGAAACCTGACCGGTGGGGTCAAGACCGCGACCAGAATCCGGAGACACCTGATGAGCGAGCCAGTGGCGGTGGACCGGCGGCTGCTCCGGCGGCAGATGCTCGCCGACGACGTCTACGAGGCCATCAAGACCATGCTGATGGACCACGTCATCCGGCCCGGGGCGCGGATCTCGATCGACGGACTGGCCCGCGAGTTCCAGGTGTCGTCGACGCCGGTCCGGGAGGCGCTCGCCCGGCTGGAGTCGGAGGGTCTCGCGGTCAAGGAGCCGCTGAAGGGTTACCGCGCGACGCCGCTGCTCTCGCTCGAGGAGTTCGACGATCTCTACCGGTTCCGGCTGTTGCTCGAGCCGTGGGCGGCCCGGCGGGCGGCTGAGCTGATCTCCGCCGACGGCGTCGCGCAACTGCAGGCCGAGCTGGCCACGGCGGTCGAGCCGACCTCGATCGACTACGCCGGGTACAAGTCGCTGACCGTCCACGACAACCGGTTCCACTCGCTGATCGCGTCACTGTCCGGCAGTGAACAGGTACGGCTCGCGTTCGAACGGACCCACTGCCACCTGCACATCTTCCGCCTGCACTACAACCGCGACATCGGTCCCGAAGTACTCACCGAGCACCGGATGCTGGTCGAGGCGATCACGTCCGGCGACCCGGTCCGCGCCGAGGCCGCGATGACCCAGCACATCGAGAACTCGATGACACTGCGGCTGCGCAGAATCTACGAGTGACCCGCCACCCGTTCCCGCTCACGATCCCGCCGGCGCTGACGGCGTACATCCTCGACTTCCACTGGGACCTCGACCTGCTGCACGCCCTCGACCTCCCGGTCCTCGCGATGCCGATCACCGACCTGGCGCATCACCTCGACCTGCCGTTCTGGGCGTACGACGGCCCTTTCCACGTCACGCCCCGCCAGGTCGCCGCGGACCCGGTCACGTACCACGCGCAGTACGAACGCACCCTCGCCGCCGACCTCCGGCATCCGCTGGACGTCGTGCACCGGCCCGATGACCGCATCACGATCCTCGACGGGGTGCACCGCCTGCTGCGGGCAGAACTCGAAGGCCGCCGTACGGTCGACGTCCGAGTCCTACCCTGGTCCGCCTTGGACGAGATCGCCGTACGCGAGTAAGTCCCCCGCGTGCCATGCAGCCGCTAGCTTCGTCGCTCCGCTCCTCAGACGCGCCCGCTCAGCCCGCTCCCACCCACCCCCGGCTCAGCGCCGGACTTTCCGCTTCCCGCTGACGCCGGGAGCTCCGGCTAACGCCGGGGAGTTGTCGGCTGGCGCCGACGAGTCGCGGGCTAGCGCCCGCATGCTGCGTCGCTACGCGCTCGCCGAGTGAGTACGAGGCCGACGTATCTGCGCGAGGCAACTGCGACGAGGCGACCGAACTACCCGACGAGATCCTGCGCGGAGCATCGGGTCTGACGATCTGACTGGGCTGCGACAGCCGGTATGTCCCGTGGGTTTCGTCGGCGCGCCGGAAAGCTTCGCCGGGTCAGCGGCCGGATGAGAGGGTTGGTGTCGCAACTTTCCGCAACATCGATGACACACAACTTCGCGGAACCCCAGACTTGGCAACGCAAGCTCAGGCAACCGATGCAGACAGGGGATCATCATGAAACTGACGCTCGTTGCAGGCGACCCGGAATCGGCTCCGAAGAACAGCCCCACCCTCTACAAGACTGACCGCGGAAGCTGGGTCGTGCAGGGATGGGTCGTCACGGACCCGGCCGCCCTCGCAACTCTCAACCTGCCGGACGGTGAGACCGCAGTCGAGATCCCGGACCGCATGATTCCGTTCTTCACGAACCCGTAGGTCGGCCGGCGTGGAGGAGATCACTGAGCAGGCCTTCGACGAACTGCTGACGCAGTTCAAGCGCAGTTCGGTGCACCTGGAGACCCGCGATGCGTACGGCACCGAGGTTGAACTGCCGCACATGGCCAAATGGAAACGCGATGAACCGGACGACTTCGAGTGGCTGCAGGAGTGGTGTACGGCGCTCGGAGAACATGTTGCAGCAGGACGAACGGTGCGACGGGTAAAGATCGTCTCGGAACCCCTCAGCGAATACCAGCGATGGGTCTACACCGTGTTCACGCCCATCGCCGCAGCCGGTGAAGACGTCCGGTGGGTGCCGCGGCGACAGGTCTCGGAGTTGTGCATCCCTGGCAACGACTACTACTTGCTCGATGACGAGCGGGTGGTGTTTCTGCACTACGCCGGGTCCGGCATGAACACGGCGTTCACGACGACGACCGATCCGGCTGTGGTTGAGATGTGCCGCGAGGCATTCGAGCGGGTGTGGTTGTTGGCGACACCGCACAGTGAGTACGAACCCGAATAGCGCCACCCGGAAGGCGCGGGAGGCTTTGGGCCTGCGCCTTCGGGAACTGCGCAAGGATGCCGGGCTGACCGGTCGCGAGTTGGCAGCCGCGACCGGTTGGCATTTCACGCGTGTCTCGAAGCTTGAGCACGGCGTGCAGGCACCCTCCAACGAAGACATTCGGCTGTGGTGCGACGCATGCTCTGCGCGGGACCAGAGCGCAGACGTGATCGCCCAGGCGCGCACGGTCGAGTCGATGTACCTGGAGTACAAGCGGCAGGCGCGCGCGGGCATGAAGCAGATGATGCTCGCGCCAGTGCCGCTGGAGGAGCGAACCGAACGCTTCCTCATCTATGAGCACCACGTGATCCCCGGGTTCTTCCAGACGGCCAGCTACACACGGGCGATGCTCGAGTTCTGGTTCGACTTCCTCGACGTACGCAATGACATCGACGAGGCAGTGGCCGCTCGCATCGGCCGCCAATCGGTGCTGTACAACGGCAGCAAGACTTTCGCCGTGGTCCTAGAAGAAGCTGCGTTGTACACGCGTTTCGGCGACGCGGACACACTTGCTGGTCAGCTCGACCGCCTGCTGTCAGTGATGAGCTTGCCGAACGTGTCGGTTGGCATCGTGCCACGCAGCGTTGAGCGGGCCGTGGTTGGGCAGGTGAGCTTCTGGGTCTACGACGACAAGCTGGTGAGCCTAGAGGCGCCAACTGCCAGCATTGAGATCACTGCGCCACAAGAGGTAGCCATGTATGGGCGGATGTTCGAGCACCTGCGGCAGCCTGCGGTCTATGGAAGAGATGCACGCGCTTTTGTCATCAAGGCCCAGGGCGAACTGGCTGACAGCAACTAATTGCAACTGTCTAGCTGCCGCCAGAACCGCACTCATAGCGTGGCTACATGAGCACAGAGACCGCGCCTCACGCCGTGGAGTGGGGTGGTGAACCGAACGACACCAGCTGGCCGACGTTGCGCCCCGCTGAGCGGTGCGACGGTGAAAACCCGATGACAGGTACTGCCTGCATCAATGGCCGGCATAAGGGCTACCACCGCGACAGCAGCGGTGTGCAGTGGCTGGATGACTAAGCGGCGCAATGCGCGGGACCGGCTCTACCGCTTTACGCGCGGCCGGCGTTGGCATGCCGACCCACAACTACCGGCGCGACGAATGACGCAGCGTCTCAGGCGGACGCGGACGCCCCAACTGATCCGGCGGGGCTGGCGTGCTGACCCCTGCGTCCGCGCCGGTCCCGCCTACCAACGAAACAACTCTCAGTGCGCAGGAAGTCGGACTGGAGGCTGTTGCTCCCCGTAGTGGCTCCGCATGCAGGAGTTGGCGGGGAGGGGATTCCTGTCTCGTATCACGGTCGTCTGACTGGATCCGTCGACCCGGTCGTCGTCGCCCGCGCGGGCGCCAGCCCGCAGTTCGTCGGCGCCAGCCGACAAAAATCCGGCGTCAGCCGGAGGCGGTAAGTCCGGCGCTCAGCCGGGGGTGGTGGGTGGGAGCGCGCGGAGCGGACGCGTCTGAGGAGCGGAGCGACGAACCTAGCGGCCGCGTAGCACGCGGGGGTCCACTCCTACGCTCCCACCGAACCAACATTTACTTCGTGATCACCAGGGCGTCGCCGACCGGGCGTTCGCCGGTGGCGTCCGACGGGGTGTTGAGAACGGTGCCGTTGGCAACCATCGTGGTGGAGCCGCCGCCGTCCAGGTTGATCGCCTGGGTGAGGTGGAAGGACTTCGCGACCGCCGCGGCCTCGGAGATCGAGAGGCCGAGGCTGTTCACGGTGCGGCCGTCGGCGGTGATCAGGACCGTACGGCCGTGGTCGTCGACGCCGGCGATCGTGCGCGGGTTCCGCTTGTGCACCCAGCCGTAGTAGAAGCTCGGCGTGGACTGGACCATGCCGTCGGCGGCGGCGGTCACGTGGATCCGGCCGTCGTGAACGAGCTCCGGTCCGCCGTTCACGATCGTCGTACGCCGGGTCAGCGGGACCGGGCGGCCGTGGTCGTCGAGGAGCGTCGAGCGGATCGGCAGCGGCTTCCCGACCTTCGCGGTCCGCAGCAGCGGGGCAACCAGATTGCCGGTCGCCTGCACGGTCCGCCCGGCAGCGGGGATCGCGCCGCCGCGGGTGGTCCGGATCTCGGTCACGATGCCGCGGCGGTCCAGGACCACCTCGGCGCCGGGGCCGCTCGGGGTCGACGCGCCGTACGACGGGTCGAACGCGATCAGCTCGTCGGGATCGGTGCAGGTGGTGTCGTGCAGGGGCTTCGAGGTCGGCAGGTCGTCCGCCGTACCGCCGCAGTTGCGGATCAGCCCGGGGAACCGGTTCAGCCCGTCGAGCGGGAGGTTGCCGACGGTGCCGCGCCAGGTGAAGCGGTCGACCGACGTACCGCTGGGGCCGAGGACGAGGGCCGGGCGGCCGTTAGTGGGTTCGCTGAGCAGGCGGCCGTCGTACACGCCGACGCCGGCCGGGTCACCCGGTGCGCCGGACTTCGGGTCGAGGACGAAGAAGCCCGCGTTCACGGCGGCGGTCGCGCCGGTCAGGGTCGCGAGGGTGCTGGTGGTCTCGCGCTGCTCGATGTCCGGGCCGTACGTCGCGTCGAGCTTGCCGCGGAACGTCTTCGGGTCGATCGTCAGCACCTGCAGGTGCCACGGGCCGGTCGAGCCGGCGATGTCGTCGGGTTCACCGTCCCAGCCGGTGTAGAGGCTGGAGCCGTTCAGCGCGGCCGCGATGACCTTGGTACGCAGGGCGTCGGCCTCGGCCTTGGTACCGAACAGGCCGACGCGGACGCGGTACCCGAGGCTGTTCCCGCCGGCGTCGGCGAGCTTCGGCGTCGGTACGTCCTCGACGCGCGGGTCCAGCCCGGCCGCGCGGAGCTTCGCGGCGGCCTTGTCGGCGCCCGCCTGGTCGGAGAGCGCCGCGGCGGGCGCGTCCGGGTCGGGTGACGAGGACGGGATCGCGATCTCGACCGTCCATCCGGCGCTGCTGTCGGCCTGGCCGCGGACGATGGTCGTGAGCGTGACACCCGGCTGCAGCGTGCGGGTGTCACGGGTCTCGGTCAGGTTCGTCGGGCCGAGCGGAAGGTGCGCGGACGGCGGGGTGGCGATCGCGGTGGTGCCACCGAAGGTCAGGGAAAGGCAGAGGGCAGACAGGCCCAGGCGTCGCAGGGTCATAGGACGTTCCTACGTTGACCCCGGGTGCGCCGCAACCCGAACTACCTGAACATCACTCCAACGCCGCCCCGCCGCACGAGATCACGTTGCCGTCCGGGTCATGGAAGGTCGCCTGCCGTACGCCGTTCTCGTACGTCTCCCGGACCGCCGGCTCGATCCCCGCTCGGCGATCCCGTTCAGCACCGCTTCGAAGTCCTCGACGTCGTTCGGCAGCTCGGCGGGGCACCGAGCAGCTGCTCGTACCAGGCGACGGCGGTGTCGAAGTCGCGGACGGAGATTCCGGCGAAGAGGTCCGTACCGAAGGACGGGTAGTGGTCGGCTCAGCGGCCGGATCCGGCGGGCGTTCACGCCTGGCGAGTCGGACCACTACCCGTTCTTACGTCACGCAGGTGCGTCGCCGTGGTCGGGGATCTCCATCTGGACGCCGCCCTGGAGGGCGGACTGGTGGGCGAAGATGCCCGGCAGCGTGTAGCGGGCGGAGACCCAGGCGTTGATCGGCGGGAGGGTCTTGTCGGCGACCGCGCGGACGAAGTCGTCGGCGAGGAAGTGATGCGAGCCCTCGTGGCCGTTGTGGAGGCCGTCGAACTCCTTCGGCAGCCGGGAGCGGTCGTGCACCGGGGACAGACCGGAGCGGAACGCGTCCCGCAGCGCCGGGTCGACGTTCGCCAGGTCGGCGTCGTCACCGGTCGGCTTGGTCTCCATCAGGTGGCTGACGTCCTCGACGCCCTGCTTGTTCTGCCACAGCGTCGTGGTGGCGAGCTGCTCG
>NZ_DASRVN010000510.1:0-4741 GCF_035655035.1 Kribbella sp. | reverse complement strand
TACGGCGACGCGCACGCGCTGATGATCACGTCGTACGCCTCCCTCGACAGCCTGAACGCCCGCATCCTCGAATACGGCGGCACCGCGATCCCGATGAACCGCTTCCGCCCGAACGTCGTCATCTCCGGCTGGCCCGAACCGCACACCGAGGACACCGTCCTCCGGATGACCGCCGGCACCACCACCATCGGCTACTCCGCCCGCGGCATCCGCTGCGCCGTACCGACCGTCGACCAGTCAACCGGCACCAAGTCCGGCCCCGAACCCACCCGAACCCTCGCCACCTACCGCCGCGAACCCACCTACGGCGGCGGGGTCAGTTTCGGCATCAAAGCCGCAGTACTTGCCCCCGGCAACATCCACGTAGGCGACGAAATCACCGTCCAGGAATGGATCCCGGACGACGGCACCGACCCCGCGCAACCATCCAACCGCTGACAGCCGATCCGGCGAGTCGTGGTGAATGGCTCGGACCCGTCCGCCGAGTCGTGAAGATCGGTCGAGTATTCGGACCGCATTTCACGACTCGGCAGGATGGTCAGCAGGCGACGCGGGCGCGGCCGGACACCTGCCGGTAGGAACAGGTGTCGACGGTTCGGTTGGCGGGAGTCTGCAGGCGGGCCGTGTCGCCGGTGTTGTTCCAGATGTAGTTGCCGGAACCCCAGTACAGGTTCACCGACGTGTTCCGGCCGCGACCCGTGTGGACGACCACGCTGGTGCGACCGCGGAGCACGAAGCCGCGCGGGAACACGAACGTGTGGTTCTGCGCGTCCCGGATCCGCCAGCCGGCAAGGGTTACCGACCGGGTGCTGTTGTTGCGGACGACGACGTACTCGCGGTTGAGCTGCGCGTTGGTCCGGTAATCCGGCCCGGGCGGGTCGTACTGGATCCCGGTGAACAGGACGGGACTCACCGCCGACGCGGGCAGTGGAGCGACCGCCGCCGCGGCGACGGCTACTCCGGCGGTCGCGAGAACGGCCATGGGCAGGCGAAAGCGTCGCGTAAACAAAAGTGTTCCCCCCTCGTGCTGTGGGCCGATGTCCCCCCGGCCCGATGAATTCGAACTGCCGGTCCCCCCGGCGGTCGAACACGCTAGTCGTCACGCTCCGTACTCGTCAAGCTCTCAAGTAACCGTTTTCGGAACACCGTGCGACAGCATCTGCGTACGGTGCTCCAGTCCGGCCTCCTGGAAAGCGGCCAGGAACTGCTCCGGGCCCTCGCTGAAGTGCGTCCAGCCCTCGGTGTGCACGGGAATAATGGTCGCGTCGCCGAGGATGCGGGCGGCTTCGACCGAGTCCTCCGAGGTGAGGGTCAGGTTCGCCCCGTTCAGCAGTCCGGTACGGGCGGCGCCGGCGAACAGGACCGCGACGTCGATCGGCGCGAACCGGTCCGCGATCTCCTTCACGTGGCCGAGTGACGCGTTGTCGCCGGACACGTAGACCGTCGGCAATCCCTCGCCCTGCACGACGAATCCGGTCACGAACCCGACCACCGACTCGGCACCTTCCGGCCCGTGCAGCGCGGGTACGCCGGTCACCGTGACCACACCGCCGTCCGGCCGCGGGAGGTTGACCGTCTCCCAGTTCTCGAGGCCGCGGACGCCCTCGATGCGCAGCGCCGCGCCGGGCGTCGACAGTACGGTCGGAATCGACGGCAGCAGGGCGCGGCCGGCGTCGTCGAGGTTGTCCTTGTGCTCGTCGTGCGACAGCAGTACGACGTCGATCGGGCCGAGGTCCGCGGCCGGGATCGCCGGGCCGGTCAGCTTCGTCATCACCCGTCCCGGGAGCTGGTAGTCGCGCGGCTCGTCGAAGGCCGGGTCGGTCAGGAACGTGAGGCCGCCGAGGTTCAGGACGGCGGTCGGGCCGCCGATGTGCGTGATCTTCATGACCACGATCCTCCGGTCCGGCGACCGTCCGTACCATTGGCCCGGGAGCCATAGTTGCCGAAGATCGGGCCATACTCTGTCCATGCGTACTGTCGCGGTTCTCGCGTACCCCGGGATGAGCCCGTTCCACCTGTCCGTGCCGTGCCTGGTCCTCGGCGAGCGGCGCGGCCTGCCCGACCGGTACGACGTACAGGTCTGTGCCGAGCAGCCAGGGTCGTTCCCGACCAGCGCCGGGTTCGGGATTACCGTGGACCACGGGCTCGATGCGATGGAACGGGCCGACGTCGTGGTGCTCGCCAGCTGGGAGCCCGGGCTGGTCGCGTCCGACGTACTGCTGACTGCTATCCGGCGGGCGCATGCGCGTGGCGCGACGGTGGTCGGGCTGTGCGTCGGGGCATTCCTGGTCGCGGAAAGCGGGATCGCCGAGGGGCGTGAGGTGGTGACGCACTGGCGGTTCGCCGACGAGCTGCGGGCGCGGTACCCGGCGTTGAAGGTCCGGGCCGACGTGCTGTGGTGTGATCAAGGCGACCTCGTCACATCCGCCGGTACTGCGGCTTCGTTGGACTGCTGCCTGCACCTGGTCCGGACGCACCACGGGTTCGAGATCGCGGAGCAGGTCGCCCGGGACATCGTGGTCGCGCCGCACCGGAGCGGATCCCAGGCGCAGTACATCCCGGTGCCGGTACCGCCGGACCCGGCCGACGACGTGATCGAGAAAGCGATGGTGTGGGCGCGAGCGCGGCTCGACCAGCCGGTGACGTTGGACGAATGGGCCGGGGCGGTGGCGCTGTCGCGGCGTACGTTCACGCGGCAGTTCCGGGCGCGGACCGGGAGTTCGGGGCAGGCGTGGTTGTTGCGGCAGCGGCTCGACCGGGCGCGATTGTTGCTGGAGACAACTGATCTGTCGGTCGAGCGGGTCGCGGCGGAAAGCGGTTTCGGCAGCAGTGACGCGTTGCGGCATCACTTCCACGCCGTGCTCGGTACGACGCCGCAGCGGCATCGGCAGGAGTTCTACAGCAGCACGAGCAGGACGTAGACCACCGGCGCCGCGAACGTGATCAGCAGGATCCAGGCCATCATCCGGTGCCCGGGTTTGCCGCGGTCGAGGGACGAAGCGAAGTACAGTACGGCGCCTTCCTCGGTGTGCCGGCTCAACCCCATCTTGCGGGCCGCGTCCGGCCGCGGATCCGGTCGCTCCTCGGCCAGCGCGTCCGGATGGATCCCGTAATGCGCCGGCCCGGCCCGATCCACGTCATCACGCTCGAAGAACATCCAGCCTCCCGCAGGTTGGTGGACCAGGTCGCCCAACCATGGTCGCACCAACCGGCGAGAAGAGTGCCGAAGAATCTACGAGAAGTTCGCCACCCAGGCGTTGCGGGCGGCGGTGCCGCAGATCAGCGGGCACAGGATGCCGGTGCTGTGGTCGGCCGATCTCATCCCCACGCCCAGCGTGGTGCGACCGCAGTCGAGGACGCTGCCCTTGTACTTCTTCATCAGCTGGTTGTAGGCCTGCTGCGCGGACATCCCGTCACCGCCGGCGCCGACCTGCGATCCGGAGCTGCTGTTCAGGTTGTTGCCGGACTGCGCACGGCTCGCGGCCGTCGCCTCGGCACCTGAGGTGAGGCTCGGGTCCTGCTTGAGGGCAGCGCAGCCGTTGTTCACTCGGGCGCTGTCGATCAGGTTGAAGAGCTGCTTCTCGTTCGAGTCCATACGGCCGTCGACCGGTGGCGGCGTGGTCGTCGGGGGTGGGGTGGCGGGTGGTTTGGTGGTGGTGATGGTTCGGCCGGGCGAGGTCGGGGCCGTGGTGGGGTTGGTGCGGGTGGGGGCCGAGGTCGGGGCGGACGTCGGCGTGTGGGTGGAGGACTCCGTGGGGGTGTCGGTCGGATTGTCCGTTGGGGTGCCCGTCGGGCTGGTTGTCGGGCTGTTTGTCGGCGTGGCGGACGGGGTGTTCGTCGGGGTCGCCGTGGGAGTGGCCGTCGGGGGTGCTGTTGGGGTGACGGTCGCGTGGGCGGACGGGGTAGCGACGGCCGCCTTGGTGGAGGGGGTGATGTACGTGTCGTCGGTGCGCGTCACCATCGGCACCGAGGCGTCGGCCGGGTCGTTCTGCGGCTGGTGCAGCAGGATCCACGAGATCGGCGTGATCACCAGGAGCACCGAAGCCACCGCAATCACCGAACGCCGCCCCCGCGACGCCCGCCCCACCCGCCCAGCACTCCGCCGCCCTGGCCCAGAACCCCCAGGCCCAGAGCCGCCGGGACCAGAGCTGCCAGGCCCAGAGCTGCCGGGACCAGAGCTGCCCGGTCCCGAGCCGCCAGGTCCGGAACTGCTGAGGCTGGAGCTGCCGAGGCCAGAGCTTCCGGAGGTCGCGTGGCCGCCAGCTGCTGCTGCGTGGGTGCCGTCGGCTGCATACGCTGCAGCACCTGTGAGCCCGCTCGCTGCATACCCACCCGCACCTGCAGCCGCGCCGTACTCACCCGGCCTGCCGGTACGCCCACCATCCGAGGGAGCGCCGTACTCGGCGGCTGCGCCCGTACGTCCGCCGTCCGAGGTGGCGCCGTACTCGGCGGCTGTGCCGGTACGTCCACCACCCGAGGTGGTGCCGTGGTCGGTGGCTGCGCGCGTGGGTCCGGAGGCTGGCGCATTGTCGTGCTCAGCGGCTGCGACGGTGCGTCCTGTGCTTGAGGTGGCGTCGTATTCGCCGGTGGCGCCGGGGGGTGTGTTCGGGCTGCCGGCGGCGGAGCCTGCTGCGGCGAGGCTGCTGGCGGCGGAGTCGCCTGCTGCTCGGCCTGCTGCCGCGCTGGTGTCGGGTGCGCGGCGCGGGGCTGGGGTTGCCGGGTCGGCTGCGGCCAGACGGTT
>NZ_DASRVN010000509.1:0-9350 GCF_035655035.1 Kribbella sp. | reverse complement strand
ACGTGGTTGTTGGCCGAGGACCCGTGGCTCTGGAACGCGGCCAGGTATCGCTGGTGCCAGTACAGCTGCTGCAGAGCCAACTCGTTGTGCTCGAACAGGTCTGTGATGTCAGGCCAGTCGTTGAGCAGGCGTCTGATCCAGGTCCAGCTGATCAGGCGCAGACCGATCTCGATACCGCTCGCCCAGTGCACTCCGGACAGGAACGGGTTCGCACGCCACCAGTCGTTCAGGTGGTCGGCTACGCGTTCGGCGTACCGGTCGTCGTGGGTCAGGAACCACGCCGCGGCCAGTTGGGTGAGGTGGTGGTGCCGGGACAGCTCCCACACCTGCTTGATGTTGCCGACGGCCTGCTCGTTCCGGTGGTTGAGCTTGAACACGTACTGCGTTGGGTCCGAACGGCGGCCTGTTACCGGGTCACGGAACCAGTCCGGTGCTTTGAGGTCCGTGCGTTCTAGGCCTAGTACTTCGAGGTTGCCGGCCAAGATGGCGTCTGCCTGCTTGATCACTGCCTTACGGGCGTCTTCCGGTACGGCGCAGGCTGTGTGTGGCGGGAGCGTCGTACTGAACGTTCTCTCGCGCTGTAGCGGCAGGGTCAGGTTTCCGTGCTGCCCGGGCCGGACCTGTTGGTAGGCCCAGGCAGTACGGCGTCCGGCATCGCTGGTGCGCTGGATGAGTTCGGTGGGGGACATCCGGCGCAGGCGGCGGACGTACCAGCCCAAGGGCTGGCGGCTCACACGGTCCCCTGACCGGGGCGGTGGGGCGGGGGAAGAATTGACTCAGCCTTCCCGGAGGCCAGGCTGCGGTCCACTGCGATGGTGGCGCGGGTGGTGGCGACCAGTTGCTCGAACGGGATCGGCATCGGTCCGCCGGTGCGTACTGCGGCGATGAAACGCTCCAGCTCGTTGCGCTGGCCCTTGTCGGTACTGCGGGACTTGCGGGTGGCGGGTTTCCGCCCGGCCCACACGGACGCGCGCTGGAAGTTGTCGAAACGCGCGTTGCGGCCCCCGCCGGTGATGTCGATCGTCTCCTTCGGGAAACGCGCGTTGCCGCCGCCGACGTACGTGATCGTGCCGACGGACCCGTTCGCGAACCGGATCGTCACGAGGACGTCGCCGGTGTCGGGTCCGGGTACGGCGTACACCTGGGTCGGGAGGCTGTCGATCCACCAGGTGAGCGTGTCGATGAAGTGGCCGCCCTCACCGGCGAACCGGGTGCCTTCCTTGCCGGCGTCGAGGTACCAGCTGGTGGAGTCGAGCTTGCCGGCGTTCACCAGGTACCTGACCGAGGTGCTGCCGTGGTCGCCGAAGCGGTCCTTCAGGTCGGTCAGCAGCGGCGCGAACCGGCGGTTGAACCCGACCATCAGCCGATCGTTGCCGGTGGCATCCACGGTGGCGACGACCTGGTCCAGCTCGTCGTCGGTCAAGGCCAGCGGCTTCTCGACGAAGACGGCCTTTCCGGTCTCCAGCGCGCGGCACGTCAGCTCGGCATGCGAACTGTGCCGTGTGACGACGAACACGGCGTCCAGCCGGTCGTCCGCCAGTACGGCTGCCGCGTCGGTCCCTACTTCCTCGAACCCGAACCGTCGCTGGGCATTTGCCGCCGACAACGACTTGTTCGTCGCGACCCGTCCCAGGACAACCTGCTCGTTCTTCTGCAGCTGCGGCAGCAACATGCTCGACGCATAGTTCCCCGCGCCAACGAACCCAACCCGCACCACGCCGGCGGAAGCCGGCCCTCCGGCCGGCCCCCGCCGGCGGCTGGTCTCACCCTCCGCGACACCTCCGGCCTGCCCCTTACCGCGGCCCCCCTCTTCGCCCCCAGCGCCGCGCGCTGCGCCATCAGCCCTGCGCGCCGTGCGGGTGTTGTCGGGTGATGCTTCCTTTGGGTATTCGAAGAGGAAGCCGACGCCGGGGTAGGTGCCGGTGCTGAGTTTTTGGTAGACGTCGGTGGCGTCGGCGATCGGGAAGGTGTTGGCGATCAGCGCGCCGACGTCGATCTGTTCGCGGGCGATCAGGTCCACGAAGCATTCGAGGTTGCGCCGTTCGGTCCACCGGACGTACCCGGCGGGGTAGTCGATCCCCTGCAGCTCGTACCGGTCGTCGTACCGCCCCGGCCCGTACGACCGCGAGAACCGGACGTCCAGCTCCTTGTCGTAGTACGCGTTCCACGGAAGATCCAGCCTGGTCTTGCCGATGTCCACCACCCGCGCGCGGTCCCGTGCCAACCGGGCCGCGGTCTCCACCGGCCCGTTCGAGTGCCCGCCGGCCGCGAGCAGGATGCGGTCCGCGCCGAGCCCGTTGGATGCCTGCAGCAACGACCGCTCGAGCGCCGCCACTCCGGCCTCGTCGGCTCCCACGCAGTACAACGCGCCCGCCTTCTCCGCCATCCGGCAGCGATCCGCGACCGTGTCGATCCCGAACACCCGCACCCCAGCGGCCACCAGCAACCGCACCACCAATTGCCCGACGAGCCCGAGCCCGATCACCACAGCCGTGTCACCCAGCTGGACCTCGGCCTGCCGCACGCCCTGCATCGCGATCGCACCAACAGTGGAGAACGCGGCCTGCTCAGCCGGCACCCCGTCCGGCACCGGCACGCACAGATTCACCGGCACCCAGTTGTACTCCGCATGCAACGCGAACTCGTTCCCCGCCGCGGCAACCAACTGCCCGACACTGAACTCCTCCGCACCGGCCCCGACCTCCACGACCACCCCGCACACCGAGTACCCGAGCGGCGTGTACGAGTCGAGCTTGTTCATCACCTTCTTGTACGTACTCGTCAGCCCCTGCTGCGCAACCGTGTCCAGCACCTTGCGCACCTGGTCGGGCCGCGCCTTCGCCTTGCCCACCAGCGAAAGCCGTGCCTCGCCGACCTTCATCAGCTCGGTCCCGGTCGAGATCAGCGAGTACAGCGAACGGATCAGCACCCCGCCCGGCGCACAAGCCGGCGGCGGTACGTCGAGAACCGCCAGCTCGCCGGACTTGTAGTTCTGTGCAACCTGCTTCATGTCCGTCCTTCATCCAGAGGTGATGGTCACGCCCAGCGAGCGCATGTGCCGCGTCCAGGTCTCCAGCGTCAGCAGCTGCCAGATCTGCTTGGAGTAGTCCTCGCGTCCGGATCGTTCATTGTCGACAATCTGCTGTACGGCGGCCTGCCGCAGGAACCCGCTGCCGACCAGCTCGCCGCGCAGCAGTACGTCGTCGACCAGTTCGCGCAGGTCGTTCCGCACCCAGGCGCGCAGCGGCGCACTGAACGACGCCTTCGGCCGGTAGATGATCTCCTTCGGCAACCACGCCTCGGCGGCCTGCTTCAGCGCCAGTTTGCCGACCCGGCGGTGGATCTTCGCGCTGCCCGGGATCGAGAACGCCGCCCGCGCCACGACCGGGTCGACGAACGGCGTCCGGACCTCGGTCGACGCCGCCATGCTCGCGCGGTCGGTGTACGTGAGGTTCAGTCCGGGCAGGAACATCCGCGAGTCCGCGAGGCACATCCGGTTGACGTGGTCGTCGAGCGCGTTGTCATGGTAGATGTCGCTGTGCTCGGCGAGCAGCTTCCCGACGTACGGCTCGAGGTCCGGGCTGATCAGCCCGGCGAGCTGGTCCGCGTCGTACATCGTGTAGCTGCGCCGGAACGCCTCCTCCTCGGGGAGGTTCGCGAACGTCTCGAACCGTTTCGCCCAGCGCGCGTAGCGCAGCCCGCGACCGTTGATGGTCACCGGGAGCCGCCGTACGGCCGGTCCGGCCAGCCCGTTCCGCAGTACGCCGGGGAGTCGTTGGTACTGCGCTCCCATCACACAGGCGAGGTGCTTGCGGTACCCGCCGAACAGCTCGTCGGCGCCCATCCCGGACAGCAGCACCTTGACGCCGGCGTCGCGCGCGGTGTCGCACATCAGCAGCGTGTTGATCGCGGCCGGGTCACCGATCGGTTCGTCCAGATTGTCAACAATCCGCGGAAGCAGCTCGACGACGTCCGGCGCGAGCTCGATCTCGTGCAGGTCGATGCCGAACTGCCGGGCCAGCTTGCGCGCGTAGATCGCGTCGTCCGGCATCGCCTCGAGCTTCTGGTCCTGCGAGCGGAAGGTGATCGTGTACGAGTCGACGCCCGGGTCCAGGCGCTTCGCCAGTACGGTCACCAGGCTGGAATCCAGACCGCCGCTGAGGAAGGTGGAGACCGGGACATCGGCGACCATGTGCGCGGCGACCGACTCCTCGATGATCGAACGCAGGTCCGCGGGCGGGCCTTCGGCGGCCTCGGTCGCGACGTCGCTCACCCGCCAGTACGTCTCGTGCCGGCTGCTGCCGTCCGGCCGGAACTCCGCCCACGAACCCGGCGGCAGCTTGTCGACACCGTCGATCGCGCAGCGCTGCTCGGGCAGCCAGTAATAGAGCATGGATGCGATCAGCGCGCCGGGCTCGGTGCGGAGCTCGGACCCGACAGCGGTGACGAGCGCCTTCAGTTCGGACGCGAAGATCACGCCGCCCTGCCGGCGGAGGAAGTACAGCGGCTTGATGCCGAGCGGGTCGCGGGCCAGGTACAGGCTGCCGCTCTCCTCGTCCAGCATCGCGAACGCGAACATGCCGCGGAACCGCCCGAGGGCGGCCGGACCCCAGCGGCGCCAGGCTTCCAGTACGACCTCGGTGTCGCTCCGGGTGCGGAAGCGCACGCCCGACTTCGACAGCTCGGCCCGGAGTTCCTTGTAGTTGTAGAGCTCGCCGTTGTAGCAGATCGTCAGGCCGCGCTTGCTGAACGGCTGGTCCGCGGCGGCGGACAGGTCGATGATCGACAATCTGCGATGCGCGAGGTACGCCCGGACGTCGCCGTCGTCGAACGCGTGGACCCGATCCGCGTCCGGACCACGGTGCGCGATCCGGTCGCTCATCGCCTTCGCGAGCGCGAAGCCGTCGCGCTGCTGGTAGCAGCCCGCGATGCCGCACACGTCAGGATCCCGTCTTGACGCCGGCGGCCGCGTCGACCCGGCTGACATGCCCGGTGAGCTGGTCGTACACCTCGAGGTAGGCCTTCTGCTGATGCCGCCACCCTAGGACCTGTTCGACGCGTTCGCGGCCGAGCTTCGCCATCCGGCGGCGGCGTACCTGGTCGTCGAGCAGCGCGACGATCGCGTCACCGTACTTCGCCACATCGTTCGGCTCGACGTACACCGCGGCGTCGGCGGCCGACACCTTCGTCTCCACCAGGTCGAAGGCGACGACCGGGAGCTCGAACGCCATGTACTCCATGGTCTTGTTCATCGTCGACACGTCGTTGAGCGGGTTCTTCGGGTCGGGGGAGAGGCCGAGGTCCGCGGTCGACATCACCGCGCGCACGGTCTCGTCCGGCACCCGGCCGGTGAACTCGACGTACTCGCCGAGCCCGAGCTCGTCTCGCAGCGCGACCACCTCGTCGAACGAGTCGCCGCCACCCATCAGCGTGAACGCGATGTCGGTGCGGTGCAGATTGTTGACAATATGATCCGCGGCCCGGACGACGATGTCGACGCCGTCCTGCGGGCCCATCACGCCGATGTACGTGACCAGGTGCCGGTGCCCGCGGCGGAGCGCGTCGTCCGGCGTACCGCGGCGGAGCTTGTCCGGATCGGGGCCGGTGCGGACCACGGTCACGTCGTGGTTCGCCTTGCCGCTGCGGGTGATCGCGATCCGGCGGTACGAGTCGTTCGTCGAGATCACGTGGTCGGCCTGCCGGTGGGTGGTCCGCTCGAGGAAGCGGAGTCCCTTGTACGGAAGGCTCGCCGTACCGCCGAACCGCGACTGGAACAGCTCCGGGCACAGGTCGTGGTGGTCGAACACGAACCGCGTGCCGTCGAGCCGCCGCAGCAGCATCGCGATCGGCCAGAAGATGTCCGGCGGGTTGCAGGCCTGCAGCACGGCGAACCGGCCGGCCTTGCGGGCCCGGAACACCAGCCGGAGCGTCATCAGGAACGAGTACGCGTACTCCCAGACGAAGCCGGCCTTGCTGCCACCCGGCGCGTACGCCTTGTACTTGTGCACGGTCACGCCGTCGATCACGTCGTACGACGGATCGCCCGGTCCCTTCGGGCAGACCACCGTCACGTCGTACCCGGCCGCGACCAGCGCCTGGCACTCCAGCCAGACGCGCCGGTCGAACGGCACCCACAGGTTCTGGATGATGATCAGCACCCGCGGACCGCTCACCAGCCGACCCCTTCGTATCCGGGCAGTGCTTCGGCCGCGGCGCCGAGCCGGCCGCTCAGGTCGATGGTCCGGGCCGGCGGGTTGTCCAGCAGCGCGTCGACCGCGGCGCTGTCGGTCGCGGAGACGATCGCCACGTCGGCGCCGGCCAGCGCGGCGTCCGGATCGTCGGTCAGCACCCGTTGCAGGTGCGGAAGTTTCGACCGGACGTGCCGCAGGTTCGCGCCGACCAGGCGGGTCGGGTTCACGATCGCGTCGTAGATCCGCAGGTTGTAGCCCTTGCCGATCAGGCGTTCGGCGAGCTCGACGTTCGGGCTCTCGCGGAGGTCGTCGGTGGCGTGCTTGAAGCTCAGCCCGAGCAGCGCGATCTCGCGGCCGGGGCCGGCGATCACCCGGTCGACGACGTCGCGGACGCTGCGCTCGTTGGTTGCCAGCGCCCCGGAGAGCAGCGGGAGTTCGGTGTCGTTGATCCGCGCCAGGTGCAGGACGCTGCGCAGGTCCTTCGGCAGGCACGAGCCGCCGAACGCGAAGCCGGGCTTCAGGTAGTACGGCGAGATGTTCAGGCTGGTGTCCTGGACGAAGATCCGCATCACCTCGCGCGAGTCCACGGCGAAGTGCCGGAAGATCCGGCCCATCTCGTTCGCGAACGAGACCTTGGTTGCGTGGAACGCGTTGCACGCGTACTTCAGCGCCTCGGCTGTCCGAACGTCGACAATCTGAACGTCGACATTCAGGAAGGAGAACAAGTCGGTCAGAGCGGTACCGACTTCCGGGTTCCGGGTGCCGACCACGACGAACGGTGGCTCGTAGAAGTCCGCCAGCCCGGACCCCTCGCGCAGAAACTCCGGGCACATCGCCGTACCGAACGTCAGCCCATCCGGCACGGGCAACTCGGCCAGCACCTGCGCCACGACCTCGTCGACGGTCCCCGGCGGAACTGTGCTGCGCACGACGATGCTGTGAAACCCGGACTCCGGCCGTACGACGTCCCGCGCCGCCTCGGCGATGTCCCGCACCGCACGCTTGATGTAGGTCAGATCGGTACTTCCCGCCGAGGTCGACGGCGTACCGACACAGATCAACGAGACATCGGCGCTGTCCAGCGCCTCGCGTGGATCGGTGGTCGCCCGCAACCGCCCGGCCGCGACCCCCGCCGCCACGAGCTCGTCCAGCCCCGGCTCGACCACCGGACTGTGCCCCCGCGCGATCGGCTCCACCTTGGCGGTGTCGACGTCCACCCCCCACACCTCATGCCCGGCAGCAGCCAGGCAAGCCGCCGTCACCGACCCCACATACCCCAAGCCGAACACGGCAACTCTCATAACGCCCCCCACAGGCAAGATCACGACGTCCCCACGCCCCAGCGCCCATGAGAGCAACCACCCCATCCCGCTGATACACCCCTGTGGAAATCTCCCGCAGGAAATCCGCCCCGGAAACTATCCTGGTCACAGAAAGTGCCCACGCGAAGCACGAGCCCTCATGCAGACCCCGTACCAGCCCCCGAACGGCGACACCGCGATGGTGACCGACACCGGCACCGCCGCCCAGAGCCTCGCCCGCGCCGTCCAGCTCTGGCACGAGGGGAAGGCGCACCGACGACGCCGCACCGGATTCCGGTGCCGGGCGATTTGCTGAGGCAGGCGCAGAGTCTTCGGGATAGCCCGCCGGCTGGTGCGGCGGCGAGGCCGAGTGTGGCGCCTCAGGTGAACGTGAACCGCCCGCCGGGCCTGGGCGTCGCCCGGTCCAAGGAACGCTGAACTGGCCCGGCCTCCCAAATTGGCTGTATCAGGGCGGGTTTCCGTTGATCTGTATTGGGCGACGGGAACTTGTGGGGTGAGGGGATGGCGGGATGAGGGTTCTGGTTGCGGGGGATCGGGGTTACATCGGGGCGGTGATGGTGCCGTTCCTGCGGGGTGCGGGACATGAGGTGGGTGGGCTGGACTCCGGGTTGTACGAGGGGTGCGACCTGCTCGGCGGGCCGGAGGCGGTCGACGGGCGGGTGCCGCGGGATCTGCGGGACGTGACGGCGGACGAACTGCGCGGGTACGACGCGGTCGTGTGCCTGGCCGCGTTGTCCAACGATCCGCTGGGAAATCTCGACAAGGACGCGACGTACTCGGTCAACCTGGACGGGACGCTCAACCTCGCGCGGGCCGCGAAGGACGCCGGCGTCGAGCGGTTCCTGTTCGCGTCGTCGTGCAGCTTATACGGTGCCGCGGGGTCGGAGGCCGTGACCGAGGAGGCCGAGCTGTTCCCGGTGACGGCGTACGGCGAGACGAAGGCACTGGCCGAGCAGGAGCTGTCGAAGCTCGCCGACGACAACTTCAGCCCGACGTACCTGCGGAACGCGACCGCGTACGGAGCCTCGACGCGGCTGCGGCTCGACATTGTTGTCAACAATCTGACAGCCATCGCGGCGACCAGCGGTCAGGTGCGGCTGGAGAGCGACGGCACCCCGTGGCGGCCGCTCGTCCACATCGAGGACATCAGCCGCGCGTTCGACGCGGTGCTCGCCGCGCCACGGGAGACGGTCCACGACGAGGCGTTCAACGTCGGCCGGTCCGAGGACGTCGTCCAGGTCCGCGACATCGCCGAGATGGTCCGCGAGGCGGTCCCGGGTTCGACACTGTCGATCGCCGCCGGCGCCGGGCCGGACCTGCGCAACTACAAGGTCGACTTCGGCAAGCTCAGCGACACGTTCCCGGACCTGAAGCTGCAGTGGTCGGTCCGCAAGGGCGTCGACGAGCTGTACGACGCCTACCGGCGGCACGGCCTCACGCTCGACGACTTCAACTCCGCGCAGTTCGTCCGGTTGCGCCGCATCCAGCAACTGCTGGACGCCGGGCTTGTCGACAATCGACTGCGCCGCCGCACCGACGAGCCGTTCCCGGGACCGAAGGAGCTGCAGTGATGGACAAGGGGATGACGGATCCAGCCTGCCGGCTCTGCGGCGAGGCGCTGACGCAGACGTTCGTCGACCTCGGCATGTCGCCGCCGTGCGAGAGCTACCTGCGCGCCGACCAGCTCGACAGCGGTGAGACGTTCTACCCGCTGCACGTCCGGATCTGCGGCAACTGCCTGCTCGTCCAGCTTCCGGCGTACGTCGCGGCCGACGACGTGTTCAGCGACTACCTGTACTTCTCGTCGTACTCGACCAGCTGGGTCGAGCACGCGCGC
>NZ_DASRVN010000508.1:0-19861 GCF_035655035.1 Kribbella sp. | reverse complement strand
CGGGCTGGAGCGCAGCCGCGGGATGATCGACGTGGACGGGCTCGCGCGGTTGTGGGCCGATCTGCGGACGACACCACGGACCGAGCCGGACGTGTGGACGCATCGCGACCTGATGCCCGGGAACCTGCTGGTCGCGGACGGCCGGCTGGCGGGGGTGATCGACGTCGGTACGTTCACCGTGTCGGATCCGGCGATGGACCTCCAGCCCGCGTGGAACCTGCTGGACCCGACGGCGCGGGCGGCGTTCCGCGCCGCTCTGGGCAGCGACGACGCCGAGTGGCGGCGCGGTATGGGGTGGTCGTTCGCGCAGGCTATCGGCTGCCTCTGGTACTACATCGACACCAACCCGGTCATGTCCCGCACCGCCCACCACACGCTGACGGCCCTGCTCACGGCTTCCTAGCCACGAACACGAACTCCTTCCCCGGCCGATCCGGAGCCTCCCGTACGTCGTCGACCGCGAACCCGGCGGCGGTCAGCGACCGCTCGACCTCGTCCCGCTCGCGGAACCGCAGCGTCGAGTCGGAGGTGAGAACGGCGCCGTCGGACGAGAACACCCAGGTGCCGTGGAACGTGACGAACGGCAACTCGACCTCGCCCAGGTCGGTCCAGACCTCGACCGTCTCGCCGTTGACCTCGCGTACCTGATGCGTGTGCTCGCGCGTCCACTCCTCCCAGGCGCGCCGCGCCGGATCCCGCGTCTCGAACACGAACCGCCCGCCGGGTACGAGCGCCGCGTGCACCCCGCGGACCGTCGCCGCCCAGTCCTCGTCGGTGAGGAACACCTGCGCGACGTTCCCGGTCATCAATGCCAGCTCCACCTGCAACGGCGGCAGGGTCGTCGCGTCCCCGTGCAACCACCGCACCCGGTCCGCAAACTCCTTGCCCCGGGCAACCTCCAGCGACGCCTCGGCCGGGTCCACCCCGGTCACGTCCACGCCGGAACGCGCGAGCAGACAGGCCAGCTCGCCCGTACCGCACCCCACGTCCAGCACCCGCCCGGCGCCGAACTCGTCCACGATCGCCGCGTAATGCTCCAGATCCCCCCGATCCGGATCGAACGCGTCATAAACCGCCGCCAACCGAGGCACCCCGAACAAGGCATCAACCATGCCCGCGAGGTTAACCGCCCACCCACGGCTCAGCGACTGCATTTCAACGGCGGGAGGACAGGACGTATATGTCTGCGTACAGTCCTCCGCACGCCTGACGGCACGCCGGAAGACACCGATCCAGGCGACACCTCCTGTCCTCCTGCAGATCGTCAGGACGTCGCCCCGGTGTACCGCCGCAACCCGGCCCGCCAGGCGAGCACCGCCAGCCCGGCCGCCCCACCCGCCGCCGCGACTCCGGCCGCCAGCACACCGAACTGAGGCCCGCGGAGCAGCGCGGCGGACGGAACGCTGGCGATCAAGGCCATCGGGAACACATACGTGAGGATGACGCGGAGCGGGCGGGCGAAGACGTCCGTCGGGTAGCGCCCGAGCTGCCACGCGGAGTGGTAGAACACGTCCAACTGCAGCTTCGGCGCCCAGAACGCCAAGCACGCCAGCAAAACACTCAACGCCCAGGTCACCACAACCCCTGCCGCGACCAGCACGAGCCAGCTCGCTACCCCGCCCGCAGTCGGCAGGTGATCCGCCATCCCCCACCCCAGTACGCCGATCCCGAGCACGCACTGGATCAGCTGCAACGGCGACGACAACGACAGACTGGACAGGAACAGACTCGACGCCGGCTGCAGCAGGTA
Organism: Kribbella sp.; assembly: GCF_035655035.1. Taxonomy (GTDB): domain Bacteria; phylum Actinomycetota; class Actinomycetes; order Propionibacteriales; family Kribbellaceae; genus Kribbella. Next base: position 18,111 of record NZ_DASRVN010000508.1, on the reverse strand, counting down.
CCCGTCGAGCTTCCCGTTCCGGATGCCGGTCTCCGGGAACCACGACAGGTTCGGATCGATGAACGCCGACCGCAGTCCGGTGATCAGCTGATATGTCCCGATCAGCACCAGGAACTGCGCCTTCGACCACCCGGCCAACGTGTCCGCCCGGGTGAACACGATCAGCACCGCCGCGATCGCCGTACCGAGACCGGTGAACGCCAGCAGTACGTCGAAGAACAGGTTGATCCGGAACGCCACGCTCCGCCGCAACGACATCGAGAACCCCGCACCGAACAACCGCAGCAGCTTCACGATCCCACCGCCGTGTACCGCCGTACGCCGGCCCGCCACAGCACCACGACCGCGCCCACCAGAACCACCACCCACAGCAGCTGATACCCAACCGAGCCGGTGCCGACCCGGGCCGCGACCGACGCCGGCAACCCGGTCATCCCGTAGAACGGCAACACCTCCGCCACTCGTCGCCACCGGTCCGGCAGCACGTCGATCGGCGCCGCCGTACCGCCGAGCAGGAACATCACCTGACCGCCGAACCCCACCACCGCGTGCACCCGATCCGTCCAGAACGCGGTCAGCGACAGCAGAAACGTCCACAGAAACACGAGAACGGCGGCGAGTACGAGATACGGCACCGCGCGCAGGACCGCCCACCAGTCGAAACCGACCCGCAGCCCGACGGCGGTCAGCAGCACGATCGGTGCCCCGAGCAACGTCAGCCAGGCCCGGACCGCCAGGTTCGTCCCGATCACGCCGAGCACGACCGGTTGCGGGCGGAGCAGTTCGTGGCTCAGCGTGCCGTCGTAGATCCTTTCGGAAAACGTGTGCTGCTCGAACGACTCGGTCATCAACGTGACCAGGATGACCGCGACGTAGTACCGCCCGATCGCCGGATCGTCCGGGTAGACCGCCGACCATACGAACAACCCGATCAGCGGCGCGACCACCGCCTGCACCACGAGCGTCAGCAGGAACCACCACGCGCCCGACCACTCCAGCACGTCCTGACGCAGCCGGAACCCCAGCAGTACCGCGGTCCTCATCGCAGCCCCTCCCGGTACGCCTGGTCGATGACCTTCTCCAGCGGCGGCTCCTCCACCGCGAGATCCACCACCTCCAGCGCCTGCAGCAGCCGGCCCGTCGTACCGGCGACCTCGTCCCGCGGCACCCGCAGTACCCACTGGCCGTCGGACTTCTCGACCACCTCACCGAACGCGGACGGGTCGTCGCGGGTGGAGATCCGGATCAGCTTGTACGGCGACAACCGGGCGGACAGCTCCGTCAACGGGCCGTCGTACTGGACCTTTCCCTGGTCGATCAGGATCAGCCGCGGGCAGAGCGAGGAGACGTCGGCCATGTAGTGGCTGGTCAGGAGTACGGTCGCGCCGGTCTGCTCGACGTACTCCTGGACGAACTCGCGGATCACGCTCGCCGCGCGGACGTCCAGCCCGATCGTCGGCTCGTCGAGGAACAGCACCTCGGGACGGTAGACCAGCGCCATCGCGAGACCGACCCGCATCCGTTCGCCGAGGCTGAGCGCGCGGAGCTGCCGTTCGAGAAGAGGGTCGAGGTCGAGGAGCTGCGCGAGGTCGGCGAGGGTACTGCGGAACGCCGGGCGCGGGACGTCGTACAGCAGCCGCTGGTACTCCAGCGAGTCCATCACGGTCAGCTGCTGCGAACCGCCGACCGGTTGACTGCCGCGAACGAACGCGATCCGTTTCAGGAACGGCGACCGCCGGTGCCACGGGACGCTGCCGAGCACCTGGACGTGTCCCGCGGTCGGGTGCAGGATCCCGCTGAGGATCTTCATCGTCGTGGTCTTGCCGGCCCCGTTCGGACCGATGAAGCCGGCCACCTCGCCCGGGGCGATCCCGAACGACACGTCGTCCAGCGCCTGCACGGTCTTGTACTCACGGCGTACCAGCGAACGGAAGGCCGCCCGCAGCCCGCCCTTGCGGACCGGAGCCTGGTAGGACATCGAGAGGTTTTCCACCTCGACAGCAGTCATGACGCCGACCGTAGAAACAAAAGACGCCCAGATCTGGCTTATTTCCCTGCGATACTCGGGAGATGCGTGCGGAACGCCTCCTCCGGCTGCTCCTGCACCTGCAGACGCGCGGCCAGACGACGGTGGACCAGCTCTCGCAGGCGCTGGACGTGTCACCGCGCACCATCCAGCGCGATCTGGAGGTGCTGAGCCTGGCGGGCGTGCCGGTGTACTCGATCCGCGGGCGTGGTGGCGGGTGGGCGCTGCTGCCGGACTACCGCACCCGGCTGACCGGGCTGACGCCGTCCGAGGTCATGTCGGTGTTCGTCGGCGCGACCGCGCACGTACTGGCCGACCTCGGCCTCGACGCCTCCAGCGACCTCGCCGTCACGAAGCTGATCGCGTCCTTGCCGGAGGGCACCCGGCGCGAGGCGGAGTACGCCCGCCAGCGTCTCCTGATCGACCACGCCGGCTGGGACGACCGCCGCGAGATCCCCCGCAGGCTGGCCCTCTGCCGCGAAGCCGTCTGGGAGGAACGCCGCCTCAACATCACCTATGGCGACGGGACCGAACCGTTCCTCATCTCACCGTTGGGGCTGGTGGCGAAGACCCGCACTTGGTACCTGGTCGCGGCGCGCACCGACGGACGGCTGCGCACGTACCGCCTGTCCCGCCTCACCTCGGCCGAGCTCACCACCGACGCCTTCACGCGACCACCAGGCTTCGACCTCGCCGCGTACTGGGCCCAGTCCCAACGCGAGTTCCAGGCCTCGCGGCCGTCCTACCCGATCGTCCTCAAGGTCCGCGACCACGCCGTACGCCGCTTCCGCCCCACCCAACCGATGCTCCCCGCCGAAGACGGCTGGTGGATCATCCACACCGACCTCGAAAACCCCCACGAAGCCCAAGCCGCCGTACTCGCCCAAGCCGGCGCCGCCCAGGTAGTCGCCCCACCAGAACTCATCCCGATGATCCACGAAGCCGCCACCCACCTCGCGAACTCACACCGCCAGGCCTGAGCGCCCCCGCACCGCCGAGTCGTGGGGAATGGCTCCAGATCCCAGCCAATCCCCACGACTCACCGGTCGAATTACGCCTTCGTGAGGATCTCCGGGCCGTCGTCGGTGATCGCGATGGTGTGTTCGGTGTGGGCTGTGCGGCAGCCGGTGACGCTGCGCAGGGTCCAGCCGTCCTCGTCGGTGACCAGCTCGGCGGTGTCCTGCATGACCCACGGCTCCAGCGCGAGCAGCAGGCCCGGGCGCAGTTTGTACCCGCGGCCCGGGCGGCCGGTGTTCGCCACGTGCGGGTCCTGGTGCATCGTCGAGCCGATCCCGTGGCCGCCGAACTCGGTGTTGATCGGGTACCCCGCCGCGCCGAGCACGGTACCGATCGCGCGCGAGATGTCGCCCACCCGCGCACCCGGTACGGCGGCCGCGATCCCCGCGTCCAGCGCCCGCCGGGTGGCGTCGATCATCGCGAGGTCCTCCGGCGCCGCGGTCTCACCCACGACGAAGCTGATCGCCGCGTCCGCCGCGATCCCGCCCAGCAACACGGCCAGGTCGAGCGTCAGCAGGTCCCCGTCGGCGAGCTTGTAGTCGGACGGCTTCCCGTGCAGGACGGCGTCGTTCACCGCCGTACAGATGTAATGCCCGAACGGCCCCCGCCCGAACGACGCCTCGTAGTCGACGTAGCACGACTGCGCGCCAGCCCCGACGATCAGCTCCTTGGTCCACTGGTCGATCTCCAGCAGATTCGTCCCGACCGCGGTCCGGCTCTTCAGGTCCTGCAGAATGCCACCGACCAGCGCACCGGTCTCCTTGGCTTGGTCCAGCTCGCGGCGGTCCAGAATCTCGATCATGCAATAACTATACCGGCCATATTATCCCGGTACTATCATTGGCCCCATGGTCAGGCTGCCGCTAACCCCCGCCGAGGTCGAGCGCGGAGAACGCCTCGGCACCCTCCTCCGCCGCGCCCGAGGTACCCGCTCCATGCTCCAAACCGCCCTCGACGCCGGCGTCTCCCCCGAAACCCTCCGCAAAATAGAGTCCGGCCGAGTAGCCACCCCCGCCTTCCCCACCATCGCGGCCATCGCCGACGTCCTAGGCCTCTCCCTCGACACCCTCTGGACCGAGATCAACCAACCCGAACGCCTCGTCTCATAGCCGTGCCAGGGATGCCCTTCGTTGACAGCCGCCGGGTCGATCCGGGCGTCGTAGCACCGCAGCCAGTCCGGTACGACCCGAACGAGCGAGAACCCGTCGGCAAGGGCACGCGACCCCGGGAACTGTTCGAGATAGGTGTTCCCCCAGGCGTCCCGCTCGGCGCCCGACAGGATCTCCGCGGTTCCCTCGACCTGGACAAAGACGCCATCGTCCCAACCGATCACGAGAGCGTCGCCTGGGTCGGCGCGGCGGTTGTCGATCTTGCGCGTCGCAGTGTATGTGTCGAAGAGCACGTCACCCGGAGCGGTGACCGTAAGCCGACCAGCGTAGCTTCCGGGTTACCCGACCGTGCCTGTCGGGGTACGTCGGTCTCCCCTGATGCGCGGGCGAAGTCATTCGGGAACACCCACACCTCTACGGGCTGCGCCACACGCCGGGACAGCTCCGACCGTGTCGACCATGGTCAGAAGGAGGCAGCCGATGGCCTTCGCAGGGCAGGATTCGGATGGGTGGACTACGAGTGCCGGGTCACGACCGAACGTCCGCTCTTCTGCACGCCGTGTTCCGACATTCACGCACTGCTGCACAGGCCATGGCCTCGTCGAGTCGTCGACCGCCGCGCCAGCTCCACCTCGCCCTGCGAGCATGTCAAGATCATATGATGACCAACCTGCTGCAGGAAGCCTGCTCTCGACTGGACGTCGCGCCCGCGCGTGCCCTCGTTCAGGGCGGGCAGAAGCAGGTGCACGTCGTGGCCCACACCGACGGCACCGAGAGCGTGCTCAAGCTCATCGACCTCGGCCTGGCTGCGGACCCCGCAGCGCTCGAGCGGGCGAGGCGCGAGGTCGACCTGCTCAAGAGCATCAGCCACCCCAACGTGGTGGCGGTCAGCTCGGACCTGCAACTGCTCGGCGACCCGCCGGTCGCCGTGTTCTGGCTCGAGGAGCTCCTCGATGGCACCGACCTGCGGTACGGCGGGTCGGGCTGGCAATCCGAGCACCTGTTCGCGCTGGGACGGGACGTCGCGGCCGGTCTCGGTGCGCTGCACGAGAAAAAGGTCATCCATCGCGACCTCAGCCCGGGGAACGTCCAGCGGCTTACATCTGGGAAGTTCGTGGTGATGGACCCTGGGTTCGCGAAGCACACCCTCCGGAGCGGGCTAACCGTCGGCGGGCAGCCGGGCACTCGTGGCTTCATGACGCCCGAGCACCTCCAGGCGTACTCCGGTGCGCCGACCGCGGCTTCCGACGTCTTCGGGTGCTGTGCACTGGTCTACCTGGCAGCGACCGGGCACCCGCCCGTCCCCTACAAGGGGGACGACTACGAATACCTCAAGCGCCTCCGGACTGCGGAGCACATATCTCTCCGGGACGCCCGCCCCGACCTTCCCGACGGACTGGTCGCCGTCGTGGAGCGGGGGCTGCACCCTCAGCCCGCCCGGCGGTACCGCAACGGCGACGCGCTCCAGCGCGCGTTCGAGGAGGCGTGATGGGAGTCTTCCTCGGCGACACGGCCCGCAACACACTTATCAAGTGGACGACGAGCGCAGTCACCGGCGGCTACGCGATCGGAGCGTACCTGTCCCCGTTCACCTCGCCACGCATCGCAAACGGGTTCAAGCGCTCGGCGCAGGACACGTCCGAACAAATCCGAGCGGCCGGTGGCGAGTTCTGGTTCGACCCCATGACGTATGCGCTGGGCATGCCGCGCGCTGGCGACTTCCGCCACTACGATACGTGGGGCCTATGGGGCGGCGCACGAGGCGACGTTTCATCACGAGCGGCCATGCTCGACCACATCGAACGGGTCTACGCGATCCAGCGCGAGCTTTCCAGCCCGCTTGTCGCGCCTTCGCTGCTGGTGTCGTACCCCGACACGCCAACCAGCCAGAGCGCACTCGAACTGAGCCAGGTAGCAGTTGATGCCTCGCCCACCGCCTGGCTCACTGTCGCCGGAGACCAGCAGTTCTGGGGTGCTGGCGCTGAGCTTGACGCTCACGTGGGAGCGCTCGACCAACTGGAACCGGGCGGCTGGTTGCTCGTCGTGACGCGGTCAGACAGCTCGATGCCCCCCGGCGCGACCGCCGAGGAGGTGTACGGGTTGATGCGAACGACGTTCGCACTGAGCCAGGACCGGCCAGTGCGCATTGCCTTCGGCGACATCGCCGCCCTCCCCGCCGTCGCCGCCGGAGCAGAAGCGATCGGGACCGGCTGGGACATCCGCCAGCGGATCTGCGCCTACCAAGACTTCGAGGAGCGCGAAGGCGACCCGAACGGCGGCGGCTGGTACCAGCGTCCGACGCTCCGCGGGCTCATGGGCGGGCTCTCGAACCGCGAGTACACCGTTCTGTCCTCGGAGGAACCCGCCCTGACATCGCGCCTAACCCCCGGCACCATCGGTCCGAAGCCTGAGCAGGCGTTTCAGCATCATGCGGCGCTCCTGACGGACATCGTCGATGAGCTAAACGCCTTGACCGGACGCGACCGCATCGCCGCGCTCCGACGCCGCTACACGGATGCCCGCCCCGAGTGGCCGGGAGTCAAACGGATCACCGGCGCGACGATCGGGCCCGACCGCTGGATCAAGCCCTTCCTGGACGGCCTGGAGCTCTTCGCCGCGTCAGAGGGCTGGGCCTGAGGACGCCGTCGCGGCATACAAGTGCTCGAAGCCCCAGAGCCGTTTCGCCGGTGCGGGACGCCTCGCACGCGGCTTGACGATCCATCCCGAGGACGAGTAGAGGCCCGCTCCGTCATGAGCGACGCGCTCTGCCGCCCGTCGCTCCGCGACCGGCCCGACATCGCCCAAGAGGACGACGTAGTTGTTCGCCCACGTGCGGTACGCGCGTCCCTGCAGGACCGCCTTCTGCCAATCCTTCACCTTCGCTTCGAGAGCGAACACGGAGCCGCGCGGCACCAGCGCCGGGTTGACACGATGCGCACCACCAGGCGTCGTTTCGACAGCGCCCGCCTTCTCGAGCCGGGTCAGCACCGGCTCGAGAGCGGCGAGCGACCACCCGATCCGTCGCGCAACCGTCGCCAATGACAGCGCCTGCCTTGGATGCAGCACCGCAAGCACGGAGCAGTCGGCCTCGGCGAGGAACGGCTGGACGCCCGCAGCACGGCGCGCCTGCAGCCATTTCTGGCCGCCAGCCAGCGCCATGAAGTCCGGCAGGCCCAGCGGACTGGGCATCTCCGGGACGAGCAGCACATCTTCAGGGACGCCGGGAAGCGTCGCGGCCGCGATATGGGCGAGTTCGTGCAAGACCAGCTCGGCTTGGGGTTCGAACCTACGGCCCCCGAGCGATGAGATCGGAGTCACGACTATCACGCTGCGCACGGTCGCAACCTCCAATTCCTTGAGTCAACAGCAGCAAGGCTCCGCGATCCACCCGCGGCGAGCACGAGAGCCATCCTCAATCATCCCAATGACGCCCGAGATTACGCAGACGGCCTCTGGGCTAGTGCCACCTCAAAATCTTCTATGAGTGCCGGAACTCCACCGCGTCGCCGTGTCCTCCAACCCCCACTTTCTTTTCAGACGTTGAAGCGGAACTCGACGACGTCGCCGTCCTGCATCACGTAGTCCTTGCCTTCCATGCGGACCTTGCCGGCGGCGCGGGCGGCGTTCATCGTGCCGGCTTCGATCAGGTCGTCGTACGAGACGATCTCGGCCTTGATGAAGCCGCGCTGGAAGTCGGTGTGGATGACGCCGGCCGCCTCCGGAGCGGTCGCGCCGCGCTTGATCGTCCAGGCGCGGGACTCCTTCGGGCCCGCGGTCAGGTACGTCTGCAGGCCGAGGGTGTCGAAACCGACCCGGGCGAGTACGTCGAGGCCGGGCTCGTCGATGCCCATCTCGGTGAGCATCTCGCGGGCCTCGTCCTCGTCGCCGAGCTCGACCAGTTCGGCCTCGAACTTGGCGTCCAGGAAGATCGCCTCGGCCGGCGCGACCAGGTCCCGCATCTTCTGCTTGAGCTCTTCGTCGGCGAGCTCGTCGGCGTCGCAGTTGAAGACGTACAGGTACGGCTTCGCGGTCATCAGCATCAGCTCGCGGAGCGCGTCGCGGTCCACGTCGGTGGCGATGACCGGCGTACCGGCCTCGAGGTGCTTCTGCGCCTCCCGGACGGCGTCCAGTACGGCCGCGCTCTCCTTCTTCAGCCGGGCTTCCTTCTCCAGCCGCGGGATCGCCTTCTCGACGGTCTGCAGGTCGGCGAGGATCAGCTCGGTCTGGATGGTGGAGATGTCGTCGGCCGGCGACACCTTGCCGTCGACGTGCGTGACGTCGTCGTCGCGGAACACCCGGGTGACCTGGCAGATCGCGTCCGACTCGCGGATGTGGCTGAGGAACTTGTTGCCCAGCCCCTCGCCCTCGGACGCGCCGCGGACGATCCCGGCGATGTCGACGAACTGCACGGTGGCCGGAATCACCTTCTGGGACCCGAACACCTCGGCCAGCTTGGCCAGTCGCGGATCCGGCACACCGACCACCCCGACGTTCGGCTCGATGGTCGCGAACGGGTAGTTCGCGGCGAGCACGTCGTTCTTGGTCAGTGCGTTGAACAGGGTGGACTTGCCCGCGTTCGGGAGTCCGACGATTCCGATGGTGAGTGCCACGGGAGGCAAGGGTACGCGGCGTGACCGGCTCCTGCCCAACCAGGCGGGCGCGGGCAGCGTCAGCTACGGCGTGACCACGTGGACGGATCGTGCCGGAATCTCCTCACGCTTCGTGTTCGGCTGCCTGCAGTTGTTCCGGTTCGGGTGGCTGGAGCTGGTGCCGTGACTGTTCCCGGCGTTCCTGTTCGCGGGCCTGGCGATCTCGAAGTACGTCGACCTGCCGATCGCGCGGTACGACGCGTTGCTGATCTACTGCCTCGCGCTGACCGTACTGTTCTGGGCGGTCCGGCTGGAGACGCCGCCGTCGGCAGCTACATCTGTCAGGCGTGGCGCCGGTTCGACCTGCGGGTCAGCAACTACCGGCCACTGCCCACCACGATCTTCGCGGTACTGATCTACGCGAACTTCTTCACCCATCACTGGATCCCGGATCTGCGGATCCCGATCGCGCTCGGCCTGCTCGTGGTGTTGCGACGTACCTAGGTGTTCTTCACCGTGGCGTACGGCGGCCGGCTGTACCAGCGCGGCACGGCCGCGACAGTCGAGATCTCACCGCAACATGACGGACCCAACCATTCCGGCCAGTACGGCGTCTCTTGTGGTGTGAGGCGCTCCTGAGGGGGAGCACTGGGGAAGAACCGCCTGAAATACAAGGGGAAACGCCATGACCCGCAAGTTCGCCGCATTCATCACGACGATGGTCGCGCTCGCCGCATTGGGCGGGTGGATGATGGCCACAGCGGTCGGGCAGCAACGGCAGCCGCACCCGGCTGCCGCCACCACGAAGGCGTCCAGTACGCCGACCAGTGCTCCCACTCCGAGCGGTACGCCGACGCAGACGCAGACCACGCCGCCGTCGACGCCGGGCAACCCGGTGCCGCCGAACCCGACCACGTCCGTTGCCTCCGGCAAGAAGGTGTTGTTCCTCACCTTCGATGACGGGCCGGACCCGACGTGGACGCCGCAGGTGCTGGCGACGCTGGCGAAGTACGGTGCGCACGCGACGTTCTTCGAGCTCGGCGAGATGCAGAGCGAGCACTCCGGTCTGCGTGAGCAGGTGCTTGCCGCGGGCAACGCGATCGGCAGCCACTCGATCAGCCACCCGCAGCTGACCAGGCTGTCCGCGGCGCAGCGGCACCATCAGATCTTCGACGGTCCGCGGTCCACCTGCTTCCGGCCGCCGTACGGCGCCACCAACGCGAAGGTCCGCGCCGACATCAAGGCCGCCGGCATGGTCCAGGTGCTCTGGGACGTCGATCCGCGGGACTGGGCCCGGCCGGGTACCAGCGTGATCGCGCACAACATCCTGACGCACGCGAAGAGCGGCCGGATCGTCCTGATGCACGACGGCGGCGGGAACCGCGCGCAGACCGTGGCCGCCCTGGAGCAGGTGCTGCCGGTGCTGAAGGCCCAGGGGTACACGTTCCCGGCGATGAACTGCCAGCAGCGCTGAGCCCGCTCTCGACCTGCCCGAAGCGGAACTGAACCGGAACTGAATCAGCACTTTTCCGGAACTCCCGGCGCAATCGCACGAAAACTGTCGGTGCGGTTCGGCACTATCGGTGACATGACCGGTTCGACTGTGTTGCTGATCCTGCTCTTCCTGGTGGTCGGGCTGCTGCTGGGTGCGGTGTTCGGGGTGCTCTGGGTGCGGGGGCGGGACGGTGCGCAGCTGGCGCGGATCACGGCGGAGCGGGATGCGGCCGAGGACCGGGTGGTCGAGTTGACGCAGGAGCGGACGTCGGTCGGGCAGCAGATGGGTGGGCAGGCGGTCGTGAAGGAGGCTCTCGATCGACTGCATAAGCAGCTGAATCAGCTCGAGCAGAGCCGGGCCGCGTGGCAGAGCCAGTTGCATCAGCAGGTCAACGAGGTGCGGATGAGCGGCGAGGCGCTGCGGCGCGAGACGGCGTCGCTGTCGACCGCGTTGCGCAAGCCGCAGGTCCGCGGCCGCTGGGGCGAGCTGCACCTGCGCCGGACGGTCGAGCTCGCCGGGATGGTCGCGCACTGCGACTTCACGGAGCAGACGACCACGTTCGGCGAGGACGGCGTACTGCGTCCGGATCTCGTGGTGCGCCTTGCCGAGGGCAAGAATCTGGTCGTCGACTCGAAGGTGCCGCTGGCCGCGTTCCTGGACGCGAGCGAGTCCGACGATGCCACGTTCCGCGAGGACCGGTTGCGGGCGCACGCACGGCATCTGCGGACCCACGTCGATCAGCTGTCCTCGAAGGCGTACTGGACGCGCCTGTCGCCGTCACCGGAGTTCGTCATCCTGTTCGTGCCGGGCGAGTCGTTCCTGTCCGCGGCCCTCGACGTCGAGCCGTCCCTGCTGGAGTATGCCGCTGAGCGCCGGGTGATCCTGGCGACGCCGACGACCCTGATCGCGACCCTGCGCGCCGCGGCGTATGCGTGGAACCAGTCGGCGCTGACCGAGTCGGCGCAACAGGTGTTCGAGCTCGGCCGCGAGCTGTACGAGCGCCTCGGCACGATGGGCGAGCACCTCGGGCGGGTCGGGCGTTCGCTCACCTCCGCGGTGGAGGCGTACAACGGCACCGTGGGGTCGTTCGAGCGGCGCGTCTTCATCACCGCCCGGAAACTCCGCGACCTCCACGTCACCGAATCCGAACTCACCGCGATGGAGTCGATCGAGGCCTCCGTCCGCCCGCTCACCGCGCCCGAGTTTCTCGCCATCGAAGACTCCCCTTCGACCCACCGCTGGCCGCCGTCCCAAGCCGGCTGACCGCCCGCGTCATTCCGGAAGGGGATCGTCCGGAACGAGGGCTAGCGTGCATCCCATGGACACGACACCGTTGACGGGGCCGCCGGTGGCCGGGAGCGAGGCCGACACGTTGGTGGGGGCGCTCGAGCGCAATCGCCGGACGTTCGCCTGGAAGTGCGGCGGGCTGGACTCGGCCGGCCTGAACAAGCAGCACCCGCCGTCGACCGTCACGCTCGGCGGACTCCTCAAGCACCTGGCGCTGGTCGAGGACGAGTACTTCACCCGCCGACTGCTCGGGAAGGATCTCGGCGCCCCGTGGGACGGCGCCGACTGGGACGCCGACCCGGACTGGGAGTGGCACAGCGCGGCCGACGACTCCCCCGCGGAACTGATGGGGCTCTGGGAGGCGTCCGTCGAGCGATCTCGCGCCGCGGTCGCCGAAGTTCTCGCACGCGGCGGCGTGGACCAACTGGCGAACTGGCAGGGCCGCAACGGCGACTCCCCCAGCCTGCGCTACATCCTCGTCGACCTCATCGAGGAGTACGCCCGCCACACCGGCCACGCCGACCTGATCCGCGAATCCATCGACGGCCTGACCGGCGAAGGCATCCCCGCCGACTAACTCCGGGCGCCTGTCGGAAAGCCGACAGTAGCGAACCGTTGACAGTCCGTGGTCCCCTCACGCAACGATGAGAGCGCTCTCTCAGGCGGACGTGAGGAGAAACAAAATGCGCTTCAGAACCCGAATGCTGACGGTCGTCGCAGCAGCGGCGACAGTGGCCGGCGTACTGTCGGCAAGCCCGACCCGACCGGCCGACGCCGCAGTCCCAGCGACCATCCCGCTGACGATCACCAACAACTCGGGGCGCGCCGACCCGGTCTACATCTACGACCTCGGCACCAACCTGGCGACCGGGCAACAGGGCTGGGCAGACGCCTCCGGAACCTTCCACGCCTGGCCGGCCGGCGGCAACCCACCGACCCCGGCACCCGACGCCTCAATCGTGGGCCCGGCCAACGGTCAGTCGGCGACGATCCAGCTGCCGAAGTTCTCCGGCCGCGTCTACTTCTCGTACGGCCAGAAGCTGGTCTTCAAGCTCACCACGGGAGGCCTCGTCCAACCCGCAGTACAGAACCCGTCCGACCCGAACCGGAACATCCTGTTCAACTGGTCGGAGTACACGCTCAACGACGGCGGCCTCTGGATCAACAGCACCCAGGTCGACATGTTCTCGGCACCGTACGCCGTCAGCGTGAACTCCAGCACCACCGGCCACCTCAAGTCCGGCGGGTACAACGCCGTCTACAACGGGCTCCGCTCGGCCGGCTGGGGCGACCTGATCCAGACGGCACCCGACGGCTCGGTACTCCGTGCGCTCTCCCCGCTGTACGGCGTCGAGACCGGCGCACTGCCCGCGGGCGCGATGGACGACTACATCAACCGGGTGTGGTCGAAGTACAGCTCGGACACGCTCACCGTCACGCCGTTCGGCGACCAGCCGGACACGAAGTACTTCGGCAAGGTATCCGGCAACGTCATGAACTTCACGAACAGCGCGGGCGCCGTCGTCACGTCGTTCCAGAAACCCGATTCCGAAAGCGTCTTCGGCTGCTTCAAGTTGCTCGACGCACCGAACGACCAGGTCCGCGGGCCGATCTCGCGCACGCTGTGCGCCGGGTACAACCGCTCGACCCTGCTGACGAACCCGAACCAGCCGGACCCGAGTGACGCGAACTTCTACCAGGACGCGGTCACGAACCAGTACTCGAAGACGATCCACGCGCAGATGGCGGACGGGCGCGCGTACGGGTTCGCGTTCGACGACGTCGGCAACCACGAGGCGCTCGTCCACGACGGCAACCCGCAGCAGGCGGCGCTGATCCTCGATCCGCTGAGCTGAGCGGTTGACTCCTCGCTCCGTTAGTGGCAGCTTACCGTTCGTGGAGACTTACGGATCATTCGAAGCGGTCGGACCGGTGCTGGACGCGCTCGGCGACCCGACCCGACGGGTGATCCTCGAGACCCTGCGGACCGGCGGGCCGTGCTCGGTCGGCGTACTGGCCGAGCACGTGCCCGTCAGCAGGCCCGCGATCTCGCAGCACCTGAAGGTGCTCGGCGCGGTCGGCCTGGTGCAGCACGAGTCGCGCGGGACCCGGAACATCTATCGCGTCCATCAGGCCGGGCTCGACGAACTGCGCAGCTGGCTCGACCAGTTCTGGGGCGACACGCTGCAGGCGTACGCCGACCACGTGCGGCGGACCGAGGAGGAACGGAAATGACTGTGGAACAAGACATCTCACCACTGGTGAAGACCGTGACCGTGCCGGTCGGGGTCGACCGCGCGTTCGAGGCGTTCACGGCGGAGACGTCGACGTGGTGGCCGCTGTTCGGCCACTCGGTCGGCGAGGGGTCCGCGCGCGGCGTCCGGCTGGAAGGTGCCGTCGGCGGGCAGATCGTCGAGTACGGCGCCGACGGCGACATCGCCACCTGGGGCACCCTGTCGGAGTGGGACCCACCGGCGTCCCTCACCTTCAGCTGGCACCCGGGCCAAAACCCCGCGGCGGCCGGGCAGGTCACCGTCACCTTCACCCCGATCGACGACGGCACCGAGGTCAAACTCACCCACACCGGCTGGGACCGCCGCCCCGACGCCACCCAAGCCCGCCGAAGCTACGACACCGGCTGGGACTACGTCCTCACCAAATACACCGAGTTCGCCACCCCCTAACCCCTCACCAACTCTCCCGCGCCCCACCCCAGCCTTCGAGTCGTAGGACCTGGCCGCGATTCTCCAACCGAACCCCACGACTCGGCGACCCCACCCCGAACCAACCACCACGCCTCAACGCCGACCGGGCGGTGCGGGCCCGGCTCGGGCGCACGGGCCTCGGCTCAGGCGGACGATGGTCGTTCCGGGCGGGGCAGGGGCTGCCCCGGCGCGGGGCAGGGTTGCCCCGGGCGGCCTGGGCGTCAGGTTCGGGTGCGCGGGCGTCGCCTCCGGCGGGCGGCTATGGACGGCCCGGCAGGGCCGGGGTCAGCCCAGGGCGGGGGTTAGCCCGGGGCGCGGGTTCACCCCGGGGCGCGGGTTCACCCCGGGGCGCGGGTTCGCCCGGGGCGCGGGTTCGCCCCGGGGCGGGGGTTGGCCCGGGGCGGGGGCTTGGGTTGGGTTGTTAGTAGCCGAGGGTGAAGCGTTGGCGGTTGTGGGCTGGGGCTTCGATCTCGTTGAGCAGGGCGACGGCGTAGTCCTCGGCGGAGATGTGGTCGCCGATCGGCTCGTCGCCGCTGAGGCGGAACGTACCGGTCCGCTCGCCGGGCGCGATCTCGAACGCGGGCGAGAGCATCGTCCAGTTCACGTCGTCCCCGGTGGCGCGCAGGTTCTCGAGCGCCTGCGAGACGGTCAGCGACTCGTCCTTGTACACGGCCGGGAAGTCCGGGCCGTCGACCACCCGGTTGCCGTCGACAACCAAGCTGCCGGCGCCGCCGACCACGAACAACCGGGTCGCCGTCCCCCGCACCGCGGCGATCAGGTTGTCGACGGCGTCCAGGTACTCCTGGTGGTCGCCACCGGTCCGGCTCGGGCCGATCGCCGCCACCAGTACGTCCGCGCCCCCGGCGAGCTCCTTCGCCGCCGCGACGTCGTTCGCGCTGGCCTGCACCGCGCGCACGCCGGCCGGCAGGTCGCCACCGGAACGCGTCACGCCGGTCACCTCGTGGCCCCGCTCGACAGCCTCGGCCGCCACCCGGCTGCCGACCATTCCGCTCGCCCCGATCACCGCGATCTTCATGTCCACTCCTGTTCTGTTCGGTCTGACCTCGACAGTATCTACTGGTAACTGACTACTTCAACGTGCTATAAGTACCTTGTGGTAACCAAAGGCGACGTCTTCGACCCGAACTGCCCGACCCGAGTGATCCTGGACCGGCTCGGCGACAAGTGGACGGTCCTGGTCGTACTGCGTCTGCGTACCGGCCCGCAGCGCTTCACCGAGCTCCGCGACGGCATCGGCCAGGTGGCGCCGAAGGTGCTCACCCAGACCCTGCGCCGAATGGAACGCGACGGCCTGCTGACCCGCGAGGTGTTCCCGGAGATCCCGCCCCGCGTCGTCTACACCCTGACCCCGATGGGCGCCTCCCTGATCGACCCGATCAGCGTGCTCACCGAATGGGCCGAAACCCACATGCCGACCATCACCCAGTCCCAGCAACAGTACGACGCCATCGCCTAAGCCGGCTCCTCAGCCTAAGCATGACCGGTCGGCGAACGGACTTCGCCGTTCTGGCCGAGGGCGCCCCGTGACCTGCTCCCCGTCCGGCGGGGCTGAAGATCACAACCCCCGCTCGGTCGGGTTACGGGTCAACCTTTCGGGACCTTTGGCTCATCACACTCCTGGTCGGACACGAGCTGGGGGTTGGGATGGATCCAGGACGGGATCGGGAGTTCGCGGACTTCGTGGACGGGCGGTTCACGGCGTTGCAGCGGTTCGGGTACTTGCTGACGGGTGAGTGGCACCTCGCCGAGGATCTGGTGCAGACCTCGCTGACCAAGGTGTGGTTCCACCGCAACTCCCTGCGCAGTGCGAACGCGCTGGAGAGCTACACCCGCACCGTGATGGTGAACACCAGCACCCAGTGGTGGCGCCGGAAGTGGAAGGGCGAGACCCCGACCGAGCATCTGCCCGAGCCGGAGACGCAGTCGGAGTACGGCGTTGTCGACGACCGCGACCTGTTGCTCAGGGCCCTCGCCACCCTCCCCCGCCGGACGCGCGCCACGCTGGTACTGCGGTACTTCGAGGACCTGCCCGAGGCCGAGATCGCCGAGATCATGGGCTGTTCGCTCGGCACCGTGAAGAGCAACGTGTCCCGCGGACTCGCGAAACTCCGCGAGCACCACCTGGTAGCCGCCGTCTCCGCCCAGAAGGAGGCCTGAGCCATGACCAACGAACTGAAGGACCGGTTCGCCCAGCTGGTCGCGGATCCGCCCCCACCGAGCGCGGTACCGAGCGAGGCCGTCTTCGCCAGGGTCCGGACGGTACGCCGACGTCGTACGGCCGGGGTGATGACGCTCGCCGCCGCCTGTGTGGTGGCCATTGCCCTTGCCCTGGGCAACGTCACGAACATCGGCGGCGCCCCACCGATCAGCAACACGCCAGGCGCCCCGAAAACAGCCATCACCGGTCCGCCAACAGCAACCCCGAAGCCCATACCGCCGATCCAGGTCGCGCTGAAACCATCCGTGAAGGGCCGAACGGCCGGGATAACGGTCACGGTGTCAGGGAAGGCGTTTGTCCCAACGGCAGTCCCCGAGGGGACGCTGCTGCCGGCGAACACCTCGTTCATGAACTTGTCCGGCGGTACGGACTACTACTTCGGCGACGGCTACCAGAGCGGTTCCGACGGCGGCTCGATCGACTGCACCCGGAAGAAGCTGAAGGCAGGCTCGGAGACGTACGTCATCCCGGAGACGCACACGTTCAAGAAGCCCGGGACCTACAAGTTCACGTACACGATCCGGTACTGCGGCACGAAGGGCTGGTTCCCGACGACCGCGACCACGCAGCTGGTGATCAGATAGTCCAGGCGTGGTCGGAGGTGCCGGTGGTGGGGAGGCCGGCGGTCTTCAGGTCGGATCGGAGGTCGCGCGGGAGGGCGAACGTCAGGCTCTCCTCCGCGGTGGTCACCTCCTGGACGTCGGCATAGCCGCGCTCGGCGAGCCAGCGGAGGACGTCGCGGACGAGTACTTCGGGGACGCTCGCGCCGCTGCTGACGCCGACCGCGTCGACGCCTTCCAGCCAGGCCTCGTCGATCTCGTCGGCGAAGTCGACCAGATAGCCGCCCTTCGCGCCGTGCTCGATCGCGACCTCGACCAGGCGGACCGAGTTCGACGAGTTGCGGGAGCCGACGACCAGCATCAGGTCAGCCTCGGGGGCGAGCTTCTTGACCGCGGCCTGCCGGTTCTGGGTGGCGTAGCAGATGTCGTCACTCGGCGGGTCCTGCAGGTGCGGGAAGCGCTCCCGCAGCCGGCGTACCGTCTCCATCGTCTCGTCGACCGAAAGCGTGGTCTGGGAGAGCCAGACGACCTTCTCGGGGTCGCGGACGGTGACGTTCGGTACGTCGTCCGGCCCGTCGACGATGTGCACGTGGTCGGGGGCCTCGCCGGAGGTACCGATGACCTCCTCATGCCCCTCGTGGCCGATCAGCAGGATGTCGTAGTCGGTCGCGGCGAACCGCTTCGCCTCGTGATGGACCTTCGTGACCAGCGGGCAGGTGGCGTCGATCGTCTTCAGCTGCCGCGCGGCCGCCTCCTCGTGCACCACCGGGGCGACGCCGTGCGCGGAGAAGATCACCGTCGCGCCCTCGGGCACCTCGGAGGTCTCGTCGACGAAGATCGCGCCGCGCTTCTGCAGCGTCTGGACGACGTACTTGTTGTGCACGATCTCTTTGCGGACGTACACCGGCGGACCGTACAGGTCGAGCGCCTTCTCAACCGCGACGACGGCCCGGTCGACGCCCGCGCAGTACCCGCGGGGGGCCGCAAGCAGCACCCGCTTGGTCTTCGTCACGGTCGGAGCACCGGTCTCGTCAGGCTGGGAAGTCACGGCCCCATCGTACGTGGCCGGAATCAACGCCTCCGG
>NZ_DASRVN010000507.1:0-9260 GCF_035655035.1 Kribbella sp. | reverse complement strand
TGACCTGGGCTTTTGTGCGCCGCCAGGGACTCGAACCCCGAACCCGCTGATTAAGAGTCAGCTGCTCTGCCAATTGAGCTAGCGGCGCTTGGTGTTGCTTTCGAACGAAGAGGATCGTAGCAGGGGGATCGGGGAGATGCGAAATCGGTTAGTGGGTGAGGACGGTCATGGCGGCGTTGTGGCCGCCGAGGCCGGAGACGGCGCCGCCGCGGCGGGCGCCGGAGCCGCAGATGAGGAGGTTGGGGGTGTCGGTTTCGGTGCCCCAGCGGCCGGTGTCGGCGGGGGTGGTGGCCCAGGGCCACTGGAGGTCGCCGTGGAAGATGTGGCCGCCGGGCATGCCGACGGACTGCTCGATGTCGTACGGCGTCTTGGCCTCGATGCACAGGTTGCCGTCGGTGTCCCGGGCGATGCAGTCCGCGAGGGGTTCGGCCAGGTACGACTCGAGGCCGGCGAGGATCCGGCGGGTGGCCTCGGCGCGGGCCGAATCGTTGTCGGAGGCAAACAAGCGGGCAGGGAAGTGGACCCCGAAGACGGTCAGCGTGTGGTAGCCCGCGGCAACCAGTTCGGGGGAGAGGATCGACGGGTCGGTGAGCGAGTGGCAGTATACCTCGGACGGCGGCACCGCGGGTAACGAGCCGCCGGCCGCGGAGCGGTACGCCGACTCCAGTTGGCTGTAGTCCTCGTCGATGTGAAACGTACCGGCGAACGCTCGCGCCGGGTCGTCGCCGGACTTCAGCGCCGGCAGGTGCCGTAGCAGCAGGTTGATCTTCAGCTGCGACCCCTCCGGCTTCTCGACGCCGGCCTGACCACGCAGCGCAGCCAGTGTGGACGGTGCGACGTTCGACAGCACCCACGTGCAGTCCACAGAGCGCTCACCGTCGCCGCCGAGCCAGGTGACCGATCCGCGTGTCCCGTCGACCTCTAAGGAGGTGACTTCAGCGTTGGTGACCAGTGCGGCCCCGGCACGTCGCGCAGCCGCTGCCAGGGCATCTGTGACCGCTCCCATGCCGCCGACCGGTACCCGCCACTCGCCGGTGCCGTTGCCGATCAGGTGGTACAGGAAGCACCTGTTCTGGATCAGTGACTCGTCGTGGAGCCCTGCGAACGTGCCGATCACGGAATCGGTAGCCACGACGCCTCGGACCGTGTCGTCGGCGAAACGGCGTTCGATGGTCTCACCGAGCGGCCGCTCGACCAGCTCGTCCCAGAGCGTGCTGTCGACGCGGGAGCGGATGTCGGCGGCCGGCTGGAGCGGCTCGAGCAGTGTGGGCGCCACGGCCGCCGCAAGCGAGCCGACGGCGCCGTAGAAGTCGGTCCAGGCCTCGTACTCCGCGTCGCTGCCCGTGAGCGCCCGGAACGAGTCCCTCGTGTGAGGGCCTTCCGGCCGCTCGACCAGGAGGCCGACGTCGCGCCCACCACGCCGTACCGGGGTGTACGACGCCACGGGGCGGGAGCGGAGGTCAAGGCCGAGCCCTAGGTCCGCCACGACCTTGTCGGGCAGCAGGCTCACCAGGTACGAGTAGCGCGACAGCCGTGCGTCAACGCCCGGGAACACCCGCTGGCTGACCGCTGCGCCGCCGGTGTGCGCCTGCTGCTCCAGGACGAGCGTGGAGAGGCCGGACTGGGCCAGATACGTGGCGGCGACCAGACCGTTGTGCCCACCGCCGACTATGACGACGTCGTAGAAGTCCTTCATCCCACCGGCCAATCGAGCTTGTGATAAGCGGCGTCCCAGAACATCCATTCGTAGCGGCACGTCGTAGCGAAGTGCTGGTGACAACGTTCCCGCTCCGCGGTGCCGACGTCCAGTGTGTCTGTCACCGCAAGCACCTGTTCGACCACGGCGTCGAACTCCTCAGAGCCGTACGTCGCGATCCACTTCGCGTACAGCGGATCGGGGGACGACCTCTTGAGCAGTTCCCGCCCCACGTCGCGGTAGATCCAGTAACAAGGCAGCACAGCCGCCACGGCCTCGGCGTACGTGCCTGTGGCGCACACCGCCGTGAGATAGGACATGTACGCCGTTGTGGTCGGACCGGAACCAGTCGCGTCCACATCGGTCGCCGTGAGGCCAAGAGAGTCCAGCAACGACGTGTGCAGCTCTCGCTCGACGGCGATCGCGTTGGCGGCGTGCAGCGCGAACATGCTGACCGCGTCCTCGTCCGGTGCGCGTCCCGCGACCAGGCTGAGTGCCCGGGAGTACGCGCGCAGGTAGTGGCTGTCCTGCGTGATGAAGTACCGGAACGCGTCGTGGTCCAGGGTCCCGTCGGTCAGGCCGGTGATGAACGGGTGCCGGACGATCCGGTCGTACACGGAGGCCGCCCCGCGGACCCACAGCTCGCTGGAAAACGTCATCCCCACTCCTCGCGTCGGCTGCCACCGACCTTATCCACAGGGCGCGCACGGATCACGCGACGCAGATCACCTCGGCGCCCTACTCTGAAGCATGGGTGCACTCAACGGGATGCCACCGGAGACGCCGCTGCTCCGGCGGATCCGCGCGTCGGTGATCGGGGACGACCAGGTGATGCCCGGTCCGTACGGCCCGCGGCGGGTGACGTACGCCGACTACACCGCCTCCGGCCGGGCGCTCACGTTCCTGGAGGACTTCATTCGCGAGGAGGTCCTGCCGCGGTACGCGAACACGCACACCGAGTCCAGCGGGACCGGTCTGCAGACCACCCGCCTGCGCGAGGACGCCCGGCGGATCATCCACACCAGCCTCGGCGGCGACGACGAGACCGCGGTGATCTTCTGCGGCTCAGGCGCGACCGGGGCGATCGACAAGCTGATCGGGATCATGGGCCTGCGGATCCCGGCCGAGCTCGACGACACCTACCACCTGACCGACCAGATCCCGCCCGAGCAGCGCCCGGTGGTCTTCATCGGCCCGTACGAGCACCACTCGAACGAGCTGCCCTGGCGGGAGTCGATCGCGGACGTGGTGATGATCAGCCAGGACGGTGACGGCCACATCGACATCGACCAGCTGGAGTCCCGGCTGCAGCAGTACGCCGGCCGTCCGCTCAAGATCGGGTCGTTCTCGGCGGCTAGCAACGTCACGGGCATTGTCAGCAACACCTCGCGGGTGTCCGCCCTGCTCCACCGGTACGGCGCGTTGTCGTTCTGGGACTGCGCCGCCGCCGCGCCGTACGTCGAGATCGACATGTACGGCGGACGCGGCCAGGACCCGCTGTCGTACAAGGACGCGATCTTCCTCAGCCCGCACAAGCTGATCGGCGGCCCGGGGACGCCAGGCGTGCTGGTAGCGCGGCGCGAATTGCTCCGCAACCGGGTGCCCGACGTACCGGGCGGCGGCACGGTCGCGTACGTGAACCCGCTGGAGCATCGCTACCTGGACGATCCGGTGCACCGGGAGGAGGGCGGCACGCCGGCGATCATCGGGTCGATCCGCGCGGGGCTGGCGTTCCAGCTGAAGCAGGCGGTCGGGATCGACGTGATCCGCGCGCACGAGGACGCGTACCTGCGACGTGCCGTCGAGGCGTGGAAGGGTGAGCCGAACCTGCAGATCCTCGGCAACCTGGACGCCGAGCGGTTGTCGATCGTGTCGTTCGTGGTGAAAGGCCCGTCCGGGCGGTACCTGCACCACAACTTCGTCGTCGCGTTGCTGAACGACCTGTTCGGCATCCAGTCCCGCGGCGGGTGCTCGTGCGCCGGGCCGTACGGGCACGCGCTGCTGGGGATCGACCTGGCCCGGTCGCACGAGTTCGAGGAGGAGATCCTGCACGGCTGTGAGGGGATCAAGCCGGGCTGGGTGCGGGTCAACTTCAACTACTTCATCTCCGAGGCGGTGTTCTCGTACGTCGTCGAGGCGGTGAAGCTGGTCGCCCGGGACGGGTGGCGGCTGCTCGGCGACTACCGGTTCGACCCGGCGAACGGTCTCTGGCGGCACCATCGCGGCCCGGTCGAGCCGCCGCTGCGGCTCTCGCAGGTCGGGTACGACGCCGACGGCAGGCTCAGGTACCCGCGGCACGACCACACCGCGCCCGAGTCCGCCCTCGATGACTACCTCACCGAGGCCCGCGAGCTGGTGGCGACGTGCGCCCAGGAGAGCGCCGACCCCGACGGCCAGGTCAGTTCCGGCTTCGACCACCTCCGTTGGTTTGAGCTTCCCTCCCGCTGCCTGATCCGCGACTAGCGGGCTCCGGCGGCGCGGAGGATCCTGGCGATCTCGTCGTAGCCGCTGGACTCCGCGTGCCGGAGTGGGGTGACGCCGTCCTTGTCGGCGAGGCTCGGGTCGGCGCCGGCGTCGACGAGGATCTGGACGATGTCCTGCCACGGTTTGGTGCCCTTGCCGAGGATGATCGCCTCGAGCAGTGCGGTCCAGCCGAGGTCGTTGACGTGGTTGACGTCGATCTTGGTCTTCACCACCCGGCGCACGTAGTCGACGTGACCGCGCTCGCTGGCCGGGATCACCGAGATGCCACCGAAGCGGTTCCGCAGGGTGAGGTCGGGGTTTGCCGGCAGTAGGGTCTCGAGCATCGCGACGCTGCCGGTGACGCCGGTGACGAGCCAGGCCGAGTCCTTCCGGTCGTCCTGTGCGTCGGGATCCGCGCCGAGCTGGACGAGCAGGCGAGCCGCATCCACCCGGTCGTTGAGCGAGGCGAGCAGCAGGGCCGTGCGCCGGCGGTCGTCGCGGGACTCGATCGGCGCCCCGGCCGCCAGCGCGGCCGCGACCTTGTCTGCGTCGCCGGACGATGCGGCAGCGAGGAGCGCGTCGGCGGCGGCACGGCCGTCCTGGAGGCCGCTCGCCTGATGCCCGTCAGCGAGGGCGGCGCTCACGGCGGTCTGGCCTCGGGTCTTCGCGGCCTGCACAGGGGTGGTGCCGTCGTTGACAGCGGGCTTGTTCCGGTCGGCGCCGCCGGCAATCAGCAACCGGACGGTGTCGACGTACTGCGGGGTGCCCTTGCCGAGCAGGACCGCTTCGTGCAGCGCGGTCCAGCCGAGGTTGTTCACGTGGTCGACCGCGACGCCCGCCTGGAGCAGCCGACCGACGACGGCGGCGTGACCGCGCTCGGCGGCCCGGATGAGCGCCGTACCGTGATAGCTGTCCAGGCTGCGGACGTCGGCGCCATGCGCGAGGGTCACGTTGAGCAGGTCGAGGTAACCCTCGCTGGCGGCGATCAGGAAGGCGCTCTGGACGGTGTCGTCAAGGGCGTTGACGTCGGCGCCGGCGGCGATCAGGCGCTTGGCCTCGGGTACGTCGTTCTTCCAGGCGGCGGCGATCAGCTGGTTGTCGAGACCGGACGGCACGGATGCACTCCTCGAGGACGACAGACTGGGCGACTGGCTGGGTTGTGGGCTCGTGCTGGTCTCAGTGGAACACGCGGTGGCCGTCGCCATCAGCAGGACGGCGACCACCGCGATCGGGCGGCGTTTCATCGGCGCGGGTCGAGCGTGATGACCTGGTACGGCGGGACGGCGGTCGCCTCGTCGAACTTGCTGTCGACCACCAGCAGCCGGCCCTGGGCGAGCTTGGCGGTGGTCAGCACCCGGTCGGGGTCGGTCGGCTTCGCGGACAGCAGCCGCGCGGTCGAACCGTCGGCCGAGAGCCGCAGCGTGCTCAGCACCTTGGAGAAGTTCCGCACCACCCAGAGGGTGTTGCCCTGCTGGACCAGGCCGTCCGCGTTCACCAGGTCGGCGCCGGCGGTGTCGACCGCAGTGGCCTTCGCTGTCCGCAGGTCGAACCGCCACAGCTTGCCGACGTTGCCCTGGGCCACGACCAGCGCCTTGCGGTCCGGAGCCAGCACGATGCCGCCGAGGTTGAAGCCGGACGCGGTCTCGATGGTCCCGGTAGCGTCGGCCCAGGTGCTGACGGTCCACCGGCCGTGCTGCTCGGCGACCCGGAAGATCTGCGGGGCGTTCGAGTTCGTGAAGTAGGCGGCGCCGTCCGGGCCGATCACGATGTCGTTGAGGAACGAGCTCGGTACGCCGGTACGGAGGGCGGCGAGCAGCTTGCCGTCGCGGCCGTAGACCCACAGGTCCGGCGCGCCCGGGTGGTCGATCCCGTTCGGCCCGCTGGCGACGTACACCCGGCCCTGGGCGTCGACGTTCACGCCGCGGGCGGTCCAGCGGCCGTCGGTGCCGTCGCCCTTCAGCCACTCGGTCGCGGCGGGGGAGTTGACCTGGCCGCGGTGGATCTCGCCGCCGGTGGTCTCGGAGACGTAGTAGTTCTTGGTACGGGCGTCGTACCCGATGCCCTCGAACTTGGAGCCGCCGGGGTCGCCGGGGAGCTCGTACGTGTTCGGACGGGCCGCGAACGCCGTCGAGGCGCCGACGCCGAGCAGAGTGGCGGACAGGGCGAGGGTGGCGGACAGCGAACGGACGGACATCTGAGCCTCTCAAACGGTCGGTGGGATTTCGAGCTGCCTCCAGCCTCCGTCGGCGGCACCCTCTCGCACGACGGATGTTCGGCCATCAACGAATAGCCGAACGGATGATTCGGAAGCGCTGCACCAGGCCTACGATCGGTTGAACATGTCTACCGCGCACACACCGTCGATCCTGAGCCACGCGACCCGACTGGTGACCGCGCTGCACGCGGCGCTGGTCGTACTTGTGCTGGCATCAGTCGTGCGCTACCTGACCGGGCACGGGTTCAACGACCGCGGTCCGTGGGTGCTCGTCGGAGCAGTGGTGCTGCTGGCGACGTACGGGGCGTACCGGCTGTTGCCCAGCAGGGTCTGGCTGGCGTTGCTGGTGGTGGAGTGGTGCGTGCTGGTGCTGCTGGCGCCGTCGTTCGCCTGGTGTGCGGTCCCGCTGTCTTTCGTTGCCTTGCGCATCCTGTCGTTCCGGCCCGCCTGTCTCGTCGTGGCGGGCATGGTAGTGGTCACCGTGGTGCAGTGGACCTGGATGACCGACCGGCTGGACCCGACGATCGTGCTCGGGCCGGTCTGCATCGCAGTGCTTGCCGTGGGCGCCTATCGGGCGCTGGAGCGGGACGCCCTGGCCAGACAGGCGTTGCTGGACGAGCTGCACGCGGCGCAGGGCGATCTTGTCGACGCTCAGCACCAGGCCGGGGTGATAGCCGAGCGGGCCAGGCTGTCGCGAGAGATCCACGACAGCGTGGCGCAGGGCTTCTCCAGCATCAACCTGTTGCTGCAGGCAGCAGAGCGCGAGTGGGACGACAAGCCTGGCGTTGCTCGGCAGCACGCGGCGCAGGCAGCCGCCACGGCACGCGACGGGCTGGACGAAGCCAGGCGAGTCGTGCGCGGCCTGGCACCCGCTGAGCTCGCTGCAGGTCTGCCTGACGCACTGCGTAAGACCTGCGAGCGGTTGTCCGCGCACAGCGATCTCAACATCCAGGTACAGGTGCACGGAACGCCGGTGCCGCTGGACTCGGAGGTGGAGACCGCGCTGCTCCGCACAGCCCGCGGCGCAGTGGCGAACGTGCTCGAACACGCACACGCGGAAGCGGCTTTCGTGACGCTCACCTACCAGCCGGACGCGGTCGTCCTCGACGTTGTGGATAACGGCCGGGGCCTTCCGCGATCTCATGCCAAGATCGATTCCGACCGCGGCCACGGACTGGCCGGAATCCGTGAACGGCTGAGACAACTGGGAGGAACGCTCGTGCTGGAGAGTGAACCGGGGGACGGTACGGCGCTGGCCGCCTCGATCCCCCTGAAGGCCCCGGAGGACGGATGATCCGGGTGGCACTGGTCGACGACCATCCCGTCGTGCGGTTCGGCGTGCGGTCGCTGGTCGACGGCCAGGACGATCTGACCGTCGTCGGCGAAGCGGCGGACGCGCACAGCGCCGAGCAGCTCGTCGCGGCGGTGCACCCCGACGTGGTGCTGATGGACCTGAACCTGGGACCAGGCCCGGGCGGGGCGGAGGCGACCGCACGGTTGCGCGCGCTGCCGGAGCCGCCGTACGTGCTGATCCTGACGACGTACGACACCGAGGCCGACATCATGGGCGCGATCGACGCGGGTGCGTCCGGATATCTGCTGAAGGACGCACCGCCGGAGGACCTGTTCCGGGCGATCCGCGGCACCGCCCGCGGGGAGACTGTGCTGGCTCCCGTGGTCGCGGCCCGGCTGGTGCGGCGTACCGGTCCGACGCTGACCGAGCGCGAGGTGGAGATCCTCGGGCTGCTCGCCACCGGCAAGTCGAACCGGGAGATGGCCAAGAGGCTGTACGTGAGCGAGGCGACGGTCAAGTCGCACCTGCAGCACATCTACACGAAGCTCGAGGTGGAGACCCGGGTCGCCGCGGTGGCGCGCGCGATCGAGCAACGCATCATCCGGGCGGTGAGCTGAGGACAGGCGGTCAGCTGAGTATGGTCTGAGGGTGAGCAGCTCCGAGGACGACGAGGGTGGCGGCGAGAGCCTCCTGACAGTGCTGGTCGCGCTCGCCGCGAACCTGCTGATCGCGCTCGCCAAGACGGTCGTCGCGGTAATCACCGGATCGGCGTCGATGGCGGCCGAGTCGGCGCACTCCTGGGCCGACACCGGCAACGAGATCTTCCTGCTGGTCGGGGAGCGGCGGGCGAAGAAGCCGGCCGACCCGACGCATCCGCTGGGCTACGGCCGGGTCGGGTACATCTGGTCGATGTTCGCGGCGTTCGGCCTGTTCACGGTCGGTGCCGCGGTCTCGGTGTGGCACGGTATCCAATCGCTGCAGCACGGCGAGGCGGAAGCGACGTCGTACGGGTGGGCGTACGCAGTGCTCGGCGTTTCGTTCGTACTCGAGGGGATCTCCTTCGCGCAGGCGCTGCGGCAGACCAAGGCCGGCGCGCTGGAGCGGATGCTGCGGCCGTGGCGGTACGTGCGGCTCACGTCCAATCCGGTACTGCGGGCCGTGTTCGTCGAGGATCTGTCGGCGCTGATCGGGATCCTGATCGCGACGGTCGCGATCCTGATGCATCAGCTCACCGGCAACGCCGCTTGGGACGCGGCCGGATCGATCGTCGTCGGTGTCCTGCTCGGCGTGGTCGCGCTGTTCCTGATCAGCCGGAACATGGACTTCCTCACCGGCGAGGCGGTGACGCCGCTGGCCCGCAACCGGGTGCTGCGCGCGCTGCTCGAGCACAAGGACATCGAGCGGATCACCTTCCTGCACATGGAGTGGGTCGGCGCGGACCGGATCTTCCTGGTCGCCGCGGTCGATGTCACCGGCAACGATGTCGAGTCCGAGGTCGCCGCCCGGCTGTACGCGATCGAGGACGCGCTGAACGCCCGGCCGGAGATCCAGCAGGCGATCCTCACGCTGTCGCGGCCCGGCGATTCGACGAG
>NZ_DASRVN010000506.1:0-3772 GCF_035655035.1 Kribbella sp. | reverse complement strand
TGGGGAGGGTGGGGTGGCTGTGGGGTGGTGTGCGGTGGCGCCGCGGGTGGGGTATGCGAGGTTGCTTCGGGACTACCGGATTCCGTGGTTGGGGCGGGACGAGGACAAGGGTGACGGCTCGGTGTGGGCGGTGACCTGTTTTGTGACTCGGGTTGGGTATCGGCGGCGGGGGATCAGTCGGCTGCTGGCATCGGCCGCGGTGGAGTTCGCCCGTGAACGTGGGGCGCGTGCCATCGAGGGGTATCCGGATCTGGTGGACGGTGGATCGGTGGGGAGTCTCGCGACGTTCGCCGACGCCGGATTCGCCGAGGTGAGCCGGCCGGGCAATCGCCGAGTCGTCATGCGGATCGACTTCTGAGCCCTTCGAGGACCTGCAGGTAGTGCGGGTTGGTCATGATGCCGAGCAGGTTGCCGAACGGGTCCACGACCGAGGCGGTCCGGAAGCCCGTGTTGTTGCCTCGCTCAACGATGCCCTCGTTGACGGTCGCCCCCAGCTCGAGCAGCCGGGCGAGGGTGGCCTCCAGGTCGTCGACGTGCCAGTACATGATCGCGCCGGCCGCCGCCCCGACCTGATGGGTCGCGTACTTGGCATCGATGATCCCCAGTTCGGCCTGCAGGTCCCCGAGCCGGAACTCGACGTACGCCGGGTCCTCCGCGCTCGGCACGGCGTAGTACGCCTCGACGCCCAGCACCTTCTCGTACCAGTCCCGCGCTGCTTTGACGTCGGCGGCGTAGAAGCTGACGGTGGCAAGTCCTCGCAACATCGTGGTGGTCCTCTCGCAGGTCTTCCTGGTTGACGACCACCACGATTCCAGCCAAAGTGCTCACCGAGTGAGCACTTTGTTCAGTCGGTCTGGGTGATCTTGCGGAGGCCGCGGGGCGCGTCCGGGTCGAGGCCGAGCTTGCGGGCCAGGAGCTCGATGGCGCGCTGGGCGGGGATGACCAGTGCGAGCGGCGCGAGCGTCTCGGGGAGGTCCGGGCCCGCCAGGTTCACATCGCAGCGGGACGCGAACGTCGGGTCGCCGCCGATGCCGAGGATCTTGCTGCCCTTCTCCCGGACCAGGCCGGCCAGCTCGGTCATGCCGGGCAGTGCGGGGCCTTCGCCGGCCGCGACCAGGATCGTCACCAGGTCGGAGTCGACGACCGCGATCGGACCGTGCTTGAGGTCGGCGTACGAGAGTCCGCGAACCGGCTGCAAGCAGGTCTCCTCGAGCTTCAGCGCCACCTCGAGCGTGGTGCCGAACGTCAGCCCCCGTCCGCTCGCGAGCACGTCGTGCGCTCCGGTCAGCAGATCCGCCGCCGCTTCGACGGACCCGGACAGCATCTTGGTCGCCGCGTCCGGAACCCGGGCAATGTCCGCGTCCAGCATTCCTGGTCGCGGCGCCAGCGCGTCCACCGCGACCGTGATCGCGGCCAGCTGGGTGGTGTACGTCTTGGTGGCCGGTACGGCGAGCTCCTTGCCCGCCTGCGTGACCAGCGTGACGTCGGCCGTCGACGCGAGCGGGCTGTTGCCGTCGTTCGTGATGCCGACGATCGCGGCGCCGTTGCGCTTGGCCCATTCGGCCGTGTCGACGATCTCCTGGGTGGCACCCGATTGGCTGACAGCGACGACCAGCGAGTTCGAGAGGTCGAGGTTCGCGCCGTACAGCGTGGCCACCGACGGCGCGGCCAGCGACGCCTGCCGGCCGGCGTGGATCTCGGTCAGGTACCGGCCGTAGACGCCCGCGTTGTCGGAGGAGCCGCGGGCCACGAAGATCACGTTCCGGCGTCCGGCGGCCAGCCGGGTGATGTCGTGCCGCAGCGGCAGCACGTGCTCGAACGTCGCCGCCAGCGCGGCCGGCTGCTCGGCGATCTCGCGCGCCATCTGGGTTTCCGGAGCGGGGACAGACACCACTACGATCACTGGTCCTATCTGGTCTTAACAGGTATGCTGCGCACGATAGCAGTGAGCGGCGCCCCGGGGCACCCCCGAGGTCCGTCCAGGTCTGGAGGATCGAGATTCCATGGTGGCGACCAAGCGGGCCCAGGTCCGATCGGTGCTGGAACGGCTGATCGACGTCGAGCTGCATCCCGGGGACCCGATCCCCTCCGAGCGCGCACTGGTTGACAAACTGAACGTCTCCCGGGTGACTGTCCGGCAGGCGATCAGCGACCTGGTCGAGTCCGGCGCCCTGGAACGGGTGCACGGCAAGGGGACCTTCGTCACGGGCCCTCAAGTCGACTCTCAGTTGCACCTGACCTCGTTCTCCCGGGAGATGCGGGCCCGCGGGCTCGAGCCCGGGACCGTGGTGCTGTCGGCGAGCGAGATCGAGGCCTCCGACGAGACCGCCAAGGGCCTGCGCGTCGCCAAGGGTACGAAGGTGATCCGGGTCGAACGGCTCCGGACCGCCGACGCCTCGCCGATGGCGTACGAGGTCGGCTACTACCCGTCCGCGCTCTTCCCCGGCCTGCTCGGCCGCGAGCTCGGCACCCTGTACGACGTCTTCGCGAGTGAGTACGACGTCGTCGTCACCTCCGGTGAGCAGACCGTCCGGGCGGACAACGCCGACGGTCACGTCGCCCGGGTGCTCGGCGTGGCCCGGCGGGCACCCCTGCTGGTCCTCGAGCGCACCACGTTCGCCGGCCGCAAGGTCGTCGAGCTGTCCTGGTCGGCGTACCGCGCCGACCGCTACCGGCTGCACATGGCCCTGACTCCGCGCGGCCCGCGAACCGGGTCCGCCTGACCGACGCCGGTGCGCCCTCCGTCCCCGGAGGACACCGGGAAGCCATGAACTGGATCGATCCTGTTCACCAACTGGTCTGCATCCCTGGCGATCGCTCCCCGGCCACCGGGCCGGTTCGCCAGGTGGGCCGCCGGTCACGATGAAGTGCCCGGCGGCAATACTGGAGCTGAACCCACAAGAACAGTGTTGTGAGGAGTACCGCGAGACATGCCTATTGCAACCCCTGAGGTCTACGCCGAGATGCTGGACAAGGCCAAGCAGAACCGCTTCGCCTACCCGGCCATCAATGTCAGCTCCTCGCAGACGCTGAACGCCGCGATCCGCGGTTTCGCCGAGGCGGGCTCGGACGGCATCATCCAGGTCTCCACCGGTGGTGCGGACTACCTGTCCGGGCCGACCGTGAAGAACATGGTGTCCGGCTCCGTGGCGCTGGCCGCCTACGCGCACGAGGTCGCCAAGAACTACCCGGTGAACATCGCGCTGCACACCGACCACTGCCCGAAGGACAAGCTGGACGGCTTCGTCCGGCCGCTGCTGGAGATCTCCGCCGAGCGCGTCAAGCGCGGGGAGAACCCGCTGTTCCAGTCGCACATGTGGGACGGCTCGGCGGTGCCGCTGACCGAGAACCTGGAGATCGCCAAGGAGCTGCTGGCCAAGGCGGCCGCGGCGAAGATCGTCCTGGAGATCGAGGTCGGCGTCGTCGGCGGCGAGGAGGACGGTGTCGCCAACGAGATCAACGAGAAGCTCTACACCACGGTCGAGGACGGCCTGGCCACGGTCGAGGCACTCGGTACCGGCGAGAACGGCCGCTACCTGACCGCGCTGACCTTCGGCAACGTGCACGGCGTCTACAAGCCGGGCTCGGTCAAGCTGCGCCCGGAGATCCTGGCCGAGATCCAGGACCAGGTCGGCGCCAAGGTCGGCAAGGAGCGCCCGTTCGACCTGGTGTTCCACGGTGGTTCCGGCTCGACGCTGGAGGAGATCCGGGCCGCGGTCGACAACGGCGTCATCAAGATGAACGTCGACACCGACACGCAGTACGCGTTCAC
>NZ_DASRVN010000505.1:0-7108 GCF_035655035.1 Kribbella sp. | reverse complement strand
CGCCCGCGCCCCATCGCCGTCGACGACTTCGCCACGGACCGCCGGACCGGCCGGATGCCAACCACACCCCTGCTGGACGAGGCCGACAACCTAGTACGCGCCCACGGCCGCCCGACCGAACCCTCGGTCTTCCTCCACGGCGACGTCTGGCCCGGCAACCTCGTCTGGTCCGCCAACACCGTCTCAGCCCTGATCGACTGGAAAACCGCCGGCGTAGGCGCTCCCGGAGTAGACCTCTCCGAACTCCGCAAACAAGCCGCCATCACCTTCGGCCCATACGCCCCCGCCCACGCCCTAACCGGCTGGCAACAAGCCTCCGGCCGCCCAGCCACCCACGTCCCCTACTGGGACGCAGTAGCCGCCCTCAACACCCCAACCACCCTCTACAGCCCCACAGCCACCACCCGCCGAGACGCCTTCCTCAGCCAAGCCCTCACCCACCTCCGCTAAACGCCAAAGACCCGGACGCTACACAGCAGTCCGGGCCTTCAACCTGGCGGAGGATACGAGATTCGAACTCGTGAGGGGTTGCCCCCAACACGCTTTCCAAGCGTGCGCCCTAGGCCTCTAGGCGAATCCTCCAAGCGGAGAGGATACCGGGCGGTGGTGGGGAATCCGAAATCGGGGCGCGGGTTAGGGTCGCGGGCGTGGACGAGTTGGTGTTGCGGGTGATCGGGCCCGGGGACGTGGATGCGGTGCAGGGGCTGATCGAGTCGGACCCGGGGTACACGGAGCGGATCACCGGGTATCCGCCGGGGGCGGCGGATGCGCAGAGTCTGTTGATGATGCGGCCGGAGGGGCTGGCGGAGGGCGCGAAGGTGGTGCTGGGGGCGTTTGACGGGCAGGGGCTCGTGGCTGTCGTCGACCTGCTCAGGGGATACCCGAAGGACGGTACTGCGTTCATCGGGCTGCTCCAGATCCATGGGCAGCAGCAGGCGCGCGGCTACGGCAGTACGACGTACGGCCTGGTTGAGCGGTACGTCGAGAGCACCTGGCCTGAGGTGCGGACGATGCGCCTGGCTGTGGTCGACACCAACGCGCAGGTCGCGACCGGATTCTGGCAGCGGCAGGGGTTCGTGGCGACCGGTGAGGTACGCCCGTACAGGTACGACAAGCTTGAGTCGGCCGCGCGCCTCTACGAGAAGCAGCTAGTCGAGTAGTACTGGCGCCAGCGTCCGCCACTGTTCTATTGGCTGCGGACCGGTCTCGCCGGTGATGACGTTGACTGCTACGTGGTCGGCGCCTGCGTCAAGGTGTTCTGTGAGCTTGGCCTTGATGTCGGTGGGGCTGCCCCACGCGGCTAGGGCATCGACCATGTGGTCTGGGAGTTCGGACAGGTCGCTCTGGCTGAACCCCTGGCGCTTCAGCGAAGCGACGTACCCAGGGATCGTTGTGAAGAAGCTGATCGTGTTCCTGGCGATAGTGCGGGCTCTGTCCGCGTCAGTCTCGAGTACTACGAGGTGGCTGACGGCCAGGAGCTTGTCCGGGCCTAAGACCTTCCTCGCCTCGGCGGAGTACGCCGCACTGGTCAGGAACGGGTACGCACCGGCAGAGCGCTCGCCGGCGAGCTGGAGCATCCGCGGGCCGAGCGCAGCGAGCACCCGGCGTTCTACAGGTACGTCGAGCTCGTCCAGGTAAGCGTTGAGCGTGGCAATCGGCTTGGAGCCGTGCGCTCCACCCAGACCGACAGTGAAGCGACCCGGTGCAGCGGCCTCCAAGGCGGCGTACGTCGCGCTCACATCGGCCGCGCTGTACTTCACCACCGCCAAGATCCCGCTCACGAACTTGATCGTCGTCGTTGCGTCCACGAGGTCGGTGATCGCCTGCAGCCCAGGCAGCGGCCCACCGGACAACCAGATCACCGGCCACCCGAGCTCCTCGGCCGCCCGCGCCGCGGCCACCGCCTCCGCGCTGCCGTCCAGTCCCGTGGTGATCCCGAACCGCCCAAAATGATGATCCGTCACCCAACAAGAGTGAACCTCGGTCGCCCGATCCGCACCCCTGTTCGCTCAGAGCGAGCGCGGTACGTCGCAGACGGCCCGCCCGGCCTCAGTGAAGTCGAACCGCTGTCCAGGATCTCGGTGCGTTCGACCTGCCGGATCCTTGCTGCCCCCAGAGCCGTCATGTGCCGAGGGTGGGAGTCCGATTCCCGGTTGCGGAGGGCTATCCCGTACACTCGTTTCCGGTTCCCCGCGTGGCGGTATCTCGCCCAATCCCCCCAGGGCCGGAAGGCAGCAAGGGTAAGTGAGCTCTTCCGGGTGCGCGGGGAATCCTCATGTTCAGGCCGCGTCGGAGGAGCCGGATTGAACCCCGAGAGCCGTTACCTGCAGGAACTGATCATCGCCGAGCTCGGCGTGCCCGCGGCGTTCGACGCCGACGATGAGATCGAGCGCCGGGTGGAGTTCCTGGCCGACCGGCTCCGGCGGACGGGCGCGACGGCGTACGTGCTCGGAATCAGCGGCGGCGTCGACTCCTCCACCGCGGGACGGCTCTGTCAGCTCGCCGTGGAACGGGTACGGGCGGAGGGCGGCCGGGCGACGTTCGTCGCGATGCGGCTCCCGTACGGCGTTCAGGCGGACGAGGCGGACGCGCGGCGCGCGCTCGAGTTCATCAAGCCGGACGAGACGCTCATCGTCGACGTGAAGCCGGCCACCGACGCCATGGTCGAGTCGGTGCGGCACGCCGGGCTCGGCGACCGCGAGGACTTCCATGTCGGCAACATCAAGGCCCGCCAGCGGATGGTCGCGCAGTACCTGGTGGCCGGTGCCCGCGGCGGTCTCGTGGTCGGCACGGACCACGCGGCGGAAGCGGTGATGGGGTTCTTCACCAAGTACGGCGACGGCGCGTGCGACCTGACGCCCCTGTCCGGTCTGACCAAGCGGCGCGTCCGTGCGGTCGGCGAACGGCTCGGCGCGGCACCGGAGATCACCGGGAAGATCCCGACCGCGGACCTGGAGACGAACAACCCGGGCGTCCCGGACGAGGCCGTGCTGGGCGTGACGTACGACGAGATCGACGACTTCCTCGAGGGTCTGGACGTCGACGAGAAGGCCGCGAGCACGATCATCGCGACCCACCGCCGTACCGCGCACAAGCGGGCCGTCCCGCTCGCCCTCAGCTGAGGAACTCGGTGACCTGCCGGGCAAACGCGCCCGGCTGCTCCGCATGCATGAAGTGCCCGACGCCGGCCGCGTAGCAATAGGTGCCCTGCCGTACGTCGGAGCGGAACCGGTCGATCTCCTCCGCGCTGGTGGCCGGGTCGTACTCGCCCTTGATCAGCAGCGCCGGCTGGGTGAGCTGACTGAAGTACGGCAGCACCTGGTCGCCGAAGCTGCTCGAGCTGGTGATCTGCTCGGAGAACTGACCCGACCGCTGGTGGAACTCGTCGGCCAGCTCGGTGTCCGCGGGAAGCTGCAGGTCTCGGTCGCCAGCACCATGTCCCGGACCGGTGAGAGGGTCGGACTGTCGACGTACAGTCTGGTGTCGCGGATTTCCGTCAGCATGGGCTGAGCCTAGGCGGTGTGCGCCAGCTGCATCTGGCGAATGCGGTTCGCGAGGCGGGCCAGGCGGATGGTCGCGATGTTGCGGTACGCCGGGCGCAGGACGGTCGCGAGTGGGCCGGACTGCTCGAACGTGTGCGTGACCCGGCTGTCCTCCCCGATCGTCCAGGTGCCGACCTCGCGGAAACCCGGGACCTGCCAGACGATCTCGACCCGGTCCGTCTCGACCACCGTGTACTGCAGCTCGCCGGTGAAGCCGGGGCGTACACGGAGCGCGTACCGCGTGCCCGGGTTGGTTTCGCGGGGGCCGTCGATGGCGAGGAACGCCTCGTTCCACTCCGGCAGGCCGAGGGCGTCCAGCAGCACCTGCCGGATCGCCGCCTGGCCGGCGTGGATGGTCTCGGTGGCCTGTTCCATGACTAGTTCTCCTGGTGGGCGAGTTCGGGACCCCGGCGGCGGGCCAGTGCGGCACCGGTCGGGAAGGCGTCGGCGAGCAAGCGGAGCGTGCTGATGGTCTCGTCGAGCGCCTGCCCGGCGAGACGGTCGTGCATGGTGCGGTGCAACCGGTTCTCCGCGGTGACGATGCGGCGGTGCAGTGCCCGGCCCTTCGGTGTCAGGCTGAGCGTGAGGTAGCGCCGGTCGACCTGGTCGATGCCGCGCGCGACCAGTCCTTGGGCGACCAAACGATCGACGAGCCGGCTCGGGCTGTTGCCGGTCTCGCAGACCAGCAACCCGCCGAGCGCGTTCAGCGTCATCGGCCCGTGGTCGCGGAGCACCCGCAGAACCTCTGCCTGGGAAGGCGTGATGCCCAGCGGGCGCAGCTCGGCGGCGAGCAGCCGATTGCCCTCGCGCTGGATCGCCAGCACGAGATAGCGAAACTCCTCGACAACCTTCATGGCCGACATATTACACGACATGTATGTCGTGTCATCTATTGGTTCCGGGGTGTCGCCGGTTGTTGTTGCCTGCGGCTCCAGTTCCGGAAGAGTGCCGGAGAAAGTCCGGTCGAGGTCATGGTCAAGGCACACCGCGGCTGGCACAGTGGCTTCATGAAGGGTCTGATGCAGAGTTACCAGCTGTCGCTGGACACGATCTTCCGGCGGGCCGAGCAGTTCTATCCGGACAAGACCGTCTACACGGGCGGCCCGGCGCCGACCAAACTGACGTACGGCGAGTGGGCCGATCGGACCAGACGCCTGGGTGGGGTGCTGGACACGCTCGGGATCACCGCCGACGGCCGCGTCGCGACGTTCGCGTGGAATTCGGGACGCCACCTCGAGCTGTACTTCGCCGCGCCCTGCACCGGCCGGGTGCTGCACACGCTGAACATCAGACTCTTCCCGGACCAGGTCGTGTACATCGCGAACCATGCCGAGGACGAGGTGGTGTTCGTCGACCGTTCGTTGCTGGGGCTGTTCCTGCCGCTGCTCGAGCGCCTCCCGCAGCTCAGACACGTGGTCGTGATGGACGACCTGCCGTCCGGCGCACCGACTGCGGCGGAGATCCCGGACGACCCGCGGTTCCACGACTACGAGGAGCTGCTGGCCGCCGCGGCGCCGGTGGAGTTCCACGTCGAGGACGAGAACCAGGCCGCCGCGATGTGTTATACGAGCGGTACGACGGGCAACCCGAAGGGCGTCGTCTACTCACATCGGTCGACCTGGCTGCACTCGATCGGTGTGCTGACCAACGCCGGCATCGGGCTGGCCGAGACGGACACGGTGATGCCGGTGGTGCCGATGTTCCACGCCAACGCATGGGGCCTCGCGCATGCGGCGCCGATGGCCGGCGCGTCGCTGGTGTTCCCGGGGCCGGACATGAGCCCGCAGGGGATCCTCAAGCTGCTGGTGGAGCAGGAGGTGACGCTGTCGGCCGGCGTACCGACGATCTGGCAGGGGCTGCTGCCGCTGCTCGACGGGGTCGAGTTGCCGAAGCTGCGGCGGATCCCGTGTGGCGGTTCCGCCGTACCGGAGGCGCTCTCGGAGGCATTCCGGAAGAAGCTCGGCCGGCCGATCCTGCAGGCGTGGGGGATGACCGAGACGAGCCCGGTCGCGACCGCGTCCCATGTCCCGGCACGGAACCAGGACCTTCCCGAGGAGGAGCAGGCACACCTGCGGGCCCGGGCCGGGCTGCCGTTGCCGGGCGTCGAGGTGCGGATCGTCGAGCCGGGTTCGATCACGCCGCTGCCCTGGGACGACGAGGCGACGGGTGAGCTGCAGGTGCGCGGTCCGTGGATCGCCGCGGAGTACTACCGGCCCGACGACGGCGCCCAGCTGAACACCGAGGACGGCTGGATGAAGACCGGCGACGTCGCGGCGATCGACGCGTACGGGTCGGTGCGGATCGTTGACCGGACCAAGGACCTGGTGAAGTCCGGCGGCGAGTGGATCAGCTCGGTCGAGCTGGAGAACCTGTTGATGGCGCATCCCGCGGTGAAGGAGGCTGCCGTCATCGGGGTGCCGCATCCGAAGTGGGACGAGCGGCCGCTGGCGTGCATCGTGCTGCAGGAGGGTTCGACGGTGACCGGTGAGGAGATCCTCGAGTACCTGCGACCGCTGGTCGCGAAGTGGTGGCTGCCGGACGCGGTCGAGTTCATCGACGAGGTGCCGAAGACGTCGGTCGGCAAGTTCTCGAAGAAGGACCTCAGGACGCGTTTCGCCAATTACCACCTGAAGTGAAGCCCGGCTGGTTGCCGCCGGTATGCGTGCCTGCGGCAACCAATTCTGGGCGGTCCGGCGTCAGGAGAAGTCGACGCCGAAATGATTGCGGAGGTGCTGCAGGGTTGCGTCGACGAACTCGGCCGGCCAGGTGTTGCCGGTGAGCTCGGCCAGTGCGGTGCCGCGGGCGATGAAGTCGCGGCAGATGTACAGGTTGGCCGCGACGATGTCCGACGGGTCGGTGCCGGCCGCCGGGATCGCCTCGAGTACGGCGCGTTGCTCGTCGGACAGCAGCGCGTTGAGGCGCTTGGCCCCGCTGGTCCGGCGGACGCCACGTTCGGCGAGCATGAGAGCCACGAGCTGGTCGCGGACGGCGCCGATGCCCTGGTTGGCGACGACCCGCTCGTCCCGCCCGAGCACGGTGACGAGGTTGCCGAGGAAGTAGAAGAAGAGGTTCACGGCAGCGGCCGGCCAGTACGGCTCAGTCGGGCGGCCGCCCCTGGGCTCGACGTCGCCCTCCGGGAACAACCTCCCGTCCCGGTCGAACAGCACCTTCACCCCGTCGTACTGGAACCGGTCGAACCCGGCCAGCGGATGCACGATCAGATCCACGTGCAACCAGTCCGGCGTGATCCCGAGCCCGCCGATCATCCCCGGCAGCCGGTCCGCCAGTACGGTCGGCCCGGTGAGCTCCCGCAGTACGTCGTCCCAGTGCTCCGTGTACCAGTCGGTGCTGTCGTCGGTGACCACCAGATGTACGTCGACGTCGCTGAACCGGTCGGCGGACCCGGTGGCGTAGCTGCCGATCAGGTACACCCCCAGCACCCGCTCGTCCGCGGGCAGGACCTCCGCCGCCCGCTTGATCACCGCCCGCTGCCGCTCGTCCCCAGCCGTCATCCCACCAACAGTAGGTCCCACCACGGCCACCTCCCCCACCACCCACCGCCCGCC
>NZ_DASRVN010000504.1:0-2700 GCF_035655035.1 Kribbella sp. | reverse complement strand
CCACAAACCCCATACCGCCACCAACAAACACCCACCAATCACCCGCCTAACCAACGTGACTGATCAGTACAGCTGGCCCGGGGGCGGGGGCTGCCAGCGGACGCGGGCGGCGCCGCGATCACTGCCGGTGCTGCGGGTGCTACGGGTACGGGCTAGGACGGGCTAGGACGGGCTCGTCGCGCTCGCCCGTCAGTCGCCCCACCTCTGACCACGCCAGCTCACCTCTCACCCACGGCTGCGTAGCACGTTCCCGCCTCCCGTCGGCTGTCAGCAACGTCCACGCGATCGCCAGGCACGCCGGGTCCGGGCTGGTTCGCACCGGTGTCGCACGCTGGGGGTCTACTACCTCGCGTTTCAGGTGGCGCGGTAGGCGACGGTGATGTCGTAGCGGTCGGAGCGGTAGATGGAGACGCCGAATTCGATGACTTGGTCGGAGGCGGTGCGGGGGGCCGAGGTGATGATCAGGCAGGGGGTGGTGCTGCCGATCTCCAGTAGTTCGGCGTCGGCCGGCTCGGGTGGGGCGGCGACGATGGAGGCGGAGACCATGCCGAGGGTTACGCCGTACCGGGTGGAGAGCTCGGTGTAGAGGGACTTCTCGGTGAAGTCGATCTCGTCCAGGCCGGGGTAGCGGTGCAGGGACAGGGTGGTGCGCTCGATCGCCATCGGGTCGCCGTCGGCGGTGCGGAGGCGGACGAGGTGCAGGACGGGGGTGCCGATCGGTTCCTCGAGCTCGTGGGCGAGGTGCTCGTCGGCGGCGCCGACGCGGTGCTCGAGGACCTTGGCGCCGGGGCGGATGCCGCGGTTGGCCATGTCCTGGCTGAACGAGGAGGCGAGCATCCGGGACGGGCGCGGCTCGGCGACGAAGGTGCCGCCGCCGGGGCGGCGGTTGGCCAGCCCTTCGGCCACGACGCGGTCGACCTCCTGCCGGACGGTCATCCGGGCGACGCCGAACCGCTCGGCGAGGACGCGCTCGGACGGCAGCACG
The DNA here is from genome assembly GCF_035655035.1 of Kribbella sp. Lineage (GTDB taxonomy): Bacteria > Actinomycetota > Actinomycetes > Propionibacteriales > Kribbellaceae > Kribbella. The sequence goes on along the minus strand of NZ_DASRVN010000504.1, from coordinate 1,715 downwards.
GTGCCGACGGCCAGCGAGCGGGTGAGGTTCTCCAGAATCTCGCGGATCTGGTCACCCTTCGGGCGATCGGTGCGGAGCTCGGTGGGGAGCTCGGCGAGATCACCTGGGTTGTTCCGTGGGCGGGCCATGAGGTCAAGTATCCCTGAGACTCTGCCCGGCAAACCGGTTGCCGGGGAACGCGGGCCGCGGTGTGTCGTACCGCGCGAACCGTCCGCGACCCCGTTGTCCCGGACGACCATGTCAGCACGACTGTAACGTCCGCTGCCATCTCACGGCCAGTGACCGTCCACAGGCTCAGGCAATTCCCAGCCGGGGGTAGTTTTAACGCTATGACCCGGGCACAGTTCGTACAGGAGACGTCGTCGACCGGCGAATGGAAGCGGCAGGGCAACAGGTTCACCGGCCGGATCAGCAGGGACTCCACCGCGCAGCGCGGCGAGGGTCCGGACGACCGGGGCCGCTGGCCGGTCGAAGCGGGGCGGTACCGGCTGGTCGTCAGCCTGGCCTGCCCGTGGGCGCACCGGGCGGTCATCGTCCGCCGGCTGCTCGGCCTCGAGGACGCGATCGGTCTGGCCATCGTCGACCCGATCCGTGACGAGCGTGGCTGGCGGTTCACCCTCGACCCGGACGGCCGCGACCCGGTGCTCGGCATCGCGTTCCTCTCCGAGGCGTACCTGCGCACCGATCCGGCGTACGACGGCCGCGTGACCGTGCCCGCGATCGTCGACACGCTGACCGGCCAGGTGGTCACGAACGACTACCCGCAGATCACGCTCGATCTCTCCACGGAGTGGGTGGACTTCCACCGGGCCGATGCCCCGAAGCTGATCCCGGACGACCGGGCCGAGATGGACCAGCTGATCGAGGAGATCTACCGCGACGTCAACAACGGCGTGTACCGGTGCGGCTTCGCGACCAGCCAGGAGGCGTACGAGGCGGCGTACGACGTGCTCTTCGCGCGTCTCGACGTACTCGAGGAGCGCCTGCGGGACCGTCCGTACCTGCTCGGTGACACGCTCCGCGAGGTGGACGTCCGGCTCTTCACGACGCTGGTCCGCTTCGATGCGGTGTATCACGGGCACTTCAAGTGCAACCGGCAGAAGCTGACCGAGTTCCCGAACCTGTGGGCGTACGCGCGCCGCCTGTACCAGCACCCGGGCTTCGGCGAGACCGTCGACTTCGACCAGATCAAGCGGCACTACTACGTCACCCACGACAACATCAACCCGACCGGCATCGTCCCCAAGGGTCCGGACCCGCGGGTCTGGACGGCCTAGGCGGCGAGGGCGGACAACGCGGTGGTCACGGCGGCCTTGAGCTGTGCCCGGGTCGCCCCGGACCGCGACCGCAAGTTGATCGCGTAGGCGAGCAGCGTGAGCAGCTCCGCCGCACCTGCGACGTCGGTCCCGGTCCGCAGCTCTCCGTTGCCCTGCGCAACGTTCAGAGCGGCGGCCAGCGAGTCACGCAGTACGGCGTGGTGCTCGGACAGCACTGCCCGTACGGCGTCCGGCGGGCTCTCGGTGTTCGCGTTCGCCATCATGCAACCCCAGCCGGCGTACTCCCCGGAGAGCCGCAGCCGCAGCAGCTTGTCGAAGAACGAGCGCACCGCCACCAGCCCGCGGCCGTCCGCGGCCAGCTCGTCGAACATCGGCCGCGACCGGTGCTCCAGATACCGCCGCGCGGCCGCGGCGTAGAGCGCGTCCTTGCCGCCGAAC
>NZ_DASRVN010000503.1:0-5740 GCF_035655035.1 Kribbella sp. | reverse complement strand
GGTCCGTCCCGCCCACGTGCGGGAGGAACGGTTCGATCTCGACCGAGCCGTTGGTACCGGTGACCTGCAGCGACACGCCGCCCCAGGTCGCGCCGTTGTCCGGAACGCTCCAGGAGCAGTCGATCGTTGCCAGCAGCCCGTTGTCGTAGTTGATCGTGACCAGCCCACCGGTCTCGACCTCGACGTTCTTGTCCTGGTGCAGGATCCGGTTCGCGGCGGCGTACACCCGGGTCGCGGACGCGCCGCCGGTCAGCCCGTCGATCAGGTCCGCGCAGTGCACGGTGTGGTCGACGAGCGCTCCCCCGCCGGCCAGCTCCGCGTCGGTGAACCACTGGCGCGCGTCGTACGGGATCTTCCCGTTGTTCGTCCCGAGTACGGCGAACACGTCGCCGAGCCGGCCCGCCTCGACGTTCGCCCGCAGCTGCAGGTACGACGGCGCGAACCGGACCGGGTACGCGATCATCAGGATCGTCCCGGCCGCCTCACACGCGGCGAGCATCGCCTCGCCGTCGGCGACCTGCGTAGCCAGCGGCTTCTCGCACAGTACGTGCGCACCGACCGCCGCGGCCCGCTCCACCAGCTCGCGGTGGCCCGCGTTCTCGGACGTCACCACGACCGCGTCCGGGCCCCACGCGAACAGCTCGTCGTACGTGTCGCCGTACGGAACGCCGAACAGCTTCGCAAGCTCCGCACCGCGCGGGCCCGCGTCCGGCGCGGATGCGCCATCGGGATCGGCGGACAGCACCTCGACATCGGGCATCGACCCGAGCAGATGCGCGTACGACCCCGCATGCACGTGCGCGAACGACGCGATCGCAACCTTGAGGCTCATGCCACTGCTCCCGTCGAGACGAAGGTCTTCATGTCGATCGGCTGACCCGACTCCATCGACGCGCGCGCCGCCTCGGCCAGGTAGACCGCCGTCGCGCCGTCGGACGCCAGCACCCGCGGCTCCGGCCCGCCGCGCAGGCCGATCGCCAGCTCGCGCAGCTGGCTCAGGTACGGGCTCTCCCCCAGCGACGACGGGATCAGCAGGTCACCGCCCTCGGAGTCCTGCAGCTCGTCCTTGTACCCGGTGTCGGCGTCGGACTTGAACTTCAGCACACCCTTCGAACCGGCCACCTGGAAGCCGGTCTGGAACGTCGTACCGGTCGCTCCCCAGGTCGCACGGCAGTGGCTGATCGCGCCGTTCTCGTGGGTGAGCGTCACGTGCGCGGCCACGTTCACCGGGCTGATGCCGTCGACGGTCGGCGGGTTCTGCACGGCGTACACGCTCTTGACCTCGCCGCACAGCCAGCGGGCCTGGTCGAGGTCGTGCACCATCAGGTCCATGATCACGCCGCCCGACCGGGCCACCTCGCGGTACCAGCCCGCGCCGGCCGGCGACGACGCCTGCCGGTAGAACCGGGCGACCGCGACGTCACCGATCCGCCCGGCCCGGATCGCGTCGTACGCCGCCTTGTACGCCGGGAAGTACCGCACCACGTGCGCCGGGTACAGCCGCACGCCGGCCGCCTCCGCCGCGTCGATGACCTCGTGCGAATCCGCCGCGGTGAGCGTCAGCGGCTTCTCGCAGATCACGTTCTTCCCGGCCTTGATCGCGGCCAGCGTGATCTCCTTGTGGGTCGCCGACGGCGTGACGATGTCGACGAACTCGGCCGCGGCCAGCACCGCGTCCAGCGACGGTACGACCTCCAGCCCGTACTGCTCGGCCAGCGCCTCGGCGCCCTCCAGCGAATACACCAGCACCCGCGCGCCGACGGCCTTCCAGGACGCGGCATGGACGTGTGAGATGTTGCCCGCGCCGATCAGACCAACGGTCAGACCGGCCAACTCTTCCGACATGTGTTCCCCTGAGGCAGAGGTGGGTAAATTACGAACGATCCTTGCGTATCACTGCGCACAGACGTTCGCAACCACCGTCTCACGAACACAACCACCTCACTATCGTGAACTTCCCCCGACCTGTGCAGAATGTCCCGGTGAAAGAAGCGACCGCTGCCCCGAGCGCTCCGGACCTGTCCACCGAGACCGGTCCGCGGCCAGGTGCTGTGGTCCAGACCGATGGGACCACGTTCACTTTGTGGGCTCCGGCGGCGGAGCGGGTCGAGTTGGCGTTGGTCGGGGACGACGGTGGGCAGCGGAACTTCGACCTGACGCACACGGGTGAGTTCTGGACCGGGTTCGTGCCGGGGGTCGGGGCCGGGCAGCGGTACGGGTACCGGGTGCACGGGCCGTTCGATCCGTCGCACGGGTTGCGGTTCGATCCGTCGAAGCTGGTGCTCGACCCGTACGCGCGGGCCATCGACGGCGAGCTCGACTACGGGAGTCCGCTGATCTACGACTCGTCGGACGGTGACTCCGCGGGACATGTTCCGGTGGGGGTGGTGGTCGCGGAGTCGGCGCCGCCGCCGCCGATCAGCAAGCCGGTGCACTGGGGTGAGACCGTCATCTACGAGCTGCACACGAAGGGGTTCACGAAGCTGCACCCGGACGTGCCCGAGCAGCAGCGCGGGACGTACGCCGGGCTCGCGCACCCGTCGGTGATCAAGTATCTGACCGAGCTCGGTGTCACCTCGGTGGAGTTGTTGCCGATCCACCACTTCCTCACCGAGCCGTCGATCGCGGCGCGCGGCCTGCCGAACTACTGGGGCTACAACACGCTCGGCTTCTTCGCGCCGCACGCGCCGTACTCGTCCTCGGGATCGCGGGGTGAGCAGGTCGGCGAGTTCAAGGCGATGGTCGCCGCGTTCCATGCCGCGGGCATCGAAGTGATCCTGGACGTGGTCTACAACCACACGGCCGAGGGCGGCTTCGACGGGCCGACGCTGAGCTTCCGCGGCATCGACAACCGCGCGTACTACCGGCTCGGCCAGGGCGCCGCGATGTACGACGTCACCGGTACCGGCAACTCGGTCGACACCTCGCACCCGCAGGTACGGCGGCTGGTGATGGACTCGCTGCGCTACTGGGTGGAGGAGATGGGCGTCGACGGGTTCCGGTTCGACCTGGCCGTGACGCTGGTCCGCAACGAGCGGCACGAGGTCGACATCCCGGACCACCCGTTCCTCGCCGAGGTCGCGGCCGACCCGGTGCTCGGCCGGGTGAAGCTGATCGCCGAGCCGTGGGACGTCGGCCCGTTCGGCTACCAGGTCGGCAACTTCGGTACGCCGTGGTCGGAGTGGAACGGCAAGTTCCGCGACAGCGTCCGCGACGTCTGGCGGAACACCTCCGACGGCGTCAAGGACCTCGCGTACCGGCTCTCCGGGTCCAGTGACCTGTACGGCGACGACGGCCGGTACCCGTACGCCTCGATCAACTTCGTCACCGCGCACGACGGGTTCACGCTGCGGGACCTGGTCAGCTACGACCACAAGCACAACGAGGCGAACCACGAGGACAACCGGGACGGCACCGACGACAACCGCTCGTGGAACTGCGGCGCCGAGGGCGAGACCGGCGACGCCGGGGTGATCGCGCTGCGCAAGCGGCAGATGGCGAACCTGATGTCGACGCTGATCCTGTCCACCGGCGTACCGATGATCACCGCCGGCGACGAGTGCGGGCGGACCCAGCTCGGCAACAACAACGCGTACTGCCAGGACGACGAGATCTCCTGGTTCGACTGGTCGCTGCCGGACACCTGGTCCGAGCACCTCGACCTGACCAAGAAGCTCATCAAGCTGCGGGCGGCGCATCCCGCGCTGCGGCAGTGGCACTACTTCTCCGGGCAGCCGGACGTACCGGGCGGCCGCAAGGACCTGTCGTGGATCGCGCCGCACGGTGGCGAGATGACCGACGCGGACTGGTTCGACGGGAACCTGCGGACGATCGGGATGTTCCTGCGCGGCGACGCGTTGCGGGCGACCGACGCGGAAGGCAACGCGCTCACCGACAGCTCGTTCCTGCTCGCGCTGAACGCGACACCGGAGATCCGGAACGTCGTCGTACCGGACGCCTCCTGGGCGCCGGCGTACGAGGTGGTGCTGGACACCAGCAACAGCATGGTGACCGAGGTGGAGGCCGGTGCGACCGTGCCGCTCGCACCACGCTGCCTGGTCCTGCTGCGCGCGCTCTGAAAGTCGTTAACCTTCCGCCTGTACATTCTTCGGTCACCTGCTGTTCACCTGTTGGGGGACCGAAGTTGACCACACCTATCGGCGCGCTGCACCGCGCCATCATGCGCTGGGGCGAGGCTGAGCGGACCAGTTCCCGGCTGGCCGTCCAGCGTTGGGTGGACGGTGTCGCGTACGTCGACGTACAGGCGCGGACCTATGCGGACTACTGGACCCGGCAGAACACGAACGCGCTGGCCGGTGACGGGCCGTTGTGGGTCGTACTGGGTGACTCGACCGCACAGGGTCTGGGAGCGTCGTCACCACTGCACGGGTACGTCGGGCAAGTACTGAACGCGCTACGTCGCAAGGGAACGCCCTGGCGTGTGCTGAACCTGTCGATGTCCGGTGCGCAGACCAGGCACGTCCTGGAAGACCAGCTGCCATTGCTGGACGGCGTGAAGCCGACACTGGTCACTTGCGGCATCGGCAACAACGACATCCTCGCCACGCCGCCGAAGCGGTTCCGGGACCACCTGCGCCAGGTGATCGACCGGCTGCCCTCCTCCTCGGTGGTGATGGACCTGACTGTGCCGGACCGGCTCTGGCGGATCGGGGGCGCTGTGAGCCCGTACGTGTCCGGCATCAACCAGCTGATCAGCAACACGGCCACGTCCCGCGGCCTGCCGGTCGCCGAGGTGTCGCGGTACGCACGGCCGCCGTGGCGCGGCATGCTCGCGCCTGACGCGTTCCACCCGAACAACCTGGGCTACCGCCGCCACGCGGACGCCCTGCTCGCCGCACTCCCGTCCGGCGTCCTCAGCTCGTAAGAAGGTCCTCCAGCCGGTCCAGCGTCTTCTTACTCTCCCGGCGGACACCGAGCGACAAGATCGCGGCCCGTCCCGGTACGCGGATCCCACCGGTCAGTGCGACGCGCGTACCGCCGCCAGGCTCGGCTGCGGCGGCCATACCGATGATGAGGAAGCGGCTCTGCAGCCAGCACCACCCAGGGCGGAGCTGACCTTCCAACCGTGCGCGTTGCCCCCTGGCGCCCTTGGCCAGTACGACGACGTGATCGCCGTCGCGCTGCTCGAGCGTGACCGAGACCAGGTCGGCCTGGATCTCCGCGAACACCTCGAGATCCGTCAGCATCGCCTTCACCCGGTCGGGTTCGCCGGGCAGCACGCGTTCGGTCACGGCGGCGCCCGGTACGCCCGCGGCGAGCGCGCGGAACCGCTCGACGTCGGTCAGCTCGATCTGTGGCCAGTTCATGATCTCCACGCCTTCCGGAAGCTCGCACGCGCTCGGTGCAGCCGCGACTTCGCCGTACCCGCCGGGAGGTCGAGCACCGCGGCCGCGGCCTGTTCGTCCATTCCTTCGAGGTCCCGCAGTACCAGGACCGCGCGGTGCTCCGGTGAGAGCCGCCGCAGCACGTCCTGTACGTCGACGACCAGCTGCGGGTCGTCGCGGGAGGGTAGTTCCGCCAGCTCGGCCGGCTGCTGGCGCTGCCCACGGCGCGCGACCCGGACCGCCTCGCGGACCGCGATCGCGCGCGCCCAGCCGTACAACGCCGCCGGGTTCTCCAGGCCGCGCAGCCCGCGGAAGATCGCGATCAGCGCCTCCTGCGCGGCGTCCGGCCCGTCGTTCAGCGCGATCGGCGCACAGATCTTCCCGACGTACGGCGC
>NZ_DASRVN010000502.1:0-27244 GCF_035655035.1 Kribbella sp. | reverse complement strand
CGCTCGCAGGAGTTCCGCAAGTGCATCGAGTGCTTCCTGTGCCAGAACACCTGCCACGTGATCCGGGACCACGAGGAGAACAAGGAGAACTTCTCCGGTCCGCGGTTCCTGATGCGGATCGCCGAGCTGGACATGCACCCGCTGGACGCCGCCGACCGCAAGGACGCGGCCCAGGAGCAGCACGGCCTCGGCTTCTGCAACATCACCAAGTGCTGCACCGAGGTCTGCCCCGAACACATCAAGATCACCGACAACGCGCTGATCCCGATGAAGGAACGGGTCGCCGACCGCAAGTACGACCCGCTGGTCTGGCTCGGCAACAAGATCCGCCGCCGCGCCTGACCCCGCCGTACGACCGCAGTACCACCGCAGTACGCCGAGCCCCTGGCCCATCCGGAGCCAGGGGCTCGCCGTTTGTGCCCAACCCTCCAGGTCAGGGGGCAACCCCTCGCGTGGGGGAGCCGCCCGGCCGCGCCCGGCGCCTAGGGTTCGGGGCATGGACGTGTTGCGGCTGACCAACCTGGTCCTGTTCATGGTGATCTTCGTGCCGATCGCGCAGCGGCTGCTCGGGGTGCGGTTCGGGTTCGGGCGGCTGACGGTCGGTGCGCTGATCACGCTGAGCGTTTCCGGGCCGCTGGCGGTGGCGATGGTCGGTACGGCGTCGTGGACCGGGTCGATGGGTGCCGCGGTCGCGTACATGGTGCTGATCGCGGTGGTCTCGATGCTCGCGGGGCTGGTGTTCCTGGTACTCGCGGAGGCGCTGGTGCCGACGGGTTCGTTGCCGCGGGCACGCGATCTGCGGCGCGACCTCAGCGGTCGGATCGCGCGCACCCGGCGGTACCTGCAGATCCTCCGGATCGCGATCAAGCACGGCCTCGGCCCGTACCTGCGCGGTCGCCGCCGCCCCGGCCGCGAGAACGCCGCCGGCCAGGCGGAACTCGCCCGCTCCCTCCGGCTCGCCCTCGACGAGGCCGGCGTCACGTTCGTCAAGCTCGGCCAGGTCCTCTCCACCCGCAGCGACATCATCCCGCCCTCGGTCGCCACCGAACTGAGCCGCCTCCAGGACCAGGTCACGCCCGCTCCCTGGCCAGGGATCGAACAGGTCCTCACCGAGGAACTAGGCGCCCCGCTCAACCACCTGTACGCCGCCTTCGACACCACACCACTGGCCGCCGCCTCCGTCGCCCAGGTCTACACCGCCAGGCTGCTCGACGATTCCGACGTGGTGGTGAAGGTGCAGCGGCCGGGGATCGCGGGGTTGGTGGATCGGGATCTCGATATCGTGCGACGGCTGGCGCGGCTGCTGGAACGGAATACCGACTGGGGGCGTGCGATGGGTGTCCGGGCGCTCGCCGACGGGTTCGCGGACGCGATGCGCGAGGAGCTCGACTTCACCGTCGAGGCCGGCAACATGACCACCGTCGCGGCCGGCCGTTCCATTGCTGCCAGCAACGACCTCGTCGTACCGCGGCTCTATCCGGAACGCAGTACCCGCCGTGTCCTCACCATGCAGCGCCTCGACGGCATCGGCCTGGGCAACGCCCAGCGGGCGATCGCCGACCGTGGCCTGGACCCGGCCCGTCTCGGCCGGACGCTGTTCAACTGCCTGCTCGGGCAGGTGGCGATCGACGGCGTCTTCCACGCGGACCCGCACCCGGGCAACTTCCTGCTGCTCACCGACGGCCGGATCGGCATGCTCGACCTCGGCTCGGTCGGCCGCCTCGACCCGGCCACCCGCGAGGCGCTGCAACGGTTTCTGCTCGCCATCGACCACGGCGACCCGGTAGCGGCCACCGACGCGCTGCTCGAGATCGTCTACCGCCCCGACGTGATCGACGAACGTTCCCTGGAACGCGCCGTCGGCCAGTTCATGACGAAGTACCTGGGCGCGGGTGTCACGCTCGGCCCGGCGATGTTCAACGACCTGTTCAAGATCATCATCTCGCACGAACTCGGCGTACCGCCGGAGGTCGCCGCCGTCTTCCGGGCGCTGGCCACCATCGAGGGCACGATCTCCCGGATCTCCCCCGGCTTCGACCTGGTCGCGGCGTCACGCCAGTTCGCCGGTGCGCACGTCATCGACCGGCTCGCCCCGGACTCGCTCCGCCGGACCGCGACCGAAGAACTCGCCCAACTGCTCCCGATGCTGCGCCGCCTCCCGCGCCGGATCGACCGGATCGCCGCTGCCGCGGAGAGCGGCCGGCTCGGCGTCAACGTCCGGCTGCTCGCCGACGAACGCGACCGCCGGCACGTCACCGCACTCCTCCACCAGGTCCTGCTCGTGATCCTCGGCGCGACCGCGGGCATCATGGCGGTACTCCTGCTCGGCACCTCCGGCGGCCCGAGGATCACCGCGACGATGTCGCTGTACCAGCTGTTCGGCTACAACCTGCTGGTGATCTGCGCGGTCCTGGTACTGCGCGTCCTGGTGCTGATCTTCCGGCTCCCGGGCAATCGCTTGACTTGAACCTCACTTGAACTTCGACGATAGCGGGCATGACCGTCACCGAGGCCCGCGCCAAGCTCTTCACCGGACAGCATCTCCCGCTGGTGCTCGGGGTGATCGGCCTGGTCACGCTCGGCGCGTTCGAGAACCGCGCGGTCGGTACGGCGCTGCCGACGATGGTCCGCGAGTTCGACGCGCTCGGCAGCTTCGGGCTCGCGAACGCGGCCCCGAACGCCAGCTACCTGATCTCGCTCGCGGTCGCCGGCCTCTGGTCCGACCGCCGCGGCCCGATCCCGACGCTGCGGGCCGGCGCGATCTCGTTCGCCCTCGCCCAGCTGCTCGTCGGTACGGCGGCCGCGATGCCGATGGTGATCGCCGGCCGGCTGCTCAGCGGTCTCGCGGAGGCCCTGCTCGACGTATCGCTGATGGTGCTGGTCGCGCGGGCGTTGCCCGCCGTACTGCGGCCGCGGATGTTCTCGTTGTTCGCCGCGATGTGGATCCTGCCGTCGGTACTCGGGCCGGTGCTGACCGGTGTCGTCACGGAACAGTTCGGCTGGCGCTGGGTCTTCCTCGGCGCGGTCGCATTACTCGTCCCGAGCTGGCTCCTGCTCCGCCCGGCGATGCGCCAGTCCGCCGACGTACCGGCACCGGAACGCACGGCCGTGGACGCCGCCGAGCTGGAGGCCTGGCGTGCCGCACTCCCCTGGGCATTCGCCGCATCGGTCGCACTGTTCTCGATGACCGTCGCGGGCGACCACCTCGAGGCGCATCCGGTGCTTGCCGGTACGGCGGTACTCGTCGCGCTCGCGGTCCTCGGACGGTCGGCCGTACGCGTGATGCCCGCGGGCACGTTCACCGCGCGCCGGGGATTCCCTGCCGTGGTCGCGGTCCGCGCACTCGGCGGCGCCGCCTTCGCCGGGGTCGGCGCGTACCTTCCGCTGCTGCTGACGTTGCAGCACGCCTTCAGTCCGTCGAAGGCAGGCGTCACGTTGTCGATCACCGGGGTGTTCTGGGCGTTCGGCTCGTGGTTGCAGGGCCGGGAGCACGGGTTCGCGAGGGTCGCCGTGCTGCGGACCGGGCTGGCGTTCATGACGCTCGGCCTGGCGGTGACCTCGCTGCTCGCCTGGACCAGTTCGACACCATGGCTCGGCCTGACCGGCTGGGGGTTCGCAGGCGTCGGGATGGGCCTGAGCTCGTCCAGCCTGTCGGTCCTGACCCTGGACCTCTCGGACCAGAACAACTCCGGCCGCAACTCCAGCGCCGGCCAGATGGCAGCCACGATGAGCATCGCCACCGCCCTCGCGATCAGCGGCACCCTCCTCGCCTTCAACGCCGACAACCCACAACCGTGGGTCTTCGGAGCGATCATCACGGCCGGAGCGGCCGCCGCTGCCGCGGGCCTGCTGACCACCACCCGCATAGGTCTAGAGTGAACGCATGGCTGACCTCTTGACCGACGACCAGATCGATCTCGCGCTGCGCGACCACCTGCCGAGCTGGAAGGTCGTGGACGGCGAGCTGGTCCGGAGCGTCACGCGGGACACCTTCCTGGACGGGATCCGGCTGGTGGCGACCGTCGCGCAGCTCGCCGAGTCGATGAACCACCACCCGGACATCGACATCCGGTGGACCACGATCACCTTCCGGGTCAGCAGCCACGAGGCCGGCGGGATCACCGAGGACGACCTGGTCCTCGCGCGGCACATCGACACCGCCGCCGGCTGACCTGTTCACGTCATGGCGCTTGTCGGCCAGGACAAGCGCTGGTTCGAGGTGCCCGGATCCCCTTACATCTAAGGGATGACCTCACGCCGCCTCGCGATCACCAGCGCCCTGACCGCCCTCCTCACCTTGCTGCCCACGTACGCGAACGCCGCGGACCCCGGCTGGTCCTGGAACCGGCCGCACTGCGGAAAGGTCTACGGCGACGGCTCGGTGACCTTCACCGACACCGACGGCCAGGTGCTGGCGAGCACGACCGGCACGCTGCAGGCCGTCACGTACGCGAAGGTCGCCGCGCTGCCGGAACCCAACACGCTGATCAGCATCGGCCAACGCTCGATCCAGCGTTCCAGCGACGCCGGTTGCAGCTGGCAGCTACTCGACAAATCGCCGGACGACCTCAGCACGTACGACGTCCAGCCGGGGCCGGGCGATTCGGCGTACATCTACAGCGTCAACGACCAGCCGATCCACCGGGTGCACGGTGCGCAGGTCAGTACGGTCCTCGGACCGGTCGAGTGGAGCGGCCTCGCCGCGCTCGATGCACGCGCCGGGCGGCTGCGGGTGGTGTCGACCGACGGGCAGATCTACGACTCCACCGACGACGGCGCGAGCTGGCAGCGGGTCGGCGTACCGGCGGCGCGGGATCTGTTCCTGTACGACGCGGTGGTGGATCCGCGGAACCCCGACCACATCGTCATCGGGGTGATGTCGGACGGCGTCTACGTGACGTACGACGGCGGCCGGAGCTGGACGCGGTCGCGGGCGGTCGAACGGATGAACGCGTTCAGCCTGGCGATCTCGCCGGCGGATCCGTCGAAGGTGTGGCTGGAAGGGTACGACCGGGATCGCTCGACCCGGTTCATCTGGCAGTCCGACGACGGCGGAGGCAAGTTCCGCGAGGTCCTCGACCAGTCGCGCGCCGACCTGATCAACGGCAACCGCATGTGGGCCTCCCCGGTCGACCCCGACCTCCTGTACTTCAGCTACGGCACGTCCTTCGCCAACTTCGGCGCCGACCTCTACCGCTTCGTCCCGTCCACCGGAGCCCTCACCAAACACCACAACCGCAACGACGGCATCCCCTCCCTCGCCTTCAACCCCGCCAACCCCAAAATCCTTTACCTCGGGCTGGCCGAAGAGCGGTGACGGCGTACCGAAGGACGGGTAGTGCGGGGTTCGCACCTAGTGCACCTGAGCGCGACCGCCGTCGCGCGTACGGCGTCTCAGCCGAGTACTACCCGTTCTTCGGTACGGCCCGCACCCCGATCAGCACTCCCTCGGTGTCGCGGAGGTAGCTGAGGCGGCCGGCGCCCGGTAGTTCCTGGATCTCACCGACCGGTGTGCCGCCCGCGCCCCGGGCCGCCTGCAGCGTTGCCTCGAGGTCGTCGACCTCGATCCAGGCGATGGTCTGTTGCGACTGGTAGCGGTTGCTCATGATCGCGCCGTCGATGCCGTCGCCCGGCCCGGTCTCGACCAACAGGTAGCCGTCCGCCACGCCCGACGGCGTGCGCTGCCACCCGAACACCTTCGCGTAGAAGTCCGCCGCCCGATCGTGGTCCTCGGCAACTATCTCGACATGAATGATTCGTCCCATACCCCCGATCCTGCCGACACAGCGTCTACTCGTCTTGGACGGATCTTCCATGCATCAGCGCCGCGATCCCGTTCTGCACCGCGAGGAACGTTGTCGCGCTCACCCCGGTGTACCGCTTGAAGTCGCGTGCCGCGTGCGCCTGGTCGTAGTACCCGTGCAGCGCGGACAACGTCGCGGCCGCATCCGCCGGTCCACCGAGCAGCCCGCCGACGAAGTCGTAGTACCGGATGATCTCGGCGTACTGCTTCGGCCCGATCCCGACGCTCCGCCTGAACAGCCGGTACAGGGTGCTGTACGACGTCCCGCACCGCCGCACGACCTCCGCCACCGCCACCCGCCCCCGCAACTCGTCGATCGCCCGCACCGCCTCCACGACAACCTGCGGTACCTCGACGCCGGTCAACCGGGCCGCCAGGAACCCCGCGAGCCGCTCAGCCCGCTCAGCCCCGAACGGCACCGCCCGCAGCTCCCCCACCAACCCGCCGACCCAGTCGCCCACCTCGCGTACGTCGTCCACCAACGGCGGCAACCCGAACGCGGCCAGCCCCCACGGCGCGAACTCGACCCCGACGTAACTCGACGTACCGACCTGCCCGAGCACGTTCGGCCGCGTCATCACCCCGAACACCGACGCCGCGTTCACCCACTCGGCCCGGGTCAACGGATCGTGCCGCGTCCCCGGATCCGCCAGCGCTATCGCCAGCCCCGGCCGCCCGTTCGGGATCAGGATTTCCCGCCGTACCTCGGCCAACGGCGGCGACTCCACCATCCACACATGCCCGACCACACCCCGCAACCGCTCCGGCACCGCAAACCGCTGGTAGCTCACGTCCCCGATCGTAAGGTTCTGCGTGGACAGCGATCAGCAAGGCCTGCGCTGCAGCTCAAGGCGGATCCGCCGGATCAGTGCGACGGCCGCTTCACCTTTCAGGGCAACAAGAGACATCCGCTCGAACGCATCCCGGTAGGCGGTCGTCTGCTCCGGGTCGGTGATGTCGACCTTCGCGGTTTCGAGACCGATCTCGACCAGATCAGGTTCGTTGTTGGCACGCTCTGCCAGGATGCTCCAGGCGTGGTAGGAGAACGCGCCGAACGGGACCTCGAACGGGACGATGCCAAAATCGACAGTTCCCTCCGAGGCGAACAGCAGCAGTCTGTCCAGCTGACCGACCAGTGTGGTCATTGAAGCGATCGGCCAGCGAAGGGCTGCCTCTCCGATCAGGAATCGAAGGGTCGTCGTCGGATCGTAGAGCAGACTCTGGCGGGCCATCCGGGCTGCGACCGCCGCATCGAGCTGCGGGCCCTCAGGATGCGCAGCGGCGATGATTTCCCGAGCGTAGGCAGGAGTCTGCAGGAGGCCCTGGACCAGTCGCGGATGCCAGTCCAGGTGAAGCTTTCCGGTAGCTTCGAGGTTGGCTACATCCCGCTGCAAACGGGCAACGCCACCCCGTACCCGGCCATGCCACGGTGCCGGATAGATGTCGGTCGCGATCTGCTCCGCGAGGGCCGTGATCTCCTCGGTTCGCCCTTGGTCGAGTTGGCATGCGGCTGCCCACCGGCGGGCGAGTTCCGGTGCGACGGCGGATTGACCGAGTTCGACGCGGGACAGCTTCGACTGTGAGATGGAAAGCTCAGCCGCCAGCTTCTCGCCTGACGAGCCGGCCAGCTTCCGGGCAGCGCGCAGCAGCCCACCGAGCCTTACCTGATGGACTGCTGCCTCACTGGCGTACAGATGTGGTTCTACCGTCGGTCAACCCTTCAGATCTTCGATGAACTCCATCAAGGGCTTGGAGTGCTCCATCGCAACGTCGCGGTACCTCTGACAGGCGGCAAGCGCAGCAGGATCGTCGTCCAGCTCCCAGCCGAGTTTGACACCGGTCGACATGTTGTATCGGTACCAGACCACGGTGTCGTCGAACAACGCGAACTCTGACGGGATCTGCGCGAGGACAGGGTGAGCGTCACGAAGCGCGATTCGGACGTCCTGGCCGGCCCGTAGGTTGTTCGCCTGATACGCGGCGAACTCGTACCGAAGATAGTCGGTCAGTGGCAGATCTATGACGTGTAGCAACGTGTTCGAGCAGCCGGCCGCGATCTGATCGGCGACCTCCTGCCACTGCGCATCAGTTGACGGTCTGACCTGGCCGGTTACGCGCCACTCGGCGATGCGGTCGGCTTCGTCGGGCCAGTCGTAGACCTGCTGGAGCTCGATCCGGAAGATCGATCGTTTCGCGCCGTCGTACAGCTCGATCAAGGTGCCGCTGTCGAGCGGTGTGATCATCGTCCTGCCCGGATAGCGTCAGCTGCCTCGAGGAGCGTCTGGACCGGCAACCGTCCGAGGAGTTCGCCGACCGGAATCTCTGCGGGCGCGATGCGAGCCGCGCCATCGGGGGCTTCGTACAGCTGAACCAGCACGTCGGTCTGATCCACGTCGTCGATCCAGATGCGCGCACAGCCAGTCTTGTCGGTGGTGTTCTCTGCGTCTTCGTGAGCGATCAAGCGTAGAGCCACGAGGTCCTCCTGAGGTGTGGAGCATGCACGAACAGTTTCACCCAGCCACCTGGGTAGATGTCAATCACCCATATTGACCCATTGACAGTTGGGTAGAAATGGGTAACGCTGTCTTCGTCAACCTGGATCGGAAGGTGATTCGGTGATGAGCGATCCCAAGACCGGCTGGTCCGGGCGCATGTCCTCGATGGATCGAGTACTCACATTCCCCTGTGATCCGGCGCCTGGCTCAGTCATCCAGCACCTGTCCGACGAAACCTGCGATGGCGTTCACCCGGCCACCCATCAAGCGTGCGCACTAGGTCCGCACCGCGGGTGTCACCAGACCGTCGACGGCATCCATTGGCTCGATGATTGACAGACGCCGGTAAGGGCGTGCGTCGCCCCGAGCCAACGCCCTTTGTCCAGGTCGCCCCGTCTCCTGTGCATGACTCGGACGGGCGATCCCGCCCTTGCCGGCTCACGCAGCAGATCGGAGTTCTCTTCGATGTTCGCAGGACAGCAACTCGAACGCAGCCTCGCCCAGAAACTCTCGCTGACCACGAAGCCGGCGCACGCACTGATGCTCATTGCGATGATCGCGCCGACGGCCAAGGCTTGCGCAGCCGACGTACCCGCAGGTTCGCACTCCATCCACTCTTGCTCACCGAACTACACCGACGAAAACAAGCTCGGACGACTGTCGGTTCAGCAGAAGGGTCCAGGTAGTTCGATCCAGTGGGGTGCATACCCGAAGCTCCCGGCCGACCGCTACGTTGTCAGCATTCACGTCGATGCGAAGAAGGTCGACGGTAAGCGGCAGAGCTATCCACCGCACGGCTCGCTGCCGGCCAGGACCTGGGACAGGTCGAAGAATCGGTATGTGGCAACGTACAAGTCCGGTCAGATCTTCAGGATCACCGGAACCTCGTACAACGCCAAGGGAGCTGTCGTGCAAGAGTTCTACATCCGGTGCAAGCTAGTCTGACCTAGACCCGGGAGCTTGTTATGGACACCTCCACCGGCAGCGATACAGCCGCCGCGCAGGCGTTTGTTGCCGATCGACTGAACGCCGACTTCGCCGGCACCGGCCTGGCGGAGGTCCATTTCCAGGTCGATGCCGCCTGGACCGGGACACCTGGAGACGATCTCATTCTGGTCGCTGGTGGACATGAGTTTCCCCTTGCCGTCGAAGGTCGCGGCGTAGAGCGGGCCTGCGCCTTTGCGGCATACCAACTTCAGTCGGACGCAATGTCCGACCTCAACCGCCCATGGCCGGAAGTGGCCACCTCGCAAGGTAAAACTGTCGGCGTACTACTTGCTCCCGCCGAGGTCCGCGGGATCGCCGTCTGGGAGTTGGCCGGCGAACCGTTCTGTGCCGTCGGCCACCTCCACAAAGCCGTGGAAGCAGCCGGCTTGCACATCAAGTAGACCTACTCCCACTCTATCTTTTCTTTTCTCTATTCTTTCCTTGCTCTTTCCTTTGAAGTCTTCTGAATAATCCATTTACAAGATCCTCTCTCTTCTTCTTTCCTCCTCTCCCCTCACCTACTTCCCCTCCCTCACTCCTACATCGGTTACCGTTGACCGGTGACGACTGCTGAGGAGTACCGGCTGCTGGGGTTTTCGGAGCTCGATCGGGAGGCCGCCGAGGCGTTCGCGCCGGATCCGGCGGCGGTGAAGGATCTCGCCGACCAGCTCCGCGCGTCGGTCGGCAAGCTCGGGAGCGAGCCCGAGCCGCGGTTCCCCGAGGACCCGCGGAACTCGGTGCAGGCGTACCTGGACACCGTGCCGGACATCCGCCGGTTCCACGCGGAGCGCGGGATCCCGGACGAGATCAGCTGGGCCTCGCTCGCGGACCTCGGGCAGCAGCTCAAGGTCAACCGCCGTACCCACGGTGACTACGGCCTGGAGACGCACTGGTGGCTGCGGCACTTCTGGAACGGCCAGATCTACTCGCTCGGCCGGCTGCAGTACATGCTCTACGAGGTCACCGAGCAGGACCCGGTGCCGGGCGTGGAGATCGGCGAGTGGGTGATCGGCGTCCACATCCCGGAGACCGGCCCGCTGACCCCGGAGCTGGTCGACGACAGCCTGCAGCGGGCACGCGAGTTCTTTCCGCGGTACTTCCCGGAGCACCCGGTGCGGATCGCGACGCTCTGGTCGTGGCTGATCGACCCGTACCTGCTGGACCATCTCCCGCAGGACTCGAACATGGTGAAGTTCGGCCGCCGGTTCACGCCGTACGGGACGCCCGTCGACAGCCAGGACAGCGCGATCTTCTTCACGTTCCGTACGCACGGCACCGACCACCTGGACGAGCTCCCGCAGGACACGACCCTGCAGCGGCTCGTCGTCGGCCGGATCAAGGACGGCGGGACCTGGCAGAGCGCCTTCGGCTACCTGGAGCTATGACCGCGCGGGCACACCGTTCTTCGCGAGCCAGCTGGCCAGCTCCATGTTCGACACGCACCGTACGTCGGGCTGCTTGCACGTCTCCAGCACGAACTGCGTGAGCGCATCTGAGTAGACGCTGTTGTTCCAGTGGTTGAAGTGGTTGCCGAGGAACAGCGGCGGGTTGTCACCGGCCCGGGACTTGGCCAGCGCCTGCCGGTACGTCGCGAGCACCTGCGCCTTCATCGCGGGCGCCTGCGCGATCGGGGCCTTCTTCGCCTTGGTCTGCGAGTACCAGAGGTTGTAGTCCATCGTCAGCGTGGTCTTCTTCGTCCCCGCGAGCGTCACCGACTCGAGCGGGAAGACCCACACCCCGTTCTCCTTCTTCGGCCACGCGAGGTAGCCCGGCGCGGAGGCGTCGTACAGCATGCCGCGCCGCACCATCGCGGCCCGGTACGCGGCGCGGTTGCCCTCCAGGCACGGGGTCCGCATGCCCTTCACGGTCGACGGGTCGAACGGCGGCGCCACGGACTTGCCCGCGGCCAGCGTCGGCCCGGTGCGGACCATCCGGTCGAACGCGTTCAGCTCGGCGGTCCACTGCGCGGTCGTCCAGCGGCCGATGCCGTTCGTGCCGCAGAAGTGGCCGTTGGCGTGCGTACCGATCTCGTGGCCCTCGGCGATCGCCTCCGGGAGGACCTGGGCCCGGCCGAGGATGTTCGACGTGTCGCCCCACCCGATGTCGGAGGCGCCGGGCTTCTTGTACGGCGGTTTGTAGTCGGTGCGGTGGTTCTCCGGGTAGAGGTACGGCCCGGACAAGAAGAACGTCATGCGCGCGTTGACCTGCTGCGCGACGGTGCGCCAGTGTTTCCAGAGCATCAGGTCGCCGGCGCCGTCGAACGAGACCACGACGAACAGCGGCGGCTTCCCACTCGGCAGCCGCGCCGGGAACGACCGCAACACCGGAGCCGCGGCGGGCGGCTTCTGCCCTGGCGAAGGGCCGGCGGGCGTCGGGCTGGTCGGCGTGCTCGGGGTCGGCGTGCTCCGCGCCTTGGTGGCCGTGGTCTTACCCGGCTTCGGAGCGCCGGCCGGCGGTACGTCGGAACACCCGACGATCACCGCCGCGATGACCACCGCGGCGGCCGCGAGGCGCGGGAGCATCGGACACGACCTAAGCCTCACCACCTAGTTACTGACGCACGGAACACCGGGAAGGTTGGTCCGGGACACGCGGCCGCGCGGAAACCGGCGCGGCGATCGTTAGGCGCCTGTGACCTTCGCGGCGCGGCGCCAGTTCGCGATCCGGCGGACGGCCCCGACGACGAGACCGAGCGCTGCCGCCAGGCTCAGGCTGAACGCGAGCGCCTTCAGCTGGTCGTGCGCGAACGCGCCGCCGCCGAAGTAACCGACCAGGGAGACATAGGTGCAGGCGATCGTCACACCGAGAGCGGTGTAAGCGATGAACTTCTTGTACGAGTACCCGGTCGCTCCCGCGGTCAGTGTCGCGGCCATCCTGGCGCCGGGCAGATAGCGGACCGTCAGCAGGATCAGCCCGCCGCGCCTGTGCAGGGTGCCGGACACCCGCTCGTAGATCCGCTTGCGTCGCTCCTGGCGCGCCATCCACCGGTCCACCGCCGGTCCGGAGCCGCGACCGATCAGATAGCAGACGGACTCACCGATCAGCGAGCCGCAGAGCGCGACCGCGATCACCACCAGCAGGTTCTGCCGCCCGGCGGCCGCGGCCATGCTGGCGGTCACGACCATCCCCGAACTGGGGACGACCGGGAACACCGCGTGCACCATCATCGTGACGAAGAGAATGAGCAGCAGCCAGTGCGACGCCATCGCGATGCTCAGCAGGTGTCGCGCGACCTCCATCAACTCCGTCACCCGGAAAGGATGCCATTGCCGGTCAAGATCGCCGCAATCCCATCGAGGTCATTTCATCCGATGTTCAGAGGAACACCGGCAGTTCGCGGATCGCGTTCATCAGGAAGCTCGGGTGCCGCGGCGGGTCCTGTTCCGGTACGGCGAGCCGCAGCCGGGGGAACCGCTCGAACAGCAGCTCCAGCGCGATCCGCCCCTCCAGGCGGGCCAGTGGGGCGCCGAGGCAGTGGTGGATGCCGTGCCCGAACGCGAGGTGCGCGGAGTCCGAGCGGGTGATGTCCAGCTCGTCGGCGCGCTCGACCTTGCGGACGTCGCGATTCGCCGGCAGCAGCGCGAACACGATCACGTCACCGGCCTCGATCCGGCGGCCGGAGATGTCGATCGGCGCGCGGGCGACGTACGGGATCGCGGCCTGCAGCGGGCCGTCGTACCGCAGCAGTTCCTCGACCGCGGCGGGCAGTCGCTCGGGCTCGGCCTTGAGCAGCTCGAGCTGGTCGGGATGCCGAAGCAGAGCGTGTACTCCGTTACTGATCAGGCTGACCGTGGTCTCGTGGCCGGCCGCGAGCAGCAGGAACACCATCGAGGTGAGCTCGTCCTCGCTGAGCCGGTCGCCGTCGTCCTGTACGGCGATCAGCCCGGACAGCAGGTCGTCGGTCGGCGCCCGCCGCTTCTGGGCGAGCAGCTCGTGCACGAACTCGCGCATCAGCGTGATCGCCTCGACGTACTCCTCCGGGGTGTGCACGGCCGCGTTCACGAACACCGACGACCAGCGGCGGAAGTCCTCGCGACGGACCGCCGGGATGCCGATCAGCTCGCAGATCACGGTGATCGGCAACGGGTAGCTGTACGCGTTCACCAGGTCGACCGGTTCGCCCTCCGGCGCCGTCGCCATCTCGTCGAGCAGGCCGGTGGCGATCTCGCGGATCCGCGGCTCCAGCGCCTCGATCCGGCGGCGGGTGAACGCGGCCGTGACGAGTTTGCGCAGCCGGGTGTGGTCCGGCGGGTTGAAGTTCAGCATGTGCTGCTCGGTGCTCGCGATCAGGTCGTCCATCACCGCGTCCCGGTGCGGACCCTCCATCGCCGAACGCACCACGTCCGGATGGGCGAGCAGCTCGCGCGTCTCGGCGTACCCGGTGACGAGCTGGACCGGGACGCCCGTGAACATCGTGAAGCGCTGCACGGGTCCGGTGGAGGCCAGATCCTCGAAGCCCCAGTGCCGGGCGATTCCACTGGTTTCGGTGAACGGTTGCCGCATGCGGCCAGCCTACGTTCGGCCGGGAGCGAGGTGCTGGGCCAGCTCGGTGCGCGAGTGGATGCCGAGCTTCGCGTAGACCTTCCGCAGGTGGTACTCAACGGTCTTCGGGCTCAAGAACAGCCGGGCCGCGGCCTCCCGGATGCTGTGCCCGTCCGCGAGCAGTACGGCGATCTGTCGCTCCTGCGGCGTCAGCTCGTCCGCCGTGCTCGGCACCCGCCGTCGTGCGGTCTCTCCGGTCGCCTTGAGCTCGGCCGCCGCCTGGTCGGCCCACCCGTGTGCTCCCAGCACCTCAAAGCCCTCCAGAGCGAGCCTGAGCTGGGCACGCGCATCCACACGCCGCCGTACCCGTCGCAGCCACGCGCCGTACGCCAGCTGGGTCCGGGCCAGCTCAAAGGCGTCCAGCGTCTCCTCGTGCCTGCTGAGCGCCAACAGGAAGTCCGGCTCGCTCTCACCGGCCACGCCACGAGCCCGGGCCGCTCGCGCCAGCGACCACGGCTGCCCTTTCGCCGCTGCTAGCGCGGAGTGTTCGCGTACCACCCGCTGCGCGTCGTCCGGCCGCCCCAACCGCAGGTACACCTCCACCAACTCGGGCGCGGGCGACAGGTCCGGGTCCTTGAGACCGTACTCGGCCAGTACGTCGACCAGCCGCTCGTACTGCGGTAACGCGGCCGCGGGGTCGCCCCGTCCCAGTTCGAGGTCCCCGAGTGCGAACAACGACCACACCGTGCCCAGATAGATCTCATGCTCCGCACAGAGCTGCAGGCACTCCACAGCGAGGTCTTGGCACTGGACCCTGCTCTGGTGGGACATCAGCCACGCCAGACCGGCCAGGCTCATCGCCAGCTCGGTCGCTTGACCGGTCTCACGCGACAGCCGGATGCCCTCGTCGTACGACGCCTCCGCATCGGCCCAGCGATCGGTTGTCGCATCGTCGCGAGCCAGCACGAACAGCAGACCCGGTAACGTCCCCAGAGCGACCTGCTCGCGTCGCTCGACCATCGCCTGCTGCATGATCGTCCGGCCGATCCCCGTCTCCCTGAGAAACAACGCCGCGAGCACCATCCAGAGCTGGAGACGGCGGTCGCGGACCAACCTGGACGGGGCCATCGCGATCGCTGCCCGGAGCTGATCGGTCCCACCACCGCTTCCGGCGAGGACCTTCGCGACACCGCTCGCCAGGATGCCCACGATGCGCGGTCCCAACCGATCGACCGTGGGAATCAGCCTGTCGAGCTGCTGGGCCGCCTCCAGCCCGGCCGCGGTGTCGCACAGCCGGAAACACGCTCCGACGGCATCCGCGAGCAGTCCGGTCGCGACCGCGGGTTCCGTGGACTCCGCAGCGGCCGCGATCAGGATGTCGCGAGCCCGCCGCGGCGATCCGCACTTCATCTCGATGTCGCCGCGAAGCTCCAGCGCGCGGATCCGCACCCGCGGCGGCGGCTGCAGGATCAACGCATCATCCAGCAGGGCCTCCGCGCGCTCCGCCAGCCCGGCCAACCACGCCGCCTCACCGGCCGCGACCAGCCTGACCGCACGATCCGCTGCGGCTCGGCTCAGTCGCCCCGCGCGTTCGTACGCCGTCGCGGCGACCGCATGTGCGCCACGAGCAGCCGCATGCTCGGCCGCCAGGACCAGGCCGGCCGCCACGTCGTCGTCGGCGCCGAGAACAGCCTCGGACAGGTGCCACGCCCGCCGGTCCCGGTCAGGCGTGGTCAGCGCCACCGCGCGATGCGCCGTACGCCGATCAGCCGGGTCAGCGCTGGAATAGATCGCGGAGCGAACCAGTGGATGCCTCCACTGGACCTCGCCGTCGCGGATGGAGACCAGACCAGCCGCCTCGGCCTCCTCCAACGCGGCGACGTCGGCCCCGAGCTCCGCGCACACCCGTGACACCGCGCCGAGGTCGCAGTCGTCCATGGCGGCGACAAGCAACGCCGTACGTGCGTCCGCGCTCAGCTGGTTTGCCCTGCTGGCAAAGGCTTCCGCGAGCATCGCCGGGACCGGGACCGGCGCGCCTGGCGGCGTCCGGAGCAAACGGTCCGGGTCGTCGGCCAGCTCGAGCAGCGCCAGCGGGTTACCCGCCACGGTCCGGTGCAGATCCTCGACCAGGTCGCTCGGAAGGTGTTGCACGATCTGTCGCGCGGCCTCCAGCGGGATGCCCTCCAGTTCCAGCCGCGGCAGGTCCGCCTCGAGCGGGTGCGGCTCATGGGAACGTGCCGCGATCAGCATGACGATCGGGTCGGCCACCAGCCGACGGGCCGCGAACAACAGGGCTTCCGCGGACGGACGGTCCAGC
This sequence comes from Kribbella sp., assembly GCF_035655035.1. Taxonomy (GTDB): domain Bacteria; phylum Actinomycetota; class Actinomycetes; order Propionibacteriales; family Kribbellaceae; genus Kribbella. Next base: position 11,160 of record NZ_DASRVN010000502.1, on the reverse strand, counting down.
AGCTGCGCATCGTCGACGATCAGCAGCAGTGGCGTGTTCTCGGCGTACCGGCAGATCAGGCTGAGGGTTGCGGCGCCGACAGCGAAGCGGTCCGCCGGGCTGCCTTCCTCAGGTGCGGCGCCGAGCGCCAGCGCCGCGGCGAGCGCCGACCGCTGCGGTGCAGGGATGCGATCGAGCCCGGCCAGCGCAGGCCGCAGTAGCTGGAGCAGTGCGGCGAACGGCACCTCACGTTCGGCCTCGGTACCGCGTGCTCGCAGGATCTGCAGTCCACCGGCCAGCGCGGCCGCCTCCTCCAGGAGAGTGGTCTTGCCGATGCCGGGTTCGCCGGTGACGAGCAGTACGCCTGCGGCTCCGACACGCGCCCCCGCGATCAGTTGCTCGATCACCCGGCGCTCCGCGTCCCGCCCGATGAGCATGTCTCGCAGTCTGCACCAGGAGCCCCACCTGATGCGATGGTCCGGGTCGGCTGCCTACGTTCGGCGTACGGACAACTCGAGGGGGAGAAGGAAATGACTGTCGCAATCGACACCGACAAACTGATGGGCTTCGTGTTCAAGGCCGTGGACGAGGTGGGGGCGACGCTGAACGCGGCGCTGGTGGTGATGGGTGACCGCCTTGGGTACTACCAGGCGCTGGCCGATCACGGTCCGGCGACGGCGGCCGAGCTGGCGGAGCGGACGGGCACCGACGAGCACTACACCCGCGAGTGGCTGAACGCCCAGGCCGCGGGCGCGATCGTCGAGTACGACGCGGAGACCGGTCGCTACACGTTGCCACCGGAGCAGACCGTGGCGCTGACCGATCCGAACAGCCCGGCGTACCTTCCTGGCTTCTTCCAGATCGCCCTTGGCACGCTGCAGCACACGACGGAGACGATCGAGGCCGCGCGCAGTGGTGCCGGAGTCGGGTGGCACGAGCACACGTCGGACGTGCACATCGGCTGCGAGCGGTTCTTCCGGCCGTCGTACAACGCCAATCTGCTGCCCAGCTGGCTGCCCGCGCTCGACGGCGTGGTGGAGAAGCTGCAGCGCGGCGCGACGGTGGCCGACATCGGCTGCGGGCACGGCTCGTCCACCATCCTGATGGCCGGCGCCTTCGCACGGTCGACGTTCATCGGCTCGGACTACCACCAGGGGTCGATCGAGACCGCCCGGCTCCGGGCGGCGGAGGCAGGCGTCGGCGACCGCGCGTCCTTCGAGGTCGCGGCGGCCGACCGGTTCAGCGGGTCCGGGTTCGACCTGGTGACGACGTTCGACGCCCTGCACGACATGGGCGATCCGGTCGGCGCGGCCCGGCACGTACGGGAGGCGCTGGCGCCCGACGGCACGTGGATGCTGGTCGAGCCGATGGCGGGTGACCACGTCGAGGACAACCTCAACCCGGTCGGCCGGGCGTACTACGGCTTCTCCACGCTGCTCTGCACGCCCGCCTCACTCTCCCAGCCGGTCGGACTGGCGCTCGGTACCCAGGCCGGCCCGGCGCGGATCCGGGACGTCACCAAGGCGGCCGGGTTCACCCGGTTCCGGACCGTGGCGCAGACGCCGTTCAACCTGGTCTTCGAGGTTCGCCCTTGACAGGACAGTTCACCAGTTGGTGAAGTATTGACTGTGCTGACGAGGACGTTCGGGGCGCTCGCGGATCCGACCAGGCTGGCGATCGTGGGCAGGCTGAGCCGCGGCGAGGCGACGATGGGGGAACTCGCCTCGCCGCACCGGGTCACGCCGCCGGCGATCACCAAGCACGTCCGGGTGCTCGTCGACGCGGGCCTGGTACGCCGCCGGAGGGTCGGGCGGACCGTGGTCTGCACGCTCCGGCCGGAGGCTGTCTCCGAGGTGGAGCAGTGGCTCGGCGACCTCACGGCGTACTGGAACAGCACCGTCGACCGGCTGGAAGAGCTCCTGCGGGAGGACGAGGATGGACACTGAGATCCGGATCAAAAGGGTGCTCCCGGCAACGATCACGCGGGTGTACGACGCGTGGACGCGAGCCGAGCTGCTGATGCAGTGGTACTGCCCGAACCCGCGGCTCGACCTGAAGGTGCGGGCCGACGTCCGGGTCGGTGGCGAGTACGTCGTGGAGATGGGGCCGCATGTGGTGCGCGGTACCTATCTGGAGGTGGCGCCGCCGCACCGCCTGGTGTTCAGCTGGAGGTGGGACGGCACCGACGACGAGCCGACCCGGGTCGAGGTGGAGCTTTCCGAGGTCGCGGAGGGGACACGGATGGTGCTCACGCACACTGCCTTCGCCAACGCCGAGGACGCCTCCAACCACCGGATCGCCTGGGACCCCGAGCTGGACCGGCTCGCCGACCTCCTCGCCTCCGTCGACGCCGGCTGACCACCGGTCCGGGTGGTCAGCGTTCGACGGCTCGGCCTCTGAGACGATCCAGGACGAGGACCAGCACAACGGTTGCCGCCAGCAACACCATGGCGTCGGCCGCCGCGACGAAGGCTTGACCGCGGTCGGTCAACGCGAAGATGCTCACGGGTAGCGTCCGCCAGGACGCCGGGTAGACCATGATCGTAGCGCCGACCTCGCCCATCGAGAGCGCGACCGACAATCCGGCGGCCGAGGCGATCGCCGGCAACAACATCGGCAACCGCACCCGCCACAACACCCGCGCCGCCGAAGCACCGAGCGACGCGGCGACATCGGCGTACGAGCGATCGATACGCTGCAACGCGGCCGCGACCGTTCCGTAGCTGAAGGCAACCATCAGCACGAGATGCGCGATCACCACGATCCACTTGGTCCCGTTCAGCAGGATCGGCTGCCGCGAGAACGCGACCAGCAACCCGAGCCCGACCACCACCGACGGTACGGCGATCGGCAGGTGATGCATCGCGTCCGCCAGCCGAGCGAGCCGGGAGCCGTACGCCGCCATCGCACCCCACGTGCCGAACACCACTGCGAGCATCCCGCCGAGGAACGCGGTCTGCAGACTCACCGACAACGAGGCCAGCTCGTCACCCGTCAACGCCTGCCGCAGATGATCGCCGGTCGGGTTCGAGGGCAGTACGCCGTTCCACGAGCCGGCGAACGCGGCCGCGATCACCACCAGGAACGGCAGCACCACGAGCAGTCCGAACACGACGGCGAACACCGTCCAGACGACCGCTTTCCCGGACCTAGTCCAGACGAGCACGACGACCTCCTCCGAGCGCGGTCCGCAGTACGGCGTACAGGCCGAGCGACAGCGCGATCTGGACGACGGCGATCACGCACGCGCCCGGGTAGTCGAACATCACGATGCCCTTGGTGTGCACGAGCATCGGAAGCGTAGTGGTGTTCTTCGCGCCGAGGAACAGCACGATGCCGAACTCGTTCAACGTGAGCAGGAGCGTGAGACTTCCGCCCGCGACCAGGGCCGGTCGTACTTCGGGGAGTACGACTTGCCGCAGTACACGCCAAGGGCCCGCGCCGAGGCTCGCCGCAACGTCAAGCTGCGCGCGCGGCAGCCGACTCATTGCCGCCAGCAACGGCCGCATCACGAACGGCGTGTAGAACGTGACCTCCGCGAGCACCACCGCCCACGGCGAGGTCAGAAACCCACCCGCCCGTAGGATGCCCGTACTCCCATAAATAAAGGTGAACGACAACGCGACCAGGAACGACGGCAACGCCAGCATCGTATCGACCAGGCCGGCGACCACCCGCGCCCCTGGGAACGGCACAAAACTGATCACCACGGCCAGGAACGTGCCCACGATCATGCAGCCGATCGTCGAACTGACCGCGATCTGCACGGTCCGCACCAACGCATCGCGAAACTCCACCGACCCGACCACCACACCCCACGCCGGCACCGATTCGACCGCCACCAACACCAACGGGTAAACCACCAGCACCGCAATCACCAGCAACGGCGGCACAATCCACAACCACTTCCCATCCCGCCGCCGCTCGTCGTTCACGACGACTGTGGTGCCCAGCGCCTCGACAGCCATCAGCCCGCCGCCACCAAACTGCACGCCTCCACCGGCAACACCATCGACACCGCGGCCCCGAGCTCAGGAACCACCCGATCCGCCGGTACGTCGATCCGCACCGATACGTCCGGCAGGCCGTCGACCGAGCAAGTCACCCGGTTCGAGGCACCCCGCCACTGCGCACCAACCACTCGCCCGCGGAGACCACCGTCGCCGAACCGGATCGCATGCGGCCTGATGCACAACAGGCTCTTGCCCGGTTCCGCCCTGACACCAGGCAGTTCGTACTCCGCGACCTTCACCCCGCCATCGAACGGCTCGACGGGCAGCAGATTCGCCCCGCCCAGGAACGAAGCGGTGAAAGCGGAGGGCGGAGCGGCGTACAACTGAGCAGCAGGCGCGACGTCAACCAACCGGGCGTCCCGCATGACAGCGATCCGATCCGCGAGCGCGAGCGCCTCCGACTGATCGTGGGTCACGTAAACGATCGCGACGTCCGGCACCTCCCGCCGCAACTTCTGCAGCTCGCCGAGCATGTCCGCACGAAGCTGCGCGTCAAGCGCCGCCAACGGCTCGTCCAGCAACAACACCGGCGGCCGGATAGCCAGCGCCCGCGCGATCGCCACCCGCTGCTGCTGCCCACCGGACAGCTCCCGCGGAAAACGTGTTCGGAAACCCGCCATCCCCACCATTTCCAGCATTTCCGTGACCCGCGCCGCCACCTCGGCCTTCGGCTTGTGCGCCGCCTTCAGCCCGAAGGCAACGTTTTCCGAGACCCGCAGATGCGGGAACAACGCGTAGTTCTGCACCACCACCCCGATCCCCCGCCGCGCCGGCGGGAGATCGGTGACGTCCTGACCGCCGAGCCGGATCCGCCCGCGCGACGGCCGGACGAATCCGGCCACCGCCTTCAGCGCGGTCGACTTCCCGGACCCGGACGGCCCGAGCAACGCGACCGTCTCACCGGCCGCGACGCTCAGGTCAAGTCCTTCCAGCGCGCACGTACGGCCGAAGTACACCGTCACGTCCTCGAGCTGAACCGTCATCCCACAGCCTTCGTGTACGCCGCGACGTCGGCGTCCAGGTCCGTCAGCACCGCGGCCCAGTCCGGCTGCCACACGTCGACCCCGGCGGTCGCCTTCTGCACCGACGTGAAGTTCGCGTCGGCCGGCTTCACGTCGTCCCGAGCGGGCAGCCCGAACGCGTCCTTCGAGATCGTCTGCTGCGCATCGGTCGACAGCAGGTACTCCATCAGCTGCTTCCCACCATCGGCGTTCGGCGCGCCCGCACCGAGCCCCATCACATACGGCAGCGCCAGCGTCGTACGCTTTCCGTCCTTGGTCGCCGGGAAGAAGATGCTGAACGCCGACTTGTCGTTCGCGATCGACGCCGCGTTCATCTGTACGTCGCCGTTCGCCACCAGCAGCTCGCCCTTGCTGACCTTCGGCTGCAGCTTGCCGGTCGAGGCGGACGGACCGACGTTGTTGGCCTCCAGCTTCTTCAGGTAGTCGAGCGCGGCGCCCTTGCCCAGCAGGTGCTGGAGCAGCAGCAGTACGGCGGTGCCGTCCCCGGCCTGCCCCGGCGTCGAGTACTGCAGCTTGCCCTTGAACTTCGGGTCCAGCAGATCGTCGAACGTCTTCGGCGTACCGGCCTGGGCGTTCGCGATGAAGCACAGGTAGTTGTCGACGACCGTGACGTAGTCGTCGCCCTTGACGCCCTTCACGTGGTCCGCGCCCGGTACGGCGTACTTCTGCAGCAGCCCGTCCTTGTCCGCCTTCTGGATGAAGGGCGGCAGCGTGACGACGACGTCGGCCTGCGGGTTGGACTTCTCCTTCTGCAGCCGCGACACCACCTCACCGGAGCCGGCCTCGACGGTCTGGACCTTGATCCCGGTCTTCTGGGTGAACGCGTCGAACCTGGTCTTGTACCAGTCGGCGAGTCCGTCGGCGGTGTAGACGGTCACGGTCTTCGTACCGCCGGTGGACGCGGCTCCGGTCCCGCCACAAGCGGCGGCGACGGACAGTACGAGCGTGGCGGCGAGCAGGGTCTTGAGTGCCTTCACTTCTCCAGCCTTCGATCGAGGAGCAGGCCGGGCAGGTCCCGGACCGACTCGAGTACGTGCGTAGCGCCCGCGGCGGTCAGCTGTTCGTTGCCGTGGGCACCGGTAAGGACGCCGGCCACGATCCCGGCACCGGCCCGGATCCCCGTCGTCATGTCGTAAGCGGTGTCCCCGGCCACGGCCACGTTCTGGACGCCGTCGGCGCGCAGTTCGAGCAGCGCCTTCAGCACCATGTCCGGGTACGGCCTGCCGCGGCCCGCCTGCGCCGGGCAGAGAGTGAGGTCGGCCAGCTGCTGCCAGCCGAGCGCGGTGAGGATCCGGTGCTGGGTGGTCTCGGAGAACCCGGTCGTCAGGCAGACCTTGATCCCGGCGTCCCGGAGCTGCTGGATCGCGTCCGCCGCCCCGTCGATCGGCGCCAGCCCGTCGTCGATCAGCTCGCCGTACGCGGCCTCGAACGCCGCGTTGGCCTGCTGCGCGGCGTCCTCGGCACCGAGCAGCGCCCGGAACACGGTGATCTTGGACTCGCCCATCGTGGCGCGGACGTGCGCGATCATCTCGTCGTACCGCGGCGTCCCGGATTCGATGCCCTGGGCCCCGATCGCCGCGGTGAACGCCCGCTCGACCAGCCCGTCGTCGGCGACGGTCGTGCCCGCCATGTCGAGTACCGCAAGCTGAATCATCGTGTCACCTCACCGTCGGACGCCGCGCGAGCGCCTTCGATCGCGTCGAAACTCGCCTCGGCGATCGCCGGCGACATCGTCATCCCGCGTCCGCCCGGTCCGGTCACGAGCTGCACGCCCGCGGCGACCTCCCGGCGTACCACCACCTCGTCGCTGGTGGCCTGCGAGTACACCCCGGCCCATCGCCGGGTGATCGCGGGCAGCTCACGTCCGAGAATGCTCTCGACCACCTGCTGCAGGTAGGCGTACGGATCACTCTGTACGTCGAACCCGAACGGCTCGTCGTACTCGTGGGTGTCGCCAATGGTCAGCCCACCGTGCGTGCGCTGCACCATCAGCAACTGCATCCTGTGTTCTTCGGCAACCGGCGTTTGCGGCGGCAGCTCGCCGACAGCAGGTCCGTTGAACGCCGGGTAGTACCGAAAGCTGTCCCCGTCCGCGACCGCGGTGGTCAAGGTGTCCTCCAGCGGCGCCGTCTGCATCATCTGCAGCCGCACCCGCCGTACCGGGAGGTCGTCGGTCAGCTCGCGGATCAGCCCGCCGTGCCACGCGCCCGTACAGAGGAAGACGAGATCTCCGGCATGTACGTCGCCGTGGTCGTCGACGACCTCGCCCGTACGGACGTTTCGTACCTCACGCCCACCGAGGAACCGGTACCGCCCGGACTTCTGGAGCTCGGCCCGCAGCGCCGGAAGCACCTCGCGCGGTTCGACGATCACATCCCGCGCACACCACAACGAACCTTGCAGCTCACCCTTCAGCGCCGGGTTGCGCCCGCGGGTCTGCTCGGCGTCGAGCACCTGGAACCCCCGCGCCGCCGCATCCGGCCGAGCCGCCGCCTCCTTGGCGACCGCGAGCTCGGCGTCAGTCCGGCACACCGTCAACGACCCGGCGGCCCGGAGACCGACCCCCGGCACCTGGGCCCACAGATCCCGCGCCCGCTGCGCCAACTCGACCTCGGCACCGTCCGCGCGACCGCTGACCCAGACCAGCCCGAAGTTCCGCACACTCGCACCGCGCGCCTCGAGTTCACGCTCGAGCTGCAGCACGTCGTACCCGCGCCGTACCGCCTCCCAGGCATGGAACGTGCCCAGCACGCCACCACCCACCACAACCACCCGCACGCCCGCTCCTCTCGTCGGGACCAAGATTGGTCCGGACCAATGAAGCAACCGTGCGCCCCAGCCGTCCTCCGGGTAAACCCCAAACGAACAGTTGTCCCGCGAGCGCGGGCGGGTGTGCGGGGGTCAGGTGGTCAGGGGCGGAGGGTGGCGCGGAAGCCCACTCGGTCGCCTCGGTAGAGGGAGCGGACCGATTCGATGGGGCGGCCGGTGGTGTCGCGGCTGTTGCGGTGGAGCAGGAGCATCGGGAGCGACTGGGTGGCTTTGAGGAGCTCGGCCTCGCGTGGGGTGGCGATCACGGTCTCGACCAGTTCCTCGCCTTCGCCGAACTGCACACCCAGCTGATCGGTCAGGCAGCGGTACAGCGAACCTGTTGGCTCCAGTACCTCGCGCAGCGTCGGGAAGCGGGCGACCGAGAGGTACGTCGTCTCGAGCCCGATCGGCTGCCCGTCCGCGTGCAGCACCCGTTCGAGGCGGTGTACCGGGTCACCCTCGGCGATCTTGAGCTGCTCCGCGAGCTCGGCGTCCGCCACCACCTCGTCGAACGCGACCACCTCACGCCCGGGTGTGTGCCCCTGCGCCCGGAGCGCCTCGGTGTAGCTGACCAGCGCCAGCGGCTGCACCAGCTTCGGCGTCGCGACGAACGTCCCCTGCCCCTGCCGGGCCCGCAGCCGGCCGTCCGCGATCAGCTCCCGGATCGCCTGCCGCATGGTCCACCGCGACACCCCGAAGTCCTTCGCCAGCACCCGCTCGGGCGGCAACGCGGCACCTTCCCCCAGCCGCTCCACCACTTCCACCAGCCGGGTCTTGACCACGAAATGCAGCGGCTCGCTCACCCCGCCGACAATAGTCCAGCCAAGGTCCCAGCCCACGCACACAAAACTCGAGCCCCGGGCGGCAACCCGGGGCTCGGTCGCGTCTGGTGGTCCAGCGCCGTAGCGAGCATGTGCTCGGTGCGGTGCCTCGGCGTGCTGGAGTGAAGGCCTCGATGTGGTTGCATCGTGGCCTTTGCTCCAGTACGGCGAGGTGCCGTGCCGAGTGCAGCGCAGTAGGCGATGGGCCGCCAGACGCGACCTCGTCGGATGGATGGACAGTTGGCGGAACTCAGCTGCCGGACTTGCGCCGGAACTGGCGCTTCTGCTTGTCGTTGTGCGCTTCGCCGACTCCCTGGCCGCGCGCCCCGCTCCCCGGGTGCGAGTGGTTGCCGGCGTTCTTCTTCTCGAGCGCTTCCCGAAACTTCTTCTGCAGATCGTCCGCCGGCTCGCTGGACTTGTCGCTCATACCGTCTCCTTCAAACCGTAGGCGTACGCACCCAACCTAACCGAGGGTGAGCACCCGCCGCGAGTGAATACCGCCCTGTGAAAACCTCCGGCCCAGCAAGACGCCGCGCTGTTAGGTTCGTCGTACCGCCGAGGGAGGGACACGGACATGCTGGTGAGCAACGAGGCGCTGCTCGGGATCGCCCTGGTCGAGCTGGGCCTCGTGATCGTCCCGGGGCCGAACATGATCTACCTGATCTCCCGCTCGATCGCGCAGGGCCGCCGGGCCGGGCTGGTCTCGCTGGCCGGGGTCGGCGTCGGCTTCCTCACGTACTTGCTCGCGGCAAGCGCCGGCCTCGCGACCCTGTTCGCGCTGGTCCCCGAGATCTACCTGACGCTGAAGCTGGCCGGCGCGGCGTACCTGCTCTGGCTCGCCTGGCAGGCGTTCCGCCCCGGCGGTACGTCGGTGTTCGCCACCCAGGAGCTGGAGCCGGACCGCCCGCGCAAGCTGTTCGGCATGGGCCTGCTGACCTGCCTGCTGAACCCGAAGATCGCGATCCTCTACATCTCGCTGCTCCCGCAGTTCCTCGACCCGTCCCGGGGGCATGTCGGCCTGCAGAGCCTGATCCTCGGCCTCGGGCAGCTGACCGTCGGCGTGGTGATGAACGGCGTCTTCGTGATCACCGCCGGATCGGTCGCGGTGTTCCTGTCCCGCCGCCCGACCTGGATGCGGATCCACCGCTACCTGACCGGTACGGCGCTCGCCGTCTTCGCGCTCCGGCTCGCCACCGACCGCGCCCGCCCACTCGCCACGCACTGAAACTGTCGGCCCCGCCGACTACGGTCGCACGGGATGACAGATTTCGTTGCCTCCTCCGTCGAACGGCTGGTCACCGCCTGGAACACCGCGCCGGTCGCCGCGCTCGTCGCCGAGCGCGGCCTGCCCGAGATCACCGCGGAGTACTTGCGCGACACCTTCGCCTGGCCGCCCGCCGAGCAGGCCACCCGGGCGTTGACCGAGCACTTCGCGTCGGCCCGGTTCGCCGACGAGGTCGAGTACGGCGTACTGCTCGTCCCCGACCCGTCGAAGCTCGACACCCGCCGTCCGCTCCCTCGCGAGCTGACGGCGCCGGACGTGTTCGACGAGCGCCTACCGGCCGGCGTCGCGCTGCCGGGTGATGCTCCCTGGAGTCTGGTGGTGACTGTGATCGGGTCGTACGGCCCCTCCCTCGGCAGCTACCACCAGATCAAGGCGTCCGACGATTTCGTGGTGGACGGGCAGGACACCCGCACGTGGATGACCCGGCAACTGTGGGGCGCCCGCGTGCTGCAGTGCGGAGCGACGCCGCCGGACTGCGAGCACAACGAACGCTGGACCTTCACCCTCTTCCCCGGCGAGGAACTGGTCGACGGGCAGGCCGAGTCCGGGACAGTTCTGAAGGGCAAGGTCCGGTTCCGCCTCGGCAAGCCGGATCGCGGGATCGGCTCGGCGCGGGTCGCGCCTGCAGTGCTGGTCTAAATCGTGTGCGGCGCCGTGGCCTCTCGCGGATACTGCTCGGCGTGATGCACGAGGGTCAACTGGACGTGACGGCCGAGCTCGTCGAAGGGCTGGTGAAGGAGCAGTTCCCGGAGTGGAGCGCGCTCGCGATCCGCGCCGTACCGTCGCACGGGACCGTCAACGCGCTCTTCCGGATCGGTGAGGCGCTGGTCGCCCGGCTTCCGGTCCTGCCCGGCGACGCGGCGATGATGCGGCAGGAGCTCGAGGACGAGGCGGAGGCGGCGCGGCGGCTGCGCGCGATCTCGCCGTACCCGACACCGGAGCCGGTCGCGATCGGCGCGCCCGGACCGGGTTATCCACAGCCGTGGGCGGTGCAGACCTGGGTGGACGGGAAGATCGCGTACGACGCGGACGTGGCCGGCTCGACGGCGTACGCGGAGGATCTTGCGCGGTTCGTGCTCGCGCTCCGGGCCGCGCCGACCGAGGGCCGGGTGTTCCAGGGGACCTGGCGGGGCGGGATTCTGACCTCGCAGGACGAGTACGTCGCGGACGGGCTGGAGCGCAGCCGCGGGATGATCGACGTGGACGGGCTCGCGCGGTTGTGGGCCGATCTG
>NZ_DASRVN010000501.1:0-8225 GCF_035655035.1 Kribbella sp. | reverse complement strand
CGCCCCGGTGAACTCCCGACCCGCCTGGCAGTAGCCGCGGTCGAGCAGACCGACGTACCCCTGCTGTCGCCCGCCCACGAAGGCACCGACACCGCCGCCCGCGCCGGCCTCCTCGCCGCCATCCCCACCGGCTGGCTGGCCGTCGTCGGAGCCCAGCCGGCACACGACATCTACACCGAAACAGCAGGCACAGTCCTCACCGCCGACCAAACCCTCACCGGCTGGGACACAACCACCACCGGCGAACCCATCCAGAACCCGTCCGCCCCCGGCGCCGTCCTTTCGTATGATCCTGCGGTCGTCCCCAGCACCATCTCCTCAGGTACGTCCGTCGAGAGCGTGTTGTTCCGGCTCGCGGCTGCGGAGGATGTGCCGGGGTTCCGGAAGCTCGCCGCGGAGCTCGGGGACTGGGTAACCGAGTCGCGGGTGGTGCTGCGGTGGGATGACGTTGTGTATGACGGCGAATCCTTCGCGCACGGAGTCTCGGGCTGGGTGGCCCAGGACTGTGTGAAGAAGGAGGATCTGCTCGCAGCGGCGTGGTACCGGTTCCACGAGCGGCTGGTCGGGCAGCAGCGGCGGCACCCGTGGCCGCCGTGGATGGTGGGCGACGACCTGGTGTCCGCCTGGCTCGGGATGTCCGGGGTGGAGGCGCCGGAGCAGACGCAGGCGACCTCGCCCGACACCCCGCCGGCGGCCAGCGCACAAGTTGCCCGCGGCAAGGAAATCGCCCAGGCGCTCGACGAGGTGCTCGGGACCCGCACCGGCGTCGTCGACGTACGAACGGCCGTCGCCGAGGCCGAAGCCGCCAAGCACGAGCTGTTCGAGCTGAAGGGTCACGTGTACGGCCTCGAGCGCACGCTCGGCTTCCGGAACAAGGCGATGAAGACCCGCGAGAACCGGATCCGCGAGCTCCGCATCCAGGTCCAGAAGCTGACCGCCGCGCACGAGCGGATCCGCGGCTCCCGGACGTACGCCGTGTCCCGGGTGATGTTCCACGCCGCCCAGGTCCGCAAGCCGAAGGTCGTCGCCCGCAAGCTCGTCCGCCGGATCCGCAACAGATGAGCGGACCACGTCTCAGCGTGGTAGTGCCGTTCTACAACGTGGGGGCTTACATCGGGGACTGTCTCGACTCGATCGCGCGGCAGACGTTCGCGGACTTCGAGGCGATCCTGGTCGACGACGGTTCACCGGACGACAGCGCGGTGGTGGCGAAGGAGTTCTGCGGCCGGGACCCGCGGTTCCGGATCGTCGAGCAGCCGAACGCCGGCCTCGGCCCGGCGCGCAACACCGGCGTCGAGCACGCGACCGGGGAGTACGTCACGTTCGTCGACAGCGACGACCTGGTCACGCGGCACGGATTCGGGCTGCTGATCAAGGCGCTCGACCAGACCGGTTCGGACTTCGCCGCCGGTAACGCGCGCCGGTTCAACAACAGTTACGGCGTACGGCCGTCCTGGCTGCACGCGCAGGCGTTCACGGCGGACCGGCTGGCCACGCACATCTCCGAGACACCGCAGCTGGTGCTGGACCGGATGGTCTGGAACAAGGTGTACCGGCGGTCGTTCTGGGACGAGTACGGCTACCGTTTCCCGGCGATCCGGTACGAGGACTACCCGGTCACGCTGAAGGCGCACCTGGACGCGGTCACCGTCGACACCGTCGCGGCGCCGGTGTACTTCTGGCGGGAGCGCGAGTCCGGCGACTCGATCACCCAGCAGAAGTTCCAGCTGGCGAACATCCGCGACCGGGTCGTCTCGGCTGGGATGGTTCTGGACCAGGTCGAGGACGCGCTGCCCGCGATCCGGCACCGGGTGCATGCGCACTTCCGGCAGATCGACCTGCACGCGATTCTCTCGGCGTTCGGCACCGTGCCGGCCGAGGAGGAGCAGCACCTGGTCGAGCTCACCACCGAGCTGCTGGACCGGCTCGATGAGCCCGTGCTGACGAACTCGCCGCGCCTCGCCCAGCTCCAGTTCGACGCGCTGCGCGCGGGCGACCTCGAGTTCCTGCACGCGGTCGCTCTCGACCCGGCCACGGCCGAGGACGCGCTGCCGCGGACCAAGACCGACTTCAACCTCGCGACCAGCGTGCGGGAGGTGTCCTGGATCGACGGGGAGCTGTCGATCCGCGGGACGGCCGAGCTGCGGCACCTCCAGGCCAAGCCGTCGAGCCTCCGCATCGGCCTGATGACCGGCGGGATCAACCACCGGCTGCCGGTCCGGCGGTACGTCGCGGAGGACCTGCGCGGCGAGCAGAACCTGGTCGGGTTCGAGGTCCGGGTGAGCCGGCGACTGCTGGCGAAATGCCCGGCCGGGCCGTCGCACTTCGACGTCCGGATGCGTACCGGCGGGATCCGGCGACGGGACCGGCTCCGCGGGCCGAAGGCCGGCAGCCCGGGCTGGCCGCCGGGCGCGTGGATCGACGACACGAACTGGATCCAGCCCGGGCCGGGAAAGGAAGGGGCGTTCGCCGTACGGCGGTTGCCGGACCCGTGCCGGCTGACCGCGGTCGAGCAGACCCCGGACGCGCTGGTCCTGCGCGGGCGGTCGGCGTTCGACGAGCCGTCGCTGTTCGTGAGCCGGCCGCTGTCGGGTGGCGAGGAGCAACTGCCGCTGGAGCTGCACGGGCGGGACTTCACCGCCTGGTTGCCGATCCGGCCGATCCTCGAGGAGATCAACCCGGACGACCCGTTCAGTCAGCGGACGACGCGCGCGTTCCGGATGCGCGAGCCGGGCGGCCGCGAGCAGGTGCTGCTGTGGACGGCGGGCGACCGGCTGGTGTCGCACGCGGAACGCGGCCGGGTCGTGATGCTGACCCGCTCCACCGGCGGATACGTGAACCTGCACGAGTCGCCGATCCGGATGACCGCCACCGCTGCGGTTGCCGCAGGCAACAAGCTGGTGGTGCGCGGGCCGGACTGGGGCGAGGTGGACTTCAGCTGGCGGCGGTACCTGCCGGACTCCGACGACCACGTGGACGTCGCGTGCCGCCGTACCGTCTCCGACGACGGGTGGGCCGCGGTCGTGGACATGGATTCGCTGGAGCCGGCCGAGTGGATCCTCTTCGCCACCGCCCCCGACGGCACCGAACGCGCCGTCCAGTGCGAACCCTTCCTGTCCAGCAAGCTCCCGCTGACTGTCACCCGCGGCGCGCACACGCTCGCCGTCCGGCCGTTGGCCGGGACGCTGCACCTCGACGTGGGTTAGCGGCGGGCGATCATCAGTTGGTGGGTGACCGGCCAGTCGAGCGGGTCGCCGTCGGGGGTCGTGATGGTGGCGACGGGGGCGATGCGGTTGGTGACGACCCAGTCGTTGCGCCAGGCGTGGGAAGACGGGTCGATGGTGAAGCCGGCTTGCTCGGCGATCGCGGTCCAGCCGGCGAAGTTCAGGCCGCAGAACTGTTCGTGCGTCTCGCTCAGCCAGTTGTCGACGTAGTCCTTGCGGGTCAGGAAGTCCATCGCGTCGGCCAGCCGGAGACGCAGCTTGTCGCCGAGTACGGCGTACGCGAACGGTACCTTCGCGTTCCGCCGGAAGTCGTGGGCGAACTGGAAGAACCGCGCCCGCGTCGACAGCGTGCCCACGTACGCCGCGGGGTCGGCGAGCGCTTCGAGGTCGGCCACGTCGTCCGGGTTGGCACCGTCGCTGTCGTCCAGGTGCAGTACGACGGGACGATCCGGCTCGTCCGGGCCGCACACGTCGGAGTTGATCCACACACCGTGCGGTGCCGTGTGCGCGAACAGTGCGTCCGCGAACCGCTGCACCGTGGCGGGCCGCGACCCGTCGGCGTACGACCAGATCTCGTGGGTGAGCGCCAGCGTCAGCGTGGTGTCGATCGACCGCGCCGGGAAGACAGCGGACCCGAGCATGTTGCGTTGGTAGAAGTACACGTTCGGGTTGCTGAAGAGGCCCTGCTCCTTCTTGTGTACGCATTCGGCGTACAGGTGCCGGGCGACCTCGACGCCGATCAGGTCGGACTCGTGGAACCGCGGGTCGCGGTCGACCAGCTGCAGCGTCGCACCGGTCGCGCAGCCGATGTCGAGGATCCGGCCGGGCCGGACGAAGTCCTTGATCTGCTGCCATTTCCGGTCGGCGGCGGTCTCGAACGCGTCGGCGTACGTCTTGTAGTCGCGGGTCGTGGTCAGCCCGCCGTCGTCGCCGACCACCGGGTCGTTCACACACCGCGCGACGTGCGCGTCCAGGGCGTACCGCTCGAACACGTCCACGGTCGCCGGATGCGCGAGCTGCTTCCACTCGTCGTTGCCGGCGGCAATCATCAGCAGCACGTCCCACGGCCGCGCCGTACCCTCCGGCTCGACACCGATCACCTGGTACCCGAGCTGCTCGTACAACTTGCTCACCTCAGGCGTCGAACACGCGACCACCGTGTTCGCCGGCGTCAACCGCACGAGATCGTCGGTCCCCGCCTCGATCGCCTTCACCGTCACCTCGGCGAACTCGTCCGTCGGTGGCGTGTCCACCACCCCGACCACCAACGACCGAATCCCCTCCACCACACTCAACCGCTCGATCGCCGCCTCCCGCCGATCGAACCCCACCGGATTCCGCTTGGTGGTCTGATGATTGGCCGAAGTCACCGCCCACACCACGGTCCGCCCCGGAAACCCCTTGAGAAACTCCCCCTGAAACCGAGTCAACACATGATGCCGCCCAGGAAACAGGAGGTACATCAGAGGAGGTCCCAGGTGAGGGGGGTGCCGGCGGGCGTGTTGGTGCGGAAGGGGCGGCCTGCTACTTGGGGGTAGAGGTCGGGGGCGA
The DNA here is from genome assembly GCF_035655035.1 of Kribbella sp. Classification (GTDB taxonomy): domain Bacteria; phylum Actinomycetota; class Actinomycetes; order Propionibacteriales; family Kribbellaceae; genus Kribbella. The sequence continues at coordinate 3,450 of NZ_DASRVN010000501.1, read as the reverse complement.
GGCCGCCGGCGGGGCGGATGGAGCGGACGTTGTCGGGGGTGATGGGGTCGCCGGCCTGGACGTCCTGGGTGACGTAGAGGGAGCGGCGGAAGCGGAGGACGTTTTCTTCGGCTTGTTTGGGGCCGATGACGGGTTTGCCGAGCGAGAGCTGGGCCACTCGGGTGCTCTCGACCAGGAGTTCGAGTTCCCACGGCTCCAGGGAGAAGGCGGAGTCGACGCCGCCGTCCGTCCGCTTCAGCGTGACGTGCTTCTCGATGACGGTCGCGCCGAGGGCGACGGCCGCGACGGCGGCGCCGATGCCCATCGTGTGGTCGGAGAGGCCGACCTGTACGTCGAGGGCGTCACGGAGGACCGGGATGCCGCGGAGGTTCGACTGCTCGGGTGGTGCCGGGTAGCTCGCCGTACAGGACAGCACGATGATCTGCTCGTTGCCCGTGGAGCGCGCGGCCCGGACCGCGGCGTCGATGTCGGTCAGCGTCGCGGAACCGGTCGAGATGATGATCGGCTTGCCGGTCTCCGCCATCCCGCGGACCAGCGGCAGGTCACCGATCTCGTTCGACGCGACCTTGTACGCCGGGACGCCGAGCTTCTCCAGGAAGTCGATCGCGGTCCGGTCGAACGCGGACGAGAACGCGATCATCCCGAGCTCGGCCGCCAGCTCGAAGATCGGCTCGTGCCAGGCCCAGGGCGTGTGCGCCTCCTTGTACAGGTCGTACAGCCGGGCGTCGCTCCACAGCTCGTGCTCGGACGGCAGCCGGAAGGCCGGCAGGTCGAGGTCGAGCGTCATCGTGTCCGCGGTGTACGTCTGCAGCTTGAGCGCCTGCGCGCCGGTCTCCGCGACCGCCCGGACGATGTCCTTCGCGCGCTCCAGGTCGCCGTTGTGGTTCCCGGACATCTCCGCGATGACGAACGGCTGCTGGTCCGGCCCGACCGGCACGTCCCCGATCTCGATGGTCTTCACGCTTTCCCCCTTCGGCGGTCTGCTCTGCGCAGGCTGATCGGTATCACGGTGAGCTCGCGTCCGTCGGCGTACCGAGTCTCCGGCGTACCCTCGGTGAACCGGAAGCGCCGGTTCATCTGCCGGACCACCGCGTTGTGTTCCAGCACCTCACCGGTGAGTACGTCGAGGCCGAGCTCGTCGAACGCGTACGCCGTCGCCTCGCGCATGATCTCGATCCAGGCAGGCAGCGTCTCGCCGCGCTCGGCCAGCCCGTCGGCGTCCAGGAAGAACCCCCACGCTCCCGACGTACCGTCGAGGTCGAAGAAGTTCACCACCCCGGCGGACGCGCCGTCGCGGGTGTAGATCAGCACCCGGCGGGACGGGTCGACCGAGGTCTTCGCCCACCACGCGGCGTGCTCGCCGGCGGTGATCTCGTGCGCGGTGATGCTCACGTCCCGATTCGCCTGCTGGTTCCGCAACAGCCGGATCGTCTCGACGTCGTCCTCGGTCGCGGTCCGCAGCATGCCACTAACCTAGCGTCTTCTCTTGAGGCGGCTGAATGTGTAAACATCTTTCGACTTCACCTCGAACGACGGTCGGAGAGTGACATGAGAGTCTGGCGAGCTATGGCCGTTCTGGGCGCGACGGCGGGACTGTTGCTGAGCGGATTGACCGGTACCGCGTCCGCCGCGGATCAGCAGACGTGTACGCCGAGCACGGCCACCCCGCTCCGGCAGTTCCGGGCGAGCTGGGTCTCGTCGGTGGTGAACATCGACTGGCCGTCCAAGCCCGGGCTCAGCGCCGCGCAGCAGCAGGCCGAGCTGATCGGCTGGCTGGACGACGCGGTCCGGCAGCACCACAACGCGGTCGTCCTGCAGGTCCGCCCGACCGCGGACGCGTTCTGGCCGTCGAAGGTGGAGCCCTGGTCGCAGTACCTGACCGGGCACCAGGGCGGTGACCCCGGCTACGACCCGCTGAAGTTCGCGGTCGCCGAGGCGCACAAGCGGAATCTCGAGTTGCACGCCTGGTTCAACCCGTACCGGCTCTCGATGGGCACCGACCTCAATGCGCTCGTCCCGACGCACCCGGCGCGGCTGCACCCGGACTGGGTGGTGAAGTACGGCGGCAAGCTGTACTACAACCCCGGCATCCCGGCCGCCCGCAAGCTGGTCGAGGACGCGATCATGGACGCCGTCTCGAACTACGACATCGACGGCGTGCACTTCGACGACTACTTCTACCCGTACCCGGTGGCCGGGCAGACCTTCGACGACGCCGCGACGTTCGCGCAGTACAACGACGGCTACACGAACCTGCAGGACTGGCGGCGGCACAACATCGACCTGCTGATCCACGAGCTCAGCCAGAAGATGCACGCGATCAAGCCCTGGATCAAGTTCGGCATCTCGCCGTTCGCGGTCTGGCGGAACAAGGCGACCGACCCGGAGGGCACCGACACCACGGCCGGCGTGCAGACGTACGACGACCTCGCCGCCGACACCCGCAAGTGGGTGCGCGAGGAGTGGATCGACTACATCGTGCCGCAGGTGTACTGGGCGCGCGGGTTCACGCCCGCCGACTACGACAAGATCGTGCCGTGGTGGGCGGACCAGGTCCGCGGTACGCACGTGCACCTCTACATCGGCGAGGCGACGTACAAGGTCGGTACGTCGACGCAGTCGCCGGGCTGGTCGGTGCCGACCGAGCTGAGCGACCACCTGGCGTTCGACAGCACGATCCCCGAGGTGAAGGGGAACATCTACTTCTCGGCGAAGGACGTCCGCGCGGACCGGCTCGGAGCGACCTCGCTGGTCAACAAGACCTGGTACTCGCGGCCCGCGCTGATCCCGGCGATGCCCGCGCTCGACTCCCGCGCGCCGCTGCCGGTGCATGCGGTGCACGCCTCGCGGACGGCGGACGGTGTTCAGGTGAAGTGGTCGCGGACGTCGGCGGACACCACGTCGTACGCGATCTACCGGCGGGAGCTCAAGGGCGGCGACCACTGCCCGGACAACGACGCGCGCAACCTGATCGCGACGGTGCGCTCGACGGGGGCGGTGCAGTCGTACGTCGACAGCACGGCGACGGCTGGTACGGCGTACTTGTACTCCGTGACGGCCCTCGACCGGCTCGCTAACCAGAGTGTGGCGATCCCGGCGGTGTCGATCCGCTGACCGCCCCGGGGCTGGCCGAGTACGGCGGAATGTAGGTCGGCAGGGACCCGCTCGGGAGCGGCTGGGTCCCGGTCGGGAAGCTCGGCGTCGGGAACGGCGTGGTCGGGTCCGCGGGCGAGCCGCTGGTCGACGAGGACGGGAACGGCGTCGAGGGCTCGCCGGTCGGGTTCTGGGTCGGGCTTTGGGTGGGGGACTTCGTCGGGTACGGGTTGGCCGGCGGTGGCGGGTAGATCTGGTACACGCGGACCGTCCCCAGCTGGAACCTCAGCTCGGTCAGTTTGTCCAGGTTCTTCGGCGGCGCCCCGACCCGCTCGTCGAGCAGCAGCCACTGCACGT
>NZ_DASRVN010000500.1:0-7617 GCF_035655035.1 Kribbella sp. | reverse complement strand
TTACGAGCGGATCCAGGTGTACGGCGGTGACGGCTGTCCCGGGGTGGCGGAGTTCGCACCGATCGAGTTCGGTGCGGTACTGCGCATGTCGTCCGGCGCGGCATCAGCGCTCATCGGTGAGGCCCTCGCGCTGCGCCATCGCCTGCCGAGGATCTGGGCCGCCGTGCTGGCGGGGAACGCAGTGGCCTGGCGGGCGCGAAAGGTCGCACATGCCTGCCTGGCGCTGTCGCTTGAGGCAGCGGCGATCGTGGACCGGCGCGTGGCCGGGATCGTCAACACGGTCACCCCAGGCGCCTTGGCGAAGATCGTCACCGCAGCGCTCTGGGAGGCCGACCCCGAACAGGCCAAAGCCCACGCGGAAGCCGCCGCCAAGGTGCGCGGCGTGTTCGTCGCCCCGTCCGACGACCACGGCACCAAACGTTTCTGGGTACGAGCCGCCGCCGGCGCCGTAATCCGCTTCGACGCCACCATCGACGACCTGGCCCGCGCCCTCAAAACCCTCGGCGACCCCGACACCCTCGATGAGCGCCGCGCCAAAGCCATCGACTGGATCTCCGACCCCGCCGCCGCCCACCACCTCCTCGAAGTAGCCCGCCACCTAGCCCACACCCAACCGACCCCCACCACCACGGACACCGACGAGACACCCGAGGTACACGACGCCCCAAACCGCAGCAACCCCACCGGCAACCCCTCCGGCAGCCTCACCGGCAACCCCACCGACAACCCCACCGACAGCCCTACTGGCAGCCCCGCCAGCAACCCCTCCGGCAGCACCGGTGGCAGCACCGATGGCAGCACCACCGGTAATCCGACCGGCAGCCCCGCTGGCAACCCCACCGCCAACCCAATGAGCGGCTTGCCTGAGGGCCCGCCCGGAGAACCGACAAGGTCTGGGATCGAGCCGTCAGACCAGACACCACCCGACGTATCAGTCGGCACCGGTCCCACGCGAGACGAGGCCAGGCCGCGCGACTGTGCAGACTCGGGTGGCAGGACGGGTGCGGGTGACTGGACCCGTGCGGGTGGCGGGACCCGTGCGGGCGGCGGGACGGGAGCGGGTGGCTGTGCAGGAGCGGCTGACTGCACCGGAGCGGGTGACTGGACCGGGTCCGGCGACCCGGCCGCGGGGGAGCAACGGGCGACCTACGGCGGTCATAGCGACGCGCCAGCGCAGCCGCCGGGCGATGCGGACTTCGAGCCTGACGAATCCAGCGGGCCTGCCGCCGGCGAGGGCCACAGCTGTCACGAGGGCGTCGACGCGTTCACGCGGCGGATGCTTGCGAGCGAATTACCTGCGCGGCTGGCCGCGATCAAGCAGGAGGCGTACCGCAATGGTCTCGGTGCCGGTTCCGGTGGCACGAGACGGATCCGGCACACCCTCTTCGTGCACCTCACCGACCAGACGCTTGCCACCGGCAACGGAGTACTTCGGATCGAGGAGCTCGGACCGGTCCTCGCTCACCAACTGAGCGAGTTGCTCGGTCACGACCAGGTCGTCGTCAAGCCCGTGATCGACCTGCACGACCAGGTCAGCGTCCACAGCTACGAGATCCCCGACCGGATCCGCGAACGCGTCCGCCTGCAACACCCCGTCGACATGTTCCCGTTCGGCGCCGCCGAGTCAACCGAGCGGATGGACCAGGACCACATCACCCCGTACGACCGCACCGGCCCACCCGCACAGACCAGCCGCACCGGCCCACCCGGCCGCCCCGGGCTCCCCGGACAGACCGGCCGCCCCGGCCTCCCCGGACAGACCGGCCAACCCAGCCCACGCGGGCAAACCGGGCAAACCGGCACCCACAACCTCATACCGCTCACCCGGCTCCACCACCGCGCCAAAACCTTCGGCGGCTGGCGAAACCGCCGCCTGCCCACCGGCGCCATCGAATGGATCAGCCCTCACGGTTTCCGATTCATCGTGAACCACACAGGCACCCATCCGATCCCGACAACCCCAACCGCGACCCAGCCCGACGCGGTGGCCGACCTGTGATGGCACGGCTGCAGGCATACCGGCCTGCAGCCGTACGCGCCTCGGCCGAACTATGGCTCCGGCACGGAGAACATCCTCTACGGATCGGGTTCTCGGGCTCATGCCTGGTGAGGTTCCGTTGGGTGCCGAGTCCTTCATCCTGGCCGGCGGCCTACGAGTGGTTGCTTTGACGTTCCGGGCCGCGCTGGGTGAGCTGACGAACTCTGTCGAGCATGTGGGGTCACCGCAGCGCGGGCTTACCGCAGAAGCCGATCCTCGACATCGCGGTCGGCGCGAAGCCCAGCTCGAACCGGGACGCGGTGGACGAAGCGCTGCGGCTCCTCGGCTTCATCGCTCGGGCGACCGTTGATGATGCCGGGCCGACGAGGAAGTTCGGCTGGGAGGACGTACCGTAGCGGCGGGTGGCCGATCTGAATGTTGTGCAGTACGGCGGTGGCGTGGGTGGGTCGTGCTCCGTGATCGGCTCCGAGCAGATGGTCGGGCGCGGGGTGCATACACCGCGATGAACGCCGAGCTGGCTGTACAGCCCAGGGAGGTTGGTTCGGCGGGTGATGGGTGGGTGTTTGCCGGTGACGGTGTGGGGTCTGTGATGGTTGTAGGGGTGGGGCCAGGCGGGTAGGGCTTGTTCGGTGGGGTAGTGCTGTTTGAAGGCCCAGTCGTCGGCGAGGGTGCGGTGGAATCTCTCGATCTTGCCGTTGGTTTGTGGCCGGTAGGGGCGGGTCTTCTTGGGTGTGATGCCGAGTTCGGTGCAGGTGTCGCGCCAGGCGTGCGAGCGGTAGCAGCTGCCGTTGTCGGACAGAACACGCTCGATGGTCGTGATGCCGCGATCGGCGAACCAACCACGGCACGGCGCAGTACGGCGGTCGCGGTCGCGGCGGACTCGTCGTCGTGGTGGGCGTTGCGGGGCTTGTCGGGTGTCGCGGCACGGTTCCTCTTCCGTTGTGTTTGCCGACGTGGCGCGAGCCGCCGCCGTCGGGGATGTTGCGGAGTTGCTTCACGTCGACGTGCAGCATGGCGCCGGGAGAGAGGTGTTCGTAGCGGCGGACCGGTTCGGCGGTGTAGCGGTCGGGATGGGACAGCCGGTTGAGTCGGCAATGCCGCAGTACGGCGTACACGGTCGAGGCAGGTACGCCGGTGGAGTCGGCGAGCTGGATCGGGCCGAGCCGGTGCCGGCGGCGCAGGCTGATGATCCGGCGTACCGCAGGTGGCGGGGTCTTGTGCGGCTGGCGGTGCGGGCGCGACGAGCGGTCGGTCATGCCGGCCGGACCGAGCCGGCGGTACCGCTCGGCCCAGCGTGTCGCGGTCGGCCACGCTACCTCGAACCGCTCAGCGGACCGGGCGATCGGCCAACGCGTCCCGCTCGGGAAGGACCGCGGTATGCACGCAGGTGTTCATGTGGCTGCTGCGCGTTCACGTTCACCCCGCCGAAGGGCGTCACGACCACGCTCACCGCGTGTCGTCACACCTTCTCAACCAACGCGCCTGATCAGTACACGCTAGCCCGCGCCTACTCGAATGGCCGCACGGTTTGCATCGCTGGCGAGGACGGGTTCGTTCGGTGGGTTCTTGCGGGCTGGCGGGCTTCAGTGGGGGTAGCGGTAGATGGTTTGGAGGGGTTCGCCGGGGGTGTGGAGGTGGAAGGCGAGGCCGGGGTGGGCGTGGGGGTCGGCGAGGGTGTTTTGGGTGGATTCGAAGGGGAGGGGGACGGTGGAGCGGATGCCGGGGGCTCCTAGGACGGGGTGGCCGGCGAAGGTGCTGGTGATGGCGTTGTGGACGTGGCCGGTGAGGACGGCGGTGACGGGTTTGGCGGTGAGGATCTTCGCGAGCGCGTCGGGGTTCTCGAGTTTCCACTGATCCATGACGGGATGGTGGAGTTCGAAGGGTGGGTGGTGCATCGCGAGGAAGATCGGGCCGTCGAACGGTTCGTTCAGCGAACTTTCCAGCCAGCCGAGGGTTTCCTCGGTGAGGTACCCGTGGTCCTTGCCCTCGACGGTCGAGTCGACGAGCAAGAAGCGGGCGGGACCGACGTCGTGGAGCTGGTTCACCGGGTGCCCTTCGCCGGGGGCTGATACCAGGGCGCGGAACGGGTGGCTCACGTCGTGGTTGCCGGGGAGAACCAGGGTCGGTACGTCGAACGTCAGCTCGCGCGCGACCTCGACGTACTCCTCGGGCAACCCGTGGTCGGCGAGGTCGCCGGTTGCCAGTACGACGTCCACGGTCGACGAGCGCACGTACGACGTGATCTGCCGGAGCCGGGCGCGCGCCTCCTCGGTGCCGTCGAGGTGCGGGTCACTGAGGTGCGCGATCACGTACATGACAGCAATTTAGCCGCAGAACCCCGTCGGCAGGGCCGCACACGGCACGAGTCCGCCGCGTTCCAGCACCGGCCGCGCCTGCGACGACCGTACGTAGTCCAGGAACGCCGCCGTCAGCGACTTCGCCTCCGGGGCCTTGTACGTGTACGCGTGCTCGACCTCCCAGAACGTGTACGACCGGTCCGCCACCTTCGACGTGTCCGGTACGACGTCGTCGATCGTGACCGCGGCGAGGTCCGGGAACTTCCGGGCGCTGCCGAGTTCGGCGTACCCGATCGCGCCGTCGATCTCGTTCACCCGGGTGAGCAGCTCGTCCGTGGTGCCGACCTCGCAGCGGTGGTATGACGCCCGTACGGCGTTGTCGTCCTGGCGGCAGTTGTCCGAGGTGATCCCGAGCTCCCGGTCGCCGCCGAGCACCTTCTCCCGGAACACCAGTCGAGACCCGGACGCGGGGCCGACCCGGCTGACCATCCGGATCGGCAGGTTCTTCCCGCCGACCTGGTTCCAGTTGGTGATCTTGCCGGTGTAGATCTTGCGCAGTTCGTCCGTGGTCAGGCTGGTGACGCCGGACGACCGGTTGACGACGACCGCGAACACGACGACCGCGATCGCCTCACCACTGAGGTCCGGCGCGTCCTCGGCCGGGCCGTCTGACATCGCGATCACCTTGCTCGCCGCACCCGGATCCTGCGCGCCGAGCGTCTTCAGGTCGAGCACTCCGCTGCGGCTGCCGTTGGCGGCGATCATGATGTCCGCGCCGGAGCACTGGCTCGCGTACGCGCTGCGCAGTTCGGTCATCGTCGGTTCGACCGCGGTGGACCCGATCACGCGGATCTGCCCGGCCGCGCAATTGTCCGGCGGACGCAGTACGTCGACCAGGAAGAACGCGACCAGCGCGCCGACCAGGACGAGCGTGGTGGCGCCGAAGATCAGCGTACGGCGACCCGGTCCGCGCGGCCGCGGCTCGTGGTAGACGCCACCGTTCGCGCCGCCGGTGAGGTACCCGTCGTGCGTGACGGTCTTGCCGAGCCCGGACAGCACGAGCAGGAACTTGAAGTGATCGCCGTGGTTGATCCCGAAGCGAGGCACCACCAGCGTGTCCTTGTCGACGTACGCGGCCGGCTCCAGGCTCTTCTCGATCAGCGTGCCGAGCTTCGGCGGGTGCGACTCGACCACCTTCATCCGGACGATCTTGCGGTCGGGGAACCCGAACTCCAGCTCGCCCTGCATGTCGCCCGGGTCGATGTCGGTGCCGGTGTTGTCCACCCGGAGCAGCACGATGCTCGGGTCCTCGACCACCTCGTTCTGGTGCCGGACCTCGACGTCGACCAGGTCCCGGGCCTGCCCCTGGCGGGGGTGGACACCGATCTGGGCGTCGACCTGGACCCGGTACACGAGCCGTTTGCGGCGCCAGACGTACCGGTCGAGCAGCCACACGATCGACGTACCGACGAGCGAGACGAGCGCGATGACCGTGCCGAGATCGATGTTGCCGAGCCCTGAGAAATCGAACAACTCTGTCCTCACTTCTACGAGAACAGAACGCTAGTGGCAGGTGGTGAACGTCCGCTTACGGCGCGATGACGCGCCGGGTGGCGACTTGGTCCGGACCGAACCGTCTGAGAGATTTGGCCGCATGGCTGAACAGGTGGACGTCGTCGTTGTCGGTCTCGGCGTGGGCGGGGAGGAGACGGCCGGGCGGCTGGCGCAGGCCGGGCTGCGGGTGGTCGGGATCGAGTCCCGCCTGGTCGGCGGCGAGTGCCCGTACTACGGCTGCATCCCGAGCAAGATGATGATCCGGGCCGCGAACCTGATCGCCGAGACCCGCCGCGTGGACGGCATCGCCGGTACGGCGACCGTGCGGCCGGACTGGGCACCGGTCGCGAAGCGGATCCGCGAGGAGGCCACCGACACCTGGAACGACCAGGTCGCGGTCGACCGCCTGGTCGGCAAGGGCGCGACCGTGATCAAGGACGTCGCGACGATCACCGGACCGAACACGGTCCGCGCCGGCGACACCGAGTACGAGGCGGCCCGCGGCATCGTGATCGCGACCGGTACGGTCCCGTCGGTCCCGCCGATCGACGGGCTCGCCGGTACGCCGTACTGGACGAACCGCGAGGCGATCGAGGTCGAGACGCTGCCGGCGTCGCTGCTGATCCTGGGCGGCGGCGCGATCGGGATGGAGCTGGCGCAGGTGTTCGCGCGGTTCGGCGTCCAGGTGACCGTGATCGAGGGCGCCCCCGAGGTGCTCGCGATGGAGGAGCCGGAGTCCGGCGTGCTGGCCCGCGAGGCGCTGGAGCGCGACGGCGTGACGTTCCGCCTGGGCGCGCACGCCAACCAGGTCGGGTACGCCGGCGGCGCGTTTACCGTGACGCTCGAGGACGGCACCACGGCCACCGGCGAGAAGTTGCTGGTGGCAACGGGCCGCCGGGTGGCGACCGCGGACCTGGGGATCGACAAACTCGGGCTGGACCCGGCCGCGCGCCGCATCGAGGTGGACGAGCACGTCCGCGCGGGCGACAAGGTTTGGGCGGTCGGCGACGTCACCGGCGTCGGGGCGTTCACCCACAACGCGATGTACCAGGCCGACATCGCGGTCCGGGACATCCTGCAGGAGCCGGGCGCGCCGACCGCGAGCTACCACGCGATGCCGCGGGTGACGTTCACCGATCCGGAGATCGGCGCGGTCGGCCTGACCGAGAAACAGGCCCGTGACGCGGGGCTGAACATCCGTACCGGCTCGACGCAGATCCCGGCCTCGAGCCGCGGCTGGATCCACAAGGCCGGCAACGAGGGCTTCATCAAGGTCGTCATGGACGCCGACCGGGGCGTACTGGTCGGCGCGACCAGCGCGGGCCCGACCGGCGGCGAGGTGCTGAGCGCGCTGGCGGTGGCCGTGCACGCCGCCGTACCGGTGAACAGTCTGCGACAGATGATTTACGCGTACCCGACGTTCCACCGGGCGATCAGCGAGGCGCTCAAGGAGTTGTGAGATCGCTTGTTGCGATCCGGTCGCAAATAGATCAAGAATGTCCGAGTGCATGTTCCTGACGGTTTCTTCGACGCCCCCACGTCCGTCGCCACCGGTCTGATCGCGGCCGGTGCGGTCGGCGTCAGCCTGCAACGGGCCAGCCGCGAGCTCCGCGAGACCGGCCCGGCGCTGGCCGGGCTGACGGCCGCGTTCGTGTTCGCGGTGCAGATGGTGAACTTCCCGGTCGGCGCCGGGACCAGTGGTCACCTGCTCGGTGGCGCCTTGGCGGCGGCGCTGGTCGGGCCGTGGACCGCCGTACTGGTGATGTC
>NZ_DASRVN010000499.1:0-2103 GCF_035655035.1 Kribbella sp. | reverse complement strand
ATCGGCTTCGGGAAGAACCACGAGGCGAACGTGATCTGGCTGTCGAACGCCGCGATCGGTGACCTGGCCCACGACTTCGGGAAGCTGGTGGAGGACAACCAGTGAAGCGGCGGGGCTGGTTCGGGTGGGTCTCGCTGGGGGCGCGGTTGCTGCTCGGTGGCGTGATGCTGGTCGCCGGCGCGATGAAGGTCACCGACCCGGAGACCGCGGCCCAGGCGGTCCGGGCGTACGAGCTGCTGCCGTCGTCGCTGGTGCAACCGGTCGGCTGGGGCCTGCCGTTCCTGGAGATCGCGATCGGGCTGCTGCTGATCGTCGGCTTCGGCGTCCGGACGGCCGCGGTCGCGGCGGGGGTGTTCCTGCTCGCGTTCGTGGTCGCGGTGTCGTCGGCCTGGGCGCGCGGGCTGTCGATCGACTGCGGCTGCTTCGGCGGCGGCGGGCAGGTCGCGCCGGGCCAGACGAAGTACCTGCAGGAGATCCTGCGGGACGCCGGCCTGCTGCTGCTGGCCGGCTGGCTGTGGGTGTACCCGGCCAGCAAGTTCGCCGTCGTATCCGAAACACCACAAGGAGTCACCGCGTCGTGAGCACCACTGGCAACCCGTTGGCGCAGCCCCCGAAGCGCCGGATCTCGCCCGCGATCGTCGTGGTGGTCATCCTGGTACTGGCGCTGGCCGGCGGCGTCGGCGTCCAGTACTACCGCGGCCACTCCAAGGTCGAGGTGACCCCGACCGGGCGCCCGGAGCCCGCGGTGATCACCGGCCCGGGGACGTCCGGCAAGGGCGTCACGGTCGGCAAGGCCGGCGCGAAGGTGAACATCGACCTGTACCTCGACTTCCGCTGCCCGCACTGCGCGGACTTCGAGAAGGAGAGCGGCGCGACCATCGACAAGCTGGTCGCGGACGGCACCGCGACGCTCACGTACTGGCCGCTGCAGTTCGTGAACCCGAGCGCCTCGCCACGGCTGGCGAACGCGTTCGCCGCGGCCGCCGCGAACGGCAAGGCCCTGGGCTTCGCCGACCAGCTGTACGGCGACTTCTCGAAGTCCTGGACCGACGACCAGCTGATCGAGCTCGGCAAGCAGCTCGGCGTCGGCGACGCGAAGTACCAGCAGGCCCTGCAGGACAAGACGTACGCGGGCTGGCTGGAGTCGGTCGGCAAGGCCGCCGACGACCGCGGCGTGACCGGGACGCCGACCGTCTACCTGAACGGCAAACAGCTCCCGGCCGACCAGCTGACCGCCGAGGGCCTGCAAAAGGCCGTGGATGCGATCGCATCGTGACCGAGCGTTTGTGGCCGTGCCCTGACAGGTCGAGTAGCGTTCCCACTTGCCATGTCTAGTCTGAGTCTTGCCGTGACGGTTCCGGCGTTCATTCCCAGCCCGAGCCAGGGTGTCTGGCACGTTCTCGGCCTGCCGATCCGTGCCTACGCGCTGTGCATCCTGGCCGGCATCTTCGCCGGGTACTGGCTCGGCCGCCGCCGCTGGGTCGCCCGCGGCGGGTCCGCGCCGGTGCTCGCCGACATCATGTTCTGGGCGATCCCGTTCGGGCTGGTCGGTGCGCGGATCTACCACGTGATCACCGACGCCGAGCTGTACTTCGGTCCCGGCAAGCACCCGATCGACGCGCTGAAGATCTGGCACGGCGGGCTCGGCATCTGGGGTGCCGTCGGGTTCGGCGCGCTCGGTGCCTGGATCGCCTGCCGGCGGGCGAAGGTGCCGTTCCTGGCGGTCGCCGACGCGATTGCGCCCGGGATCGCGCTGGCGCAGATCTTCGGGCGGTTCGGCAACTACTTCAACCAGGAGCTGTTCGGCCGCCCGACCACGAAGCCGTGGGGTCTGGAGATCGCCCCCGAGCACCGCCCGCCGGGGTACGCCGACTTCGCCACGTTCCACCCGACGTTCCTGTACGAGGCGATCTGGAACCTCGGCGTGGTCGCGCTCGTACTGCTCGTCGACCGCCGCTTCAAGCTCGGCCACGGCCGCGCGTTCTTCCTGTACGCCGCCGCCTACACCGCGGGCCGCGCCTGGATCGAGAACCTGCGCATCGACACCGTCAACCACATCTTCGGCCTCCGCCTGAACGTGTGGACGGCCCTGATCATGTTCGT
>NZ_DASRVN010000498.1:0-33505 GCF_035655035.1 Kribbella sp. | reverse complement strand
AACGCCTGGGCGATCGAGCCGATGCCGTCGGTGAGCGCCCAGATGCCCCACAGCAGCGCGAACGCGATCGCCGTCGAGATCGGCCACGCGATCGCCAGGATTCCGAACACGATGCCCAATGCACCCCGGACGAGCAACATCTTCCAGCCGAGAGTCAGCCAGTCCCGCTCCATGTCAGACCTCCTCGAAGGCCCGGCACGCGGTGCACCGGCACCTGAACTCATGGTGACCTGCCGGAGACCCCACGGCAATCACCGACTTACCGTGGACGGGTGGCACTTGCCGTCTGTCTCCTCTTCGACCGTCGCACCGACCGCCTCCTCCGAGCGCTCTGGGACCGGCTGGAGGATCTCGGCGTACCGACGCTGAAGTCGCACACCCACGGCAGGCACGTGCCGCATCTGTCGCTGTCCGTCCTGCGGGAGTGGGACCGGGACGAGGTGACGAAAGCAGTCCGGCCGCTGCTCGCGGCGCAGCGGCCGGAGTTGTACTTCGACGCGCTCGGCACCTTCCGTCGAGGACGGGCCTGGCTCGCGCCGGCGGTCGGTTCCGAGGTACTGCGTTTGCAAGAGGACGTGGTGTCAGCCGTCACCGGAACAGGTGCCGACCTGCACCGGCACTACCTGCCCGGCAGGTGGGTGCCGCATTGCACGCTGGCCCCGCGTGTTCCGTTGGTTGCCCTGCCGGTGCTGACGGCGGCGGTGTACGACGTACTGCCGCTGGAAGCCACGGCTGACCGTGCTGCTCTGGTCGACAGTGGGACGGGAGAGGTCTGGCCGCTCTAGTTACTCGGACGCCCTGCGGAGGGCTTCGGACAGGCGCTCGGCGGCAGCCATGACAGCCGGAGCGTGCATTCGGCCGGGCTGGCGGGACAGGCGTTCGATCGGGCCGGAGACCGAGACCGCCGCGATCACCTTGCCGCTGGGGGAGCGGACGGGGGCCGAGACCGAGGCGACGCCCTGCTCGCGTTCGCCGACCGAGTGCGCCCAGCCGCGGCGCCGTACGCCGGCCAGGGCCGCCGCGTTGAAAGAGGCATTGTGGAGGCCGCGGTGCATCCGCTCCGGGTCCTCCCAGGCCAGCAGTATCTGCGCGGCGGAACCGGCCGCCATCGTCAGCTGACTGCCCACCGGCACGGTGTCGCGCAGGCCGGACGGGCGCTCCGCCGCGGCGACACAGACGCGGTACTCACCCTGGCGGCGGAAGAGCTGTGCGGACTCGCCGGTGATGTCGCGCAGTCGCGCCAGCACCGGGCCGGCGGTCGCGAGCAGCCGGTCCTCACCGGCCGCGGAGGCCAACTCGCTGAGTCGCGGCCCGAGCACGAAGCGTCCCTGCATGTCGCGCCCGACCAGCCGGTGGTGCTCGAGCGCGACCGCCAGCCGGTGTGCCGTCGGCCGGGCCAGCCCGGTCGCCGCCACCAGCCCGGCCAGGGTCGCCGGCCCGGACTCGAGGGCGGACAGCACGAGAGCTGCTTTGTCGAGAACGCCGACTCCGCTAGAGTTGTCCATGAGACGATATTGCCGTCTCGAATCGTGGAACGCAAGTCGCTTCGGCAGCCCAATCGAGAGCACTGTGAGCGAAAGCACCTCACCACACACAATTCCTCAAAGGAGAGTCTGATGGGTAGGACGTTGTCGGAGAAAGTTTGGGATGCGCACGTCGTGCGCCATGCCGACGGAGAGCCCGACCTCCTCTACATCGACCTCCACCTGGTCCACGAGGTGACCAGTCCGCAGGCCTTCGACGGCCTCCGGCTGGCCGGCCGTCAGGTCCGGCGGCCCGATCTGACGATCGCCACCGAGGACCACAACGTCCCGACCTTCGACGTGGACAAGCCGATCGCCGACCCGGTGTCGCGGACCCAGGTGGACACGCTGCGGAAGAACGCCGAGGAGTTCGGCATCCGGATCCACACCCTCGGCGACCCGGACCAGGGCGTCGTGCACGTGATCGGCCCGCAGCTCGGCCTGACCCAGCCCGGGATGACCGTGGTCTGCGGTGACAGCCACACCTCGACCCACGGCGCGTTCGGGGCGATTGCCTTCGGCATCGGTACCAGCGAGGTCGAGCACGTGCTGGCCACCCAGACGCTGATGCAGGCCCGCCCGAAGACGATGGCGGTCACCGTCGACGGCGTGCTGCCGGACGGCGTCTCGGCCAAGGACCTGGTGCTGTCGCTGATCGCGAAGGTCGGCACCGGCGGCGGCCAGGGCTACATCGTCGAGTACCGCGGCGAGGCGATCCGGGCGCTCAGCATGGAAGCCCGGATGACGATCTGCAACATGTCGATCGAGTGGGGCGCGAAGGCCGGCATGATCGCGCCGGACGAGACCACCTTCGAGTACCTGAAGGACAAGCCGCACGCGCCGCAGGGCGTCGACTGGGAAGCCGCCGTCGAGTACTGGAAGAGCCTGGCCACCGACGCGGACGCGACCTTCGACCGCGAGGTGGTGCTGGACGCCGCGGAGATCACGCCGTTCGTCACCTGGGGCACGAACCCGGGCCAGGGCGTCGCGCTCGCGGACGTGGTGCCGTCGCCGGACGACTTCGACAACGAGAACGACAAGGTCGCCGCCGAGCGGGCGCTGGAGTACATGGGCCTGACCGCCGGTACGCCGCTGCGCGAGATCCACGTGGACACGGTGTTCCTGGGGTCCTGCACCAACGGCCGGATCGAGGACCTGCGGGCCGCGGCCGGCGTACTGGCCGGGCGGAAGGTTGCCGAGGGCACCCGGATGCTCGTGGTCCCGGGCTCCGGCCGGGTCCGGCTGCAGGCCGAGGCCGAAGGGCTGGCCGACATCTTCAAGGCGGCCGGCGCCGAGTGGCGTGGTGCCGGGTGCTCGATGTGCCTGGGGATGAACCCGGACACCTTGAAGCCGGGCGAGCGCAGCGCCTCCACCTCGAACCGGAACTTCGAAGGCCGTCAGGGCAAGGGCGGCCGGACCCACCTGGTGTCCCCGCTGGTCGCCGCCGCGACCGCCGTCACCGGGACGCTGGCCGCACCGGCCGACCTGCCGCCCGTCGCCGTACCTGCGAACGACTGAGGAGCAAGGGAATCATGGAAGCCTTCACCCAGCACATCGGTACGGCGGCCCCGCTGCGCCGCAGCAACGTCGACACCGACCAGATCATCCCGGCCGTGTACCTGAAGCGGGTCACCCGGACCGGATTCGAGGACGGGCTGTTCGCGGCCTGGCGCAACGACCCGTCGTTCGTGCTCAATCAGCCTGAGTATGAAGGGGTCTCGGTGCTGGTCGCCGGGCCGGACTTCGGCACCGGGTCGTCGCGGGAGCACGCGGTCTGGGCGCTGCTCGACTACGGGTTCCGGGTCGTCGTCTCGTCGCGGTTCGGCGACATCTTCCGCGGCAACTCCGGCAAGGCCGGGCTGCTCGCGGCGCTGGTGACGCAGGACGTCGTCGAGCAACTGTGGACCGCGGTCGAGTCCGACCCGGGGACCAAGGTCACGGTCGACCTGGAGAACAAGACGATCTCGGCCGGGGACGTCTCGGCGCCCTTCGAGATCGACGACTACACGCGCTACCGGCTGCTGAACGGTCTCGACGACGTCGGCATCACGCTGTCGCACGCGGACGAGATCGCTGCGTACGAAGCAACCCGGCCGTCCTTCAAGCCGGCAACCCTTCCGGCAAAGGCCTGAGAGGCCTGAGAGGCCTGAGAGGCCTGAGAGGCCT
The DNA here is from genome assembly GCF_035655035.1 of Kribbella sp. Classification (GTDB taxonomy): domain Bacteria; phylum Actinomycetota; class Actinomycetes; order Propionibacteriales; family Kribbellaceae; genus Kribbella. Next base: position 29,816 of record NZ_DASRVN010000498.1, on the reverse strand, counting down.
TTCAGAGTTGTCGTCCCCGTAACGTTCGGGTGGGCGGGGGCGATAACTCTGGTGTTACCCTTGCGTGGTTGTCAGAACAAGGCTTGCGAGACCGGGGAGGTGAGGCGCTCATGAACAGCAGCAGCGATCCCTCCAGACATACCGGTCTCGCTCGGCCTTCGGGGGACTGACTTTCCTCCAGCAGTTGTGGGTCGGGCAGACGTGCGCTCATCACTCGCCTGAATCACCCGCATCTGGAGGACTCATGTCCGACCTGCGCCTGCGCACCTTCCGTGCGTTCAGCCGTACTCCGTCACTGCGTGCCGCCGCGCGCAAGCACGCCGCAGCCGTCGCCACCGCCGGGATCGAGCCGGAGGCCAAGCAGCAGCGCGATCCGCTGAAGCCCAAGGGGCACAGCGTCGTCGACAGCGCGATCTACTGCGGCGGCAACCGGGTCGCGTCCCCGCATTCGCTCGCGGACACGTACTCGGCGCTCCACGACGCCCCGCAGAGCCTGGCCTGGATCGGCCTGTACCGGCCGGACCGCCGCGAGCTGGCGTCGCTGGCGCAGGAGTTCGACCTGCACGAGCTGGCGATCGAGGACGCGAACGAGGCGCACCAACGGCCGAAGCTGGAGCGGTACGGCGACACGTTGTTCGTGGTCCTGAAGGCCGCGCGCTACCGGGACGCGACCGAGGAGGTCGAGTTCGGCGAGGTGCACGTGTTCGTCGGCCCGGACTTCGTGGTGACGGTCCGGCATGCCGAAGCGCCGAACCTGGCCGCCGTACGGCGTCGTGTCGAACGCGATCCGGACCTGCTCAGCCGGGGCGCCGAAGCCGTGCTGTACGCGATCATGGACAAGGTCGTCGACGGGTACGCGCCAGTGGTCGCCGGCCTCGAGAACGACATCGACGAGATCGAGACCGAGGTGTTCCGCGGCGACCCGAAGGTGTCCCGCCGGATCTACGAGCTGTCCCGTGAGGTGATCGAGTTCCAGCGCGCCACCCGGCCGCTGATCGGGATGCTCGAGCAGCTCCGCGGCGGCTTCCAGAAGTACGGCGTGGACGAGGAACTGCAACGTTCACTGCGCGATGTCGCCGACCACGTCACCGAGGTGGTGGAGAAGGTCGACGGCTTCCGCGAACTGCTCCGCGACATCCTGACGGTGAACGCGACCCTGGTCGCCCAGCAGCAGAACGAGGAGATGAAGGGCCTCGCGATCGCCAGCAGCGAGCAGAACGAAGAGGTCAAGCGGATCTCTGCCTGGGGAGCGATCCTGTTCGCCCCGACGCTGATCGGGACCGTCTACGGGATGAACTTCGACAACATGCCGGAGCTGCACTGGCAGTTCGGATACCCGTTCGCGATCGGCCTGATGGCCTTGGTGTGTGGAGGTCTGCACCAGATCTTCAAGCGCCGCGGCTGGCTGTGAAGCACCCCTGAATCTGCTCCGAAAACCCTCCAGGGGCCCGGATCGGGCGAAATTGTGGCCCGAATCGCCTAAAACAAGGCCAAATTGCCGCGTTGGTGTTTGTGCATGGCCTGTTCAGTCCATAACGTTCCTGTGAGATCGAGCGCTGTGCTCGACGCCTAGTGTTCACGGAGGGAAGCAGTGAACAAGAGCCAGTTGGTCGAAGCGCTCGCAGTGCACTTCGACGGAAACCGCCGCCAGGCCCAGCACGCACTGGAGTCGGTGATCGACACCGTCCAGCGCGAGCTGACCAAGAAGGGTGGCAAGGTCGCCATCACCGGTTTCGGTGCCTTCGAGGCCATCGAGCGTGGCGCGCGCATCGTGCGCAACCCGCGGACCGGTGAGACCAAGCGCGCCAAGAAGACCACGGTTCCGAAGTTCCGCGCGGGTGCGGAGCTGAAGGCCGTCGTCTCCGGTGCCAAGAAGCTGCCGAAGCTGGTGGCCCCGAAGCCGGCCGCGACCGCCACCAAGGCGGCTGCCCCGGCCAAGAAGGCCGCTCCGGCCAAGGCCGCTGCAACCAAGACCGCCGCTGCGAAGAAGACGGTCGCCAAGAAGGCCCCGGCCAAGACGGTCGCCAAGAAGGCGCCGGCGAAGACCGTTGCCAAGAAGGCCCCGGCGAAGAAGGCCCCGGCCAAGAAGGTCGTCGCGAAGAAGGCGCCGGCCAAGAAGGCCCCCGCCAAGAAGACCGCGGCGAAGCGTACCGCTCGCTGAGCTTCACGCACTGCGGCACAACGCAACACCAGCGAAGGCCGGTCACCCCACTCCAGGGGATGACCGGCCTTCGCCGTTGTCGGTAGCAACTAGAGCCGGCAACTAGAGCCGGGTGCCGAACTCCACCTTGGTAATTGCCAGATCCGAGCCAGAGCCGGTGGTCTCGATCCGGACCCGTTGGCCGACCCGCAGGTGCCGCACCGGGGTGTCCGCGACCGCGTGCACGGTGAACGGGAGCTCGATCCCGCTGTCGGTCAGCACCGCGCCGGAGAACGTCTCGCCGTCGTACCTGCTCACAGTCGCCTGCATGTCAGCAGGCTAGACCTTCGGTCCCCGTCGCGGCACCGAGGACCAGCGACATCACGTCCGCGGTCGCCGGACCCACCCCGAGCTGTACGGCGTGCGCGAGATCCGCCGCGGTGTCGACGTCACGACGTACCGACTCGATGCCGGCAACCTCGATCGGGACCGCCCCGGACGCCTGGTGGGCCAGGGCGGAGCCGACACCGAAGCGCGGATCCAGCGGTACGCCGGGAGCGGCAGCGAGCAACGTGGTACCGGTGCCGGGCTGGTCGACGACGAACGAGCGCGGCGCCGTACAGGCCGCGAGTACGGCGGTGAGCTCGGTCGGACGAAGGGCGGGCAGGTCCGCGGAAAGCGCCGCGATGCCGTTGCCTGCGAACTCCGCAGCCGCCACAGTGGCTCCGTGCAGCAGCGCTTCGTTGAGCCCGGCGGCGGGCAGGTCCGGCACCACGCGGGCACCGGCCGCGGTCACGTCGGCGCCGACCAGGGGGTCGTCGGTGACGACCAGGACCGCGTGCACCAGGGGAGACCTGAGCGCGGCCGCAGTAGTGTCGACAGCGAAGGCACGGGCCAGCTCGGGACGGTGCTGAGGGTAGGCCGGAGCGAGCCGGCTCTTCGCGATCGCCGTACGCTTCACCGGGATCACCAGGGTCCAGGGAGCGACCTGTAGGTCTGCCATCAGGCAGGATTCTCCCATGACCGACGGCGCATTCGACCACCAGGAGGCAGCAGTGGACAGCAAGGGTGCCGATCCACGGCCGCCGCGCGGATTCTGGTTCGGCATCATCGTGGCGATCGTCAAACCGTTCATGATCGTGTTCACCAAGAGCCGGTTCAGTGGCCGGGAGAACATGCCGCGGCACGGCGGCGTGGTGTACGCCGCGAACCACATCTCGCATTTCGACCCGGTGCTGCTCGGCTATTTCATCTGGGAGTGCCGGCGGATCCCGCGGTTCCTCGGCAAGGCGTCGGTGTTCAAGGTCCCGGTGCTCGGCAGCATTATCAGCGGCGCCGGGCAGATTCCGGTGTACCGCGATTCCGCGCAGGCCGCGGACGCTTTCCGGGACGCGGTGGCCGCGGTCGAACGCGGTGAGTGCGTGGGTGTTTACCCAGAGGGCACGATCACCCGGGACCCGGCGATGTGGCCGATGACCGGGAAGACCGGCGCCGCCCGGATCGCGTTGATGACCGGCTGCCCGGTGATCCCGGTCGCGAACTGGGGCGCCCAGGACGTCATCCGCTCGTACACCGGGAAGATCCGGTTCCGGCTGCTGCCGCGCAAGACGCTGCAGGTCCGGGCCGGGACGCCGGTCGACCTGAGCGCGTTCGAGGGCAAGCCGCTGACCAACCAGCTGTTGCACGAGGCAACCGAGGTGATCATGGCCCGGGTCGCCGAGACGCTCGGCGAACTGCGCGGCGAGGAACCGCCCAAGGAGCTCTACGACCTGCGCAAGGCCCGACGTGAGGAGAAGGAATGACCAAAGTTGCGGTGTTCGGGGCCGGGTCCTGGGGTACGGCGTTCGCCACGGTGCTGGCGAACGCGGGGAACCAGGTGTCGGTCTGGGCCCGGCGAGAGGCCTTGTGCGAGGCGATCAACACCGAGCACGAGAACGCCGAGTACCTGCCCGGGATCCGGCTGTCCGAGGCGATCACCGCGACGCACGACCCGGCCGTGGCGGCCGACGGAGCGGAGGCCGTCGTCCTCGCCGTACCGTCGCAGTCGTTGCGGGACAACCTCGCGGACTGGGCCGGCGTCCTGCCGAACGCGGTCCCGCTGGTCAGTCTCATGAAGGGTGTCGAGCTCGGTACGACGAAGCGGATGAGCGAGGTGATCGCGGAGCTGACCGGTGCCGGACCGGAACGGATCGCGGTCGTCTCCGGGCCGAACCTGGCGCGTGAGATCGCCGAGGGGCAGCCGGCCGCGTCCGTCGTGGCCTGCGCGGACGAGGGGACCGCGGCACGGTTGCAGAAGCTGTGCCACTCGCCGACGTTCCGCCCGTACACGAACAACGACGTGATCGGCTGCGAGCTCGGTGGTGCCTGCAAGAACGTGATCGCGCTGGCGGTCGGGATGGCGATCGGCCTCGGCTTCGGCGACAACGCCCGCGCCTCGGTGATCACCCGCGGGCTGGCCGAGATCGCCCGGCTCGGTACGGCGCTCGGCGCCGAGGAGCACACGTTCTCCGGCCTCGCCGGGCTCGGTGATCTGGTGGCGACCTGCTCGTCGCCGTTGTCGCGGAACCGTACGTTCGGCGAGAAGCTCGGTCGGGGGATGGCGGTCGCGGACATCCTGGAGGGCACCCGGCAGGTCGCGGAGGGCGTGAAGTCCTGCGCTTCGATCAGCGAACTCGCCCACCACCACGACGTCGAGATGCCGATCGCCGAACACGTCACGAAGGTCGTCGCCGGCGAGCTGACCCCGAAGGACATGCTGTTCAGCCTGGTGTCCCGGTCGGCGAAGTCGGAGCGGTGGGGATGATCCCGGAGGCGTTCGCGCAGATCACCGTCCAAAGGGAAGGCGCCGCGGGGGAGGCGTGGCTGGCGGAGCTGCCGGGGATCGTCGAGGGTCTGCTGGACCAGTGGAGTCTTCAGCGCGACGGCGACGTACTGCACGGTCAGGTCGGCGTGGTGGTGCCGGTCGAAGGAGACGCCGTACTGAAGGTGTCGTTCCCACATCCGGGGAACGTGCACGAGCCGGACGCGTTCGAGGCCTGGGGCGGGCGGGGCGCGGTCAAGCTGTACGAGCGTGACGATGCGCGGTACGCGATGCTGCTCGAGCGGGTGCACGCCAGCACGTTGGCGGCGCACGGTGGCGCGGCCGCGGCGATCGCGGGGGACGTGCTGCGGCAGTTGACGGTTCCGGCGCCGGACGGGCTGCCGCGGATGTCGGACAAGGCCGACGAGTGGTGCGAAGAGCTGCTGAAGGACGCGGCAGAGTTGGATCATCCACTGCCTGCGGTCGTTGTCGATCAGGCGGTCGCCGTGGTGGACGAGCTGTGTCGCGTGCAGCCGGAGACGCTCGTGCACGGTGACTTCCACGCGCGGAACATCCTGCGCGCGGACCGCGAGCCCTGGCTGGTGGTCGATCCGAAGGGGTACGTCGGAGACCCGGGATTCGACGCGGCGATCTTCCTGCGCACCCGGGCGTACTACCTGTTCATCGACGACGGCCTGGTGGGCGCCGAGTTGCTCCGGAGCCTGCAGGCCGAGCTCGACGAGTTCGCCGCGGCGTCCGGTGTCGACGCCGACCACATCCGCCGGTGGACCCAGCTGATCGCCGTCCAGGCGTCCTTCTGGGGCCGCCGCCACGGCTACGGCCGCGCCCGCAGCGGCAGCGAGCTCGACGAGCTCGTACGCCTGATCGACCAGGTCGCCATCCACTGGACCACCTAACCCGCCCGGACCCCCTGCCCCACGCCCGCCTCTGGTGGGTGAACCCACGAGAGGAGAAGGCGCGGGTCGGGTGGGGTCAGCTGAGGGTGTGGTTGAGGACGAGGGTGGCGGCGCCGAGGAGGGCGGCGTCGCGGCCGGTGCGGGACGGGACCACGCGCAGGTCGGTGGTGGCCAGGGGCAACGATCGGGCGTAGATGGTTTCCCGGAGGCCGGCCAGCAGGCTGTCGCCGGCCTGGGCGAGGGAGCCGCCGACCACGATGACCGACGGGTTGAGCAGGCTGACGGCGGCGGCGAGCACGGTACCGATCTCGCGGCCGGCCTGGCGTACGGCGGTGGTCGCCTCGGTGTTGCCGGCCCGGACCAGGTCGACGATGTCCTGGCTGGTCCCGACGCCGAGCTTGGTCGCCAGCGCGGCCGCCGACGCGATCGCCTCCAGGCATCCGGTGTTGCCGCATCGGCAGATCTCGGTGTGCCCGGGCGCCTGGATGTGCCCGATGTCGCCGGCCGCCCCGCGCGCCCCGCGATGCAGCCGGCCGCCGCTGATCACGCCCGCACCGATGCCGGTGGCAACTTTCACGAACAGCAGGTGCTCGACGTCCGGGTACGCCGTCGCGTGCTCGCCGAGCGCCATGATGTTCACGTCGTTGTCCACGAGCACCGGCCCGGGCAGCTGCGCGCCCAAGCGGCCGGCCACGTCGTACGAGTCCCAGCCCGGCATGATCGGCGGATGGTTCGGCCGCCCGGTGCTGTGCTCGACCGGCCCGGGCAGCCCGACCCCCGTCCCGGCCAGCTCCGTGACCGAACGACCCGCCGTCCGCAGCAACGCCTGCCCGGCAGCGGCGACCGCGTCGAGGACGACCTCGGGTCCTTCGGCGATCGCGAGTGGTGTCGTCGACCGGTCCAGGATCGACCCGGTCAGATCCGTGAGCGCGACGGACAGATGCGTCGCGCCGACGTCCGCGGCCAGCACGAGCCGCGCGGCCGGGTTGAACCGGAACCGCGCCGGCGGCCGTCCACCGGTCGACGCGGCCTCACCCGACGGTACGACGAGCCCGGTCGCGAGCAGCGCCTCGATCCGCCCGGTGACGGTCGACCGCCCCAGCCCGCTGAGCTCGATCAACTCGGCGCGCGTCCGCGGCTGCCCGTCACGGAGCAGCCGCAGCAGCGGGTCCGCCGTACCGAGATCGCTCATGCACCGGAACTTTCGTCGTACTGGTCCTGGACTTTTGCTTGACAGGGTTCAAAAGGGTCCCATAGCGTCCTTCGACGTGTCCACCAATGCGCGCAAGCTGAAGGTCGGGATCGTCGGCGGCGGGTTCATGGGCCAGGTCCACGGGAGGTCCGCGCTGGTCTCCGGCGCGACCGTCGTGGGAGCTGTCGGATCGTCGCCCGCGAGAGCGGAGGCGGCCGCCGAGGCGACCGGTGCCGAGCGCGGGTTCGCGTCCCTGGACGAACTGCTGGCCGCCGACGTCGACGTGATCCATGTCTGTACGCCGAACAACACGCACCGCGAGGTGACGCTCAAGGCCCTCGACGCCGGCAAGCACGTGGTGTGCGAGAAGCCGTTGGCCACGTCGGTCGCCGACGCCACCGGACTGCAGGCCGCGGCCGGTGAGGCAGGCCTGGTCGGTGCGGTGCCGTTCGTGTACCGGTACCACCCGATGGTTCGCGAGCTGCGTACCCGGATCGCCGCGGGTGAAGCCGGCGTGATCACCAGCCTGCACGGTTCGTACCTGCAGGACTGGCTGGCCGGCGCCGACGACCAGAACTGGCGCGTGGACGACACCACCGGCGGCCCGTCGCGGACGTTCGCGGACATCGGCTCGCACTGGTGCGACCTGACGGAATTCGTCACCGGCGACCGGATCGCCGCGATCAGTGCCCAGCTCCGGACGGTACGGGCGCAGCGCGGCGGCGTGGAGGTGCGGACCGAGGACCTCGCCACCGCGCAGTTCCGGACCGAGGCCGGCGTGGTCGGGACGATCGTGGTCAGCCAGGTCGCCGCCGGCCGGAAGAACCGGCTGTACCTCGAGGTGTCCGGTACCGAGTCGAGCTTCGGGTTCGACCAGGAGGACCCGGACCGGCTGTGGGTCGGCCACCGCGCCGGGTCGCAGCTGCTGACCCGCGACCCCGAGACCCTCAGCCCGCCCGCGGCGCGGGTGAACCGGCTGCCGGCCGGCCACGCGCAGGGATACCAGGACGCGTTCGACTCGTTCGTCGCCGACAGCTATGCCGCCGTCCTCGGGGACGTCCCGGACGGCCTGCCCGATTTCGCCGCCGGAGCACGGTCCGCCCGCGTGGTCGACGCCGTACTGCGGTCTGCCGCTCAAGACTCTGCCTGGATCACCGTAGACAACGCTGTCGACAACTCCTAGGAGTACAGATGCCTCGTCCGATCACTCTCTTCACCGGTCAGTGGGCCGACCTGCCGTTCGAGGAGGTCTGCCAGTTCGCGTCCGAGGCCGGGTACGACGGCGTCGAGATCGCCTGCTCCGGTGACCACTTCGACGTCCAGCAGGCGGTCGACGACGACTCGTACGTCCAGGGCCGCAAGGACATCCTGGAGAAGTACAACCTGCAGGTCTTCGCGATCTCCAACCACCTGGTGGGGCAGGCGGTCTGCGACAACCCGATCGACTTCCGGCACCAGGCGATCGTGCCGTCCCGGATCTGGGGCGACGGCGACGCCGAGGGCGTCCGGCAGCGTGCGGCCGAAGACCTGAAGAACACGGCCCGGGCGGCGAAGAAGCTCGGCGTGAAGACCGTCATCGGCTTCACCGGCTCGTCGATCTGGCAGTACGTCGCGATGTTCCCGCCGGTGCCGGCGGAGCGGATCGAGGCCGGGTACAAGGACTTCGCCGACCGCTGGAACCCGATCCTCGACGTCTTCGACGAGGAGGGTGTCCGGTTCGCGCACGAGGTGCACCCGTCGGAGATCGCCTACGACTACTGGACCACCACCTTCACGCTGGAGGCGATCGGCCACCGGGAGGCCTTCGGGCTGAACTGGGACCCGTCGCACATGGTCTGGCAGGACATCGACCCGGTCGCGTTCCTCTGGGACTTCAAGGACCGGATCTACCACGTGGACTGCAAGGACACCAAGATGCGGGTCGGCGGCGGGCGCAACGGCCGGCTCGGCTCGCACCTGCCCTGGGCCGACCCGCGGCGCGGCTGGGACTTCTACTCGACCGGTCACGGCGACGTGAACTGGGAGGACTGCTTCCGGGTGCTGAACTCGATCGGCTACGACGGCCCGATCTCGGTCGAGTGGGAGGACGCCGGCATGGACCGCAAGATCGGCGCGGCGGAGGCGGTCAACGTGATCCGCAACCTGGCCTTCGACAAGCCGGCCGCCGCCTTCGACGCGGCGTTCGCCACCGACAAGTAGTCAGCGGTTGTCGCGACCCACGACGAAGCCCAGCGTGACCTGGGTGGCTGCGAGTACGGCGAACACGACGAGCGTCGTACTCCAGCCGCCGGTCGCCTGGGTCAGGTATCCGGCGACGACCGGCCCGGCGGCGGCCAGGGTGTAGCCGACCGCCTGCGCCATCCCGGACAGCTGCGTGGTCTCGTGGTGCCCGCGGCCGCGCAGGCTGATCAGTGACAGCGCGGCGACCAGCCCGGCGCCCTGGCCGAGGCCGCCGACGACGGCCCACACGATCGCCAGGTGCGGCGCCACCAGCAACCCGATCAGCGCCAGCAGGATCGGCGTACTCGCCGTCATCAGACCGGCCCGCTGGTTGGTCGGGTGCTTCAGCAGGAACGGGATGCTGAGCCCGCCGATCAGCCCGAACACCTGGAACACGAACAGGTGCACGCCGGTGGCGCGCTCGGAGACGCCGCCGGTCGAGATCTCGATCGTCGGCAGCCAGTTCACGAACAGGTAGAAGCTCGTCGACTGCAGCCCCATGAAGCCAGTCACCAGCCACGCCATCGGCTGCCGCCACACACTCACCTTGGGCGCCTCGTCGCCGCTGGTTGCCGCCGGCAACGGCTCCGGGGACAGCGTCCGCGGCAGCCAGACGATCGCGACCACCAGGGCGAGAGCGCCCCAGACCGCGAGCGACAGCCGCCAGTCGACGGCGTCGGCGATCGGTACGGCGAGGATCGACGCGATCGCGGCGCCGCCGGTGATGAACGCGGTGTAGATCCCGGTCGCCCGGGACACGTGCGCGGAGTAGTCGCGCTTGATGATCACCGGAACCAGTACGTTGCCGACGGCGATCGCGGCGCCGACCACGGCGGTCCCGATCCAGAGACCGGCCTGGCCCGCGTACGGACGGATCGCGCTGCTCGCGGCCAGCACCAGCAGCGAGACGAACACGGCCCGCTCCATCCCGAACCGCCGCGACGCCAGGTGCACCAGGGGAGAGGCAACCGCGAACGCGAGCAGCGGCAGCGTGCCGAGCAGACCCTGCGCGGCCTCACCGAGATGCAGCGCGTCGCCGATCCGCGGCAGCACCGGACCGACCGCGGTCAGCGCCGGACGCAGGCTCAGCGCCACCACGAAGGCGGTCGCGGTGATCAGCGACGACCGCTCACGGGCCACCGGTTCGGTCAGCACTGCCACGACACACCCCTTCAGGTGATGAGAGAGCTTCTGTGTAGATGTCCTACATTTATATACTGTACGGCATGGAGCCCTTGGTGCGGCAGGTGCCGCTCGTGCTGCAGGTGTCCGACCAGTTCCGGTCGCGGATCGAGTCCGGGGAGTGGCCGCGCGGCGCCCGGATCCCGGGAGAGCACCAGCTCGCGACCGAGCTCGGTGTCAGCCGGGGCACCGTGCGGGAGGCGTTGCGGTCGCTCAGCCTGACCGGCCTGCTGGAGCCGCGGGTCGGCGACGGTACCTATGTGCGCGCGACCAACGAGATCAGCGGCGTACTGGTCCGCGACGAGCTGTCCGCGTCGCTCACGCACGTTCTCGACGCCCGTGCCGGCATCGAGGCCGCAGCCGCCCGGCTGGCCGCACGCAACGCGACGCCGGAGAACCTCAAAGCCCTGGCGGAGGTGCTGGAGGCTCGCGCGGCGACGCTGGAGTCCGGTGATATGGACGCGTTCGTGGCCGTCGACACCGACTTCCACCGCGGCGTCGTGCTCGCCAGCGGGAACCCGTTGCTGCTCAGGTTGTACGACGCGCTGGCCGAGGTGATGACCGAGTCGATCCACCAGACCGCGACGATCCCCGAGGACCACCGGCTCGGCGACGCGCACGCCGACGTACTGGAGGCGATCCGGGCCGGGGATCCGGAGGCGGCGAGTCAGGCGTCGTACGCGTTGATCGAGACCGTCAAGCGCTCCGGGTCCGGCCAGGAGTAGCGGAGGCAGACCGGGGTCCCGTTCAGGCGCCGGGGTTCGCCGCCGGGCGGTGGGACGTTCCGGCGCTCGCCGCGGATCCCGCCGCGGGCTTCGTAGAACGCCTGCGCGGCGGTGTTCTGTTCGAGCACCCAGAGGTAGAGGCCGGTCGGGACGCCCTCGGCTGCGTGTGCGAGCAGTTTGGTGCCGAGGCCCTGGCGCTTGAGCGGCGCGCGGACGTGCAGGTTGTCGACGAGCGCGCCGTACGTCGGGTCCGCGTCGAACACCACGTGCGCGAGCCCGACCAGCTGCCCGTCGTACTCCGCCACCGTCGTCCGCGTGCCGTCACGGTCCGCGAGCCGCTTCGCCCACAGCTCCCCGAGATACGTCGGAGACTCGTCGTCGAGGAACGCGTCCGCGTACGCGCCCCGGTAGTGCCGTCGCCAGCTGTCGCTGTGCAGCTCGGCGACCGCCGCCGCATCCTCTGGTCCTGCTACCCGAAAGTCCACCCGACGATTCGTATCACCGCCGGCGCCTGGTGCCGGCGAATATCCATCAGGTGGCTGCCCTGGTGGTGGGACGCGTTGCGAGCACGCGGGCGAACACGGCCAGCCCGGCCGCCAGCGCGGAGACGACGATGAACGAGATGGTCAGGCTGCTGGCCTGTGCGATGCCGCCGATGATCGACGGGGCGACCAGGCCGGACGCGTAGGTGATCGTGGCGACGCCGGCGATCGCCTGGCTGGCGTTGGCGCCGGTGTGACCCGCCGCGGCGAAGGCGAGCGGTACGACGACCGCGATCCCGACGCCGATCAGCCCGAAGCCGATCATCGCGACGACGGCGTTCGGCGAGACGACCACGAGCAGGCCGCCGAGTGTGGCGATCACGCCGCTGGCCCGGACCGTCCGGACCGCGCCGAACCGGTCCACGACCGCGTCGCCGGTGATCCGGGCGATCGCCATCGTCAACGCGAACCCGGTCGTCGCGCCGGCCGCGACCCCGGCCGAGCTGTCCAGGACGTCGCGCAGGTACACCGCCGACCAGTCCAGGCTCGCGCCCTCCGCGAACACCGCGCAGAACCCGACCGCCCCGATCAGCAGCGCGGACTTCGGCGGCAACGCGAACCGGGCCGGCGGCTCCTCGTCCTCCTCCGGATGGATGTTCAGCACGAACTGGCACACCACCGCCCCGACGATCGTCAGTACGACGGCCGCGATCGTGTGGTGGACCTGCGCGCTGACGTTCGCGTGCGCCGCGACCGTACCGACGGCGGAGCCGAGCAGGGCGCCCGCGCTCCACATCCCGTGCAGCCCGGACATGATCGACTTCTTCAGCCGGTGCTCGACCTCGATCCCGAGCGCGTTCATCGCGACGTCGGCCATCCCCGACGTACCGCCGTACACGAACAGGGCGGCGCAGAGCGTCAGCAGTCCGGGTGCGAGCGACGGCAGGATCAGCGCGAGCGTCCAGAGCGCGAGCAGCCCGCGCAGCGCCGTCCGGGTGCCGAACCGGTGCGTGATGCGGGCGGCGAGCGGCATCATCAGCGCCGCGCCGATCGCCGGGAACGCCAGCGCCAGGCCGAGTTGGCCCGCGGACACCCCGGCGTGCTCCTGGATCCACGGCACCCGGGTCGCGAACGACCCGGTCACCGACCCGTGGACGCAGAAGACCGCGGCGACGGCGTACCGGGAACGCTTGACGAGCGTGGTGTCATCAGTCACAAGTGAACACGCTATCTGTTTGAACGATCAGACGGATGGTAGTTTTTTGCGCATGAGAAGTGCGGAACGGCACCAAGTGATCGTAGAACGCCTCCGAGTCGTCGACCGAGTGTCGGTCCAGGAACTGGTCGACGCGACCGCGGCGTCGGATATGACGGTGCGCCGCGATCTGGACTTCCTGGCCGCGCAGGGCGTGCTCAAGCGGATCCACGGCGGCGCGGTGTCCGCGATGCCGTCCGGCCTCGAGCCGCCGCACTCGCTGCGTTCGCAGGCCGCCGTCGCCGCCAAGCAGGCCATCGCCCGGGCCGCGGTCGAGCACCTCCGCGACGGCGAGACGATCGTCCTGGACAGCGGTACGACGGCACTCGAGACCGCCAAGCTGCTGCACGATCGCGCGCTGACGGTCATGCCGCTCTCGCTGCACGTCGCGCACGAACTGGCGGACGCGCCGCGGATCCGGCTGCTGATGCCGGGCGGTGAGGCACGCAAGGGCGAGCTCTCACTGGTCGGCCCGCTGACCGTCGCGTCGCTGCGGGCGCTGCGGTTCGACGCCGCCGTACTGAGCCCGTGCGCGTTCAGCCTGGACGCCGGACTGACGGCCTTCGACCTGGGCGATGCCGAGGTCAAGCAGGAGGCTCTCAAGGTCGCCGGCCGGTCGATCGTGCTCGCCGACGGCGCCAAGTGGGACCGCGCCGCGCTCGCCTACGTCTGCCCGGCGGACCGGCCCGACCTGATCATCACCGACGACTCCGCCCCCGAGGACCAGCGGACCCTGCTGACCCAGCGCGGCGCCCTCGTCGAGGTGGCAGGTTGAGCGCCGACGTACAGCTGCAGACCGCACCACCCCGAGCCGCCCGCGTTGCCACCTGGACGTACTTCGGGCTGAACGGATTCGCGGTCGGCATGTGGGTGGTGCACATCCCGAGCATCGAGCAGGCGACCGGGATCACGCACAGCACGCTCGGCCTGCTCCTGCTGGTCCTCGGCGCTGCCGCCTTCACCGGCATGCAGGTCGCCGGGCCACTGGTGGACAGGATCGGCCAGCGCCGGCTGGTCCCGGCGGCCGGGATCCTGCTCGGGATCGCGCTCGCCGGTCCCGGCCTGGCCACGAACTGGTGGACCCTCGCGCTGGCGCTGATCCTGGTCGGCTTCGGCAACGGCTCGATCGACGTCGGGATGAACGCGCAGGCCGTCGTGGTCGAGCGCGGTTACCCGCGGCCGATCATGGCGGCGTTCCACGCGATGTGGTCGATCGGCGGGGCGATCGCCGCGGTGGTCGGCGCGGCCACGCTGCGGGCCGGCGTACCGACCGAGCTGACGCTGGCGCTGGCCGGCGTGGTCTGTATCGTCCTGTCGCTGATCGCCAGCCGATTCTTGCTGGAGGCAACCGAACCGGCGGAGGAGGTGGCCGAGGCGCCGCGGGCGAAGCCGTCCGCCAAGCTGGTCTGGGCGCTCGGCGGGCTCGCCTTCGGGCTGATGCTGTCCGAGGGTGTGGCCAACGACTGGGCGGCATTGCACTTCCGGGACGTCCTCGGTACGTCGGTCAGCACCGCCGCCTACGCGTACGGCGCGTTCGCGGTCGCGATGACCGTCGGGCGCTTCCTCACCGACCGGGTCGCCGCGGTCGTCGGGCCGGCCGCGATCGTCCGCTGGGGTGCGGCGATGGCCGCGGTCGGCCTGACGCTGGTGATCGTGATCCCGTGGGTGCCTGTCGCGCTGGTCGGCTGGGCGGTCTTCGGCCTCGGCCTGGCCGGCGGCGTACCGCAGCTGTTCACCGCCGCGGGCAACCTCGACCCGCGGTCCTCGGGCGCGCTGATGGCCCGCGTGGTCGGCCTCGGGTACGTCGGCCTGCTCGCCGGCCCGGCGCTGATCGGCGGCCTCGCGCACTGGATGCCGCTGAACCTCGCGTTCGTCCTCCCGGTCGTCCTGTGCGTGCTGACCTTCCTCGGCGGCCCGGTCCTCAACGCGAAGAAGAACTGAGGGCCTGCTCGAGGTCGGTCCAGAGGTCGGCGGGGTGCTCGATGCCGACGGACAGGCGGATCAGGTCGTCGGGGATGGTGGGGACCTCGATCGGCCAGCGGCGGCGGCGTTCGAGGAGGGACTCGACGCCGCCGAGGCTCGTCGCGTGCACCCACAGCTTCGTGCTCTCACAGACCTTCTGGGCTGCGGTGGCGTCGCCGCCGAGTTCGATCGCGAGGATCGCGCCGAAGCCGGACATCTGGGCCGCGGCCCGGGCGTGCCCCGGGTCGTCGGGCAGGCCTGGGTACCGGACCCGGCTGACCCGCGGGTGCCGCAGCAGGCGCTCGGCCAGGTACGCCGCGTTCGACTGCGCGCGGTCGAGCCGGAGCGCGAGCGTGCGCAGGCCGCGGAGCGCGAGCCAGGCGTCCATCGACCCGGCGATCGCGCCCAGGCTGCGACGCCGCAGCTCGATCGCGGACCACAGGTCGTCGTCGGCGGTGACCACCGCGCCGAGGATCACGTCCGAGTGGCCGGCGATGAACTTGGTGGCCGAGTGCATCACCACGTCGGCGCCGAGCCGCAACGGCTGCTGCAGCAGGGGAGTGGCGAACGTGTTGTCGACGACGACCTTCGCCCCGGCGGCGTGCGCGGCCGCCGCGAGGGCGGGAATGTCCGCGACCTCCATGGCCGGGTTGGTCGGCGACTCGATCCACAGCAGGTCGGCGCCGTCGAGGTTCACCGCCTCGGTGTCCGCGATGTCGGCCCGCTGCACGCTGAGCCGGCCGGTCTCGGCGTGCTGGTCGAGCAGCGCGAGTACGCCGGAGTACGCGTGCTGCGGCGCCACCACGCGGCCGCCGACCGGGACCAGGTCGATCACCGCCGCGGCGGCTGCCATCCCGGACGCGAAGCTCAGCGCCCGGCCGCCTTCGAGCTGCCCGAGGGTGTCCTCGAGCGCGGTCCAGGCGTCGTTGCCGAACCGCCCGTACCCGCGATCCCCGCCGGCCACGTACGTCGAACTGAACACGGGTGACGGCCCGACGGGCGCATTCGGCACCCGCTCCGGCCGCCCGGCGTGAACGACAACGGTGGACGGGTCGAGGTCAGGAGTCATGCCTCGAATTGTCACTGATACCTGAGCCGTGCTGTGCGGCGGGGAGCGGTAGGGCGCCGGTTTCCAGGAGCGTCATGGCCTGGTGGGCGAGCGACTGGGCGTTGACGGCATGTGGGGTGTCGACCCAGACGCGGACGACGTTCTCGATGACGTTCATCGTGATCCCGGCGGACAGGGCCGCCACGAACTCCGCGTGCAGCGGGTCGCCGGGCAGGCGCCGTACCAGCGCCGCGGCGAGGTCGTTGCGGAACCGCCAGATCAGCTCGTTGAGGTGCGCGCTCACCGACCCGTTCCGCTCGGCGAGGTCGAAGACCGCGCGGACCCGGTCGGGGTTGGACTCCAGTTGTTCGAGGACGCGCTCGATCACGGTCCGCAGGCCGTCGCGCGGCTCCACCGTGGGCTGGTCGCGGAACCAGCTGACCGCGTCGGCCAGGCAGTCGTCGACGAACTCCAGGACCAGCGTCTCCTTGGTCGGGAAGTACCGGTACAGCGTGCTCGGGCCGACCTCGGCCGCGGCCGCGATCTGCTCCACCGTGGTGCGGCCGAACCCGTGGTCGCAGAACAGCTCGAACGCCTTGTCCGCGATCAGCCGGCGGGTCCGCTCCCGCTTCACCTCGCGCAGTCCCATGGCGGGCAGATTACCGCCTCCGACGCGCCGAAGGCTGTTCCGAATCGGAAGCGTCCGCCATATGGTAGTCACTACCAAACTTAAGAACCAAAAACATACAAGAACCCTCGCTTCGCTCGGAGCTGGGGTGAGAACCAAGAACCCTCGCTTCGCTCGGGGTTGGGGTGGGAACCAAGAACTCTCGCTTCGCTCGGGGCTGGGTGAGATATCCGAGAGGGCTGCCGATGACCGAGAGCTTTCCTGTCCGTAGGCCGTCTGGGTGCCCGTTCGATCCGGCCCCGGAGTACGCCGGGTACCGCCGGAGCGAGGCGCCCGCGAAGGTGTCCACGCCGGCGGGTGTCGACGCGTACGTGATCAGCCGGTACGACGACGTCCGCACCCTGCTCCGGGACAGCCGGCTGAGCTCGCGGCTGGCGCCGTCCGATCACGTCGTACCGGACGCGGACCTGGACCGGGAGGTGGAGTCGGGCTCGATCCTGCAGGTCGACGGCGCGGCGCACAAACGCCTGCGCCGGATGCTCGCGACCGAGTTCGCGGTGAAGCGGATGGAGGCGCTCCGGCCCCGGGTCGCGGCGATGGTCGACGAGCGGATCGACGCGTTACTCGCGGCCGGCGGGCCGGTCGACCTGGTGCAGGAGTTCGCGCTACCGATCCCGTCGCTGGTGATCTGCGAGCTGCTCGGCGTGCCGTACGCGGACCGCGACGAGTTCCAGGAGCGGAGCGCCCAGCTCGTCCGGGTGGACGGCTGGACCGAGGACCTCCAGCGCGCCAGCGACGACCTGAACCAGTACATCGTCGGTCTGGTGCTCGCGAAGCAGGCACAGCCCGAGGACGACATCCTGTCCCGGCTGATCACCCGCGGTGCGGAGCTCGGTACGCCGTTGACCCTCGAGGAACTGGTGACGCTCGGGATCTCGCTGCTGATCGCCGGCCACGAGACGACCGCGAACATGATCGCGCTCAGCACGCTCGCGCTGCTGCGGAACCCGGCGCAGCTCGACCTGATCCGGACCGATCCGGCGAAGGTGCCGGGCGCGGTCGAGGAACTGCTGCGGTACCTGTCCGTGGTGCACTTCGGCCTGTTCCGGTACGTGACCGACGAGTTGACGATCGGATCGTCGACCATCGACAGGGGCGACTACCTGATCGCCGCGCTGTCGTCGGCGAACCGCGATGAGAGCGTGTTCGGTGATCCGGACCGGCTGGACCTGGAGCGGGACGCCGCGGCGCACGTCGCGTTCGGGTTCGGGCCGCACCAGTGCATCGGGCAGCAGCTCGCGCGGCTCGAGCTGCAGGAGGTGTTCACCCGGTTGTTCGCGCGGATCCCGACGCTGCGGCTCGCCGTACCGTTCGAGGAGATCGGCTACCGGGAGAACACGCTCGTGTACGGAGTGACAGCGTTGCCAGTCACCTGGGACGCGCCGATCTGAACACTTCTTAACCGAACCCCGGTCGGATCCCGATCTCCGGACCGCTACAGTCGAGCCGGTGAGTGAGTACTCGGAAGACAAGCGCAAGCCCCGGGTCGCCGTCGTGTTCGGTGGCCGGTCGAGCGAGCACGCCATCTCCTGCGTGACCGCGGCGAACGTCCTGCAGGTCATCGACCGGGACAAGTACGACGTGGTCCCGGTCGGGATCAGTACCAGCGGGCACTGGGTCCTGGAGAGCGGCGATCCCGAGCGGCTGTCGATCACCGACGGCAAGCTCCCCGAGGTCGACGTCACCGCGATGCCGGTGCTGTTCGGCGCGAACCGCGAGCTCGTGGTCAGCGAGCCGGACCAGGTGCCGAGCACGCTCGGCGAGGTCGACGTGGTGTTCCCGCTGCTGCACGGCCCGTGGGGCGAGGACGGCACCATCCAGGGCCTGCTGGAGATGTCGGACATCCGGTACGTCGGGTCCGGCGTACTGGCCAGCGCGGTCGGCATGGACAAGCACTACATGAAGGTCGTGTTCCAGGCCGCCGGCCTCGAGGTCACGCCGTACGTCGTGATCCGGGACCGGGACTGGCGGCAGGACCCGGCCGGCTGCCGGGCGGCCGTCGACGCGCTCGGCTACCCGGTGTTCGTGAAGCCGTGCCGCGGCGGGTCCAGCCTCGGGATCACCAAGGTGAACAGCCTGGACGAGCTCGACGACGCGATGGTCGAGGCCCGCGCGCACGACCCGAAGGTGATCGTCGAGGCCTCGGCGAAGGATCCGCGGGAGATCGAGATCGGCGTGCTCGGCGGGCTGGACGGCGGCAAGCCGGAGGTCAGCGTGTGCGGCGAGGTCGCGGTGTCCGGCGGCGGGCACGACTTCTACGACTTCGAGACCAAGTACCTGCCGGAGGGCGAGGAGTACCTGGCGCTCTCGGTGCCGGCCGAGCTGCCCGCGGAGCTCGCGGCCGAGATCCGTGCGAAGGCGCTGATCGCGTTCGACGCGATCGAGGCCGAGGGGCTGGCCCGGGTCGACTTCTTCGTGGACGCCGACGGCCGGGTGGTCATCAACGAGATCAACACGATGCCCGGGTTCACCCCGACGAGCATGTTCCCGCGGCTGTGGGCGGCCTCCGGCAAGGACTACGCGAGCCTGGTCGAGCACCTGCTCAAGCTCGCGATGACCCGCCCGACCGGTCTGCGGTAGCCGGACGCTCGGCCTCGGCGTCGGTGGTCTCGTCCTCGCCGGAGGATGTCCGCGCGAGGTGCCGCGTGAAGACGATTTCGCGGGCCGCATGGATGCCCGTCGCGATCGCCCCCCGGACCACCGCGTCCGCGCCGAGGTCGCCGGCCCTCATCCGCGGCCGCATCGGCGCGAAGCGCGTCATCTCCTCGCGCATCGCGGGCTCGAGCTGGGCAAAGTTCTGCCCGACGCCGCCACCCACCACGACCAGCTCGGGGTCGAAGAACGCGCAGATGCCGGTCACGAGCCTGGCCAGCACCTTGGCCTCGGTCAGCACTGCCGCGGCCGCCGCCGGATCACCGTTGGCTGCAGCAACGAAGACGTCCTCCGCCCGGATGTCGCCGGTCATCCCCGCGTCGGTCGCGTACCGGACGACCGCGTCGGCGGCGAGTGCCATCTCGAGCATCCCGCGCTGCGGCCACTCGGGTTCGGCGACCGTCGGCTCACCGAGGATCGGAAGGTAGCCGACCTCGCCGGCCGATCCGCTGAAACCTCGGTACAGCTTTCCGTCGATCACCAAGCCGAGCCCGACACCCGTACCGATGTGCAGATAGGCGAACTGCTGAGCCTGCCGGGCCGAGCCGAAGGTGTACTCGCCCAATGCCGCCAGGTTCGCGTCGTTGTCGATGGTGAGACTTCCGCCGAGCTTGTCCGCGAGCGCCTCAGCCAGCCCCGGCCGTTGCCAGCCCGGGAGGTTGCGCGCGTACTTGACCTGCCCTCGCTGGGCGTCGAGCACACCTGGGGAACCGACGACCGTGTGCGTGACGTCGCCCGTTCCGAGGTCTGCTCGAGCCGTGACCTGATCTACCGACTTGCGCACCAGGTCCACCAGGGTTCGCGATGTGTGCGTCGTGTTGCGTACGTCCAGCCGCGCGAGCTCCCTACCGGACAGATCGGCCAGCACCAGGTGCAACCAGTTCCGCCCGATATCCACACCCACGACGGAGCCGGCCGACGGGTTCGCCTCGTACAGCACGGCCGGGCGACCGGAACTGACCTCCGGCCGCCCGGCCGGTCGCACCAAGCCGCCCTTTTCCAGGTCGGACAACGCTGCGAACACGGTCGGTTGGGACAGGCCTGCCTCGCGCGCCAGTTGCGGCCGGGTCACCGGACCCGTGCCGAACAACAGGTCCAGCAGCAACTGCTGGTTCATCTCGCGAAGCAGCGACGGCGCCACTGCGGCCCTCAGCCTGGACGGCGGCGGCGTCTTGGTCGGGGACATCTGGCACCTTTGGTGGTCGGGTCGGCGGCCGGTCGCCGCCGGTCCATGATCGGGCATCACCCGCCCGCGCGGAAGTGAGGACGGCTTCCGGCGAGATTCGGGATTGACAACTTAGGACTCTTTATTAAAGACTCCTAATTATGACGCCAAGCCCACCACTCCGCCAATCGAGGCATGTCGTCGGGATCGACATCGGCGGCACCAAGATCGAGGTCGCGCTCGCGGACCGGTCCGGCCGCATCCTCGACCGGATCCGGCTCGAGACCCGGGCCGCCGCTGGTCCGGAACAGGCGCTCGAGCGGATCGTGGCCGCGGTCGGAACACTGGCCGAGTTGTCCGAGCGCAGCCACGGCACCGCCGTCGGCGGGTACGCGGCGGTCTGTCCCGGCGTGATCCGCCCGGACGAGATCCTGTTCGCCCCGAACCTGCCGGGCTGGCAACAGATCCCGCTCGCCGCCCGTCTGCAGACCGCCCTCGGCGTACCGGACGTGCCGGTCGCCAACGACGTCCAAGCGGGCGCGTACGCCGAGTTGCGCTTCGGTGCGCTGAAGGGCGTCGATCCGGGCGTCTATGTCAGCCTCGGGACCGGTGTGGCGGCTGCGGTCACCACCGCCGGTGAGGTGCTGACCGGTGCGCACCAGGCAGCAGGCGAGATCGGCTACTTCGCGGTCGGCAGCGACACGCCTGTCGACGTCGTCGCCGGCCGGGCACCGCTGGAGGAGCTCGTCGGTGGAAAGGCGCTCGGCGTGCGGGCCAGCGAGGTCCTCGGAGCTCCGGTCACCGCGGCCGAGCTCTTCGCGCGAACCGACAAGCCCGCCAGGAAACTCACCGCCCAGGCGCTCGACACGCTTGGTGCCGCGATTGCCAATATCGCGATCCTGCTCGACCCCGAGCGGGTCGTGATCGGCGGCGGCTTGATGGCTTCCGCCGACGTGATCCTGCCCGCAGTCGCAGACCGGCTCGCTCGAGCCGTGCCCTTCCCGCCGGAGCTCCTGGCCGCTCGGTTCATCCAGGACGCCTCCCTCCACGGTGCCGTCGCCCTGGCGCTGCACGAACCGACCGGGATCGAGCCCGTCGTCCCCGCTCACTGAGCCATTCACGAAGGAGTCCCCATGACCATCAGCGACGAGATCGTTGCGCGGCTCGCCGCGGCCGCGGACGATGTCAGCGCGCTGGACCTGCTGCGCGGCGTCGTCTCGGTGCCGAGCGTCACCGGTGAGGAGCAGGCTGCGGCCGACTGGGTGGCCGAGCGGCTCCGCCAGATCACCACGGAGGTGCAGGTCGACACCTTCGCACCCGGCCGCGCCAACACGTGGGCCCGCTGGTCCGCCGGTGAACCGGCCAGGTCCGGCCGCCGCGGCCTCGTGCTCGCCTCCCACCTGGACACCGTGCACGTCCGCGGCTGGCGGGAACACTGGGCCGGCACCGAGCGCGAGGACCCGTTCGCCGCGTGCGTCATCGACGGCGCGGTGTGGGGCCGCGGTACCGCCGACTGCAAGGCAGGCGTTGCGGTCGCGATCGCCGCGCTCCAGCAGCTGCGCCGTGCGGGCCTCGCGCCCCTCGCGCCGGTCACCACGGTGTTCCTGGCGGACGAGGAGAGCGGCGAGGAGGGGAGCGGCACGAGCGAAGGCGTCCGCCGCGCCATCGAGGCGGCTCGCCGGGGGGATCAGGAGATCTCCGCCGACCTGGTGATCTATGGCGAGCCGACAACCATGCGGCTGTTCACGTCGCACATGGGCTTCTTCATCGCGGACGTGACGCTGACCGGCCGATCGGCGTACTTCGGCACGCCGGAGCTCGGTGTTGACGCGGTCCGCGCCGCCGACGACGTACTGCGTGCGCTGTGGGCGTACGGCGACGACCTCGCGACGCGGCCGGCGGACCCGATGATCGGATCGCCGGGACTGCTCGTCACCGGGATCACCGGCGGCGGGTTCATCGCCGTACCGGGGGAGTGCCGGATCAGCCTCATCCGGAAGCTGACCCCGGACGAGGACCTGGACGCCGCGCGGAGCGAGCTCGAGCAGGTGATCCAGCGGGCGGTCTCCGATGAGCGGATCGAGGTCAGTACGTCGTACCCGGCCACCCGGGACCACGCGATCGGAGGCACCGCGCTGGTCACCGACCCGAACCTCGACGTGGTGGCCGAACTGCAGCGCACGGTCAAGCAGATCCTGCCCGGGCGCGGCGACATCGCGGCCGGGCCGTACTGGTCGGAGGGGCCCTTCTTCGAGCGTGACCTCGGGATCCCCACGGTCTATCTTGCGCCGGGCGACATCAGTCACTGTCACACCTTCGACGAGCACGTCCCGGTCGCCGACTTCCTTGCGGCCGTGGCGGTCTACGTGCGCTTCATCGCCGAGTACTGCGGCGTTCGTGACATCGCCGACGGAGCGGACCGATGAGCCGCCGATGGGTCGCCGTCCCGGTGCTCGCGCTGGGCCTGATGGTTGCCGCGTGCAACGGTGGCGCGGGGTCGGGCAGCGGATCGGTTGCCTCCGACACCGTCATCGACCTGGCCGCTACCGACACGGTCGGTCCGCATGGGGAGAAGCCGACAAGAGTCACCGACCTCGAGCTCGACCCGGCCGACGAGGCGAAGATCAAGTCGGGCCACTACCGGGCCGCGTTGCTCTGGCACGAGATGTCGGCCTGGTCGAGTGCAGTGCAGAAGGGCGCGGTGGACGAGTTCGCGCGACTCGGTATCAAGGTTGTCGCCACCGCCGACGCCAAGTTCGACGCCGCTGCACAGGCGAACCAGATCCAGACGGCGCTGGCCACGAAGCCCGACGTCATCCTCGGCCAGGCGGTCGACCCGACCACCGGCGCCGCGGCGTACCAGCCGGCGGTTGCCCAGGGCGTCAAACTGGTCTTCGCCGACCAGGCGCCGAACGGCTTCACCTACGGCAAGCAGTACCAGGCCATCATCACCGGCGACCTCTTCCAGCTCGGGCGCCGGGCCGCCGAGGCGCTCGGCGAGGCGATGGGTGGCAAAGGCGACGTCGCGATCATGTACTACGACGCGCAGTTCCACGTGACGAACATGCGGGACTGCGCCTTCAAGAAGACGCTGCAGAGCAAGTTCCCCGGCCTCAGGATCGTCGCGCAGCAGGGCTTCTCCGATCCCAACAAAGCCGAGGACATCGCCAACGCGCTGATCACCCAGCACCCGGACCTCGGCGGGATCTACGTCAGCTGGGCGCAACCGGCGCAGGGCGTCCTGTCCGCGCTGAACAACGCCGGTAACACCAAGACCAAGCTCGTCACCCTCGACCTCGACGACACCATCGCGACGAACATGGCGCGTGGTGGCCGGACCGCGGCCCTTGCGGCCGACCGGGCGTACGACTTCGGGCGCGCGATGGCGATCTCCTCGGCGCTGGCCGTCCTCGGCAAGAAGGCGCCCGAGTTCGGGATCGTCGACTCGGTCACCGTCACCAAGGACACGCTCGCCCAGGGGTACGCCGCCTGGGCCCAGCCGCTGCCGCAGGCCGTGAAGGACGCGCTCGGCTAAGCCACCCCAGAACCGATCAGCACAACAAGGAGTTGTTCCATGTCCACAAGGCGCATCGCGGCGGCCATCGCCGCGAGTCTGCTGCTCGGGGCCTGCTCGGTCGACGTGAGCAACGACAAGGCCGCCACTCCGGGCCCCGGTACGCCGGTCACGACGGTCGTCACTCCCGACCCCGGCGGGATCTCCCGGTACGTCTCGCCGGTGGCGTTGCCTGCCAGCACCGATACCCGCGGCCCCGACGGCGAGAAGCCCGTCTGGTACACCCAGCTCAACCTCACTCCGGCCGAGGTGCAGAAGGTCAGAGCCGGCAAGTTCCGCGCCGCGATCGTCTGGCAGGAGGCGTCTCCGTTCATGAACGCGCTCGGCAAGGGCGTGACGGATACTTACAAGGCCCTCGGCATCAACATCGTGTCGACCACTGCGGCGAATTTCGACCAGACCACCCTGGCCAACAACGTCCGCAGCGTGCTCGCGCTCAACCCCGACGTCATCGTCACCATCGCGATCGACCCGGTGGCCGACGTCGCCACCTTCAAGCCGGCCGTACAGAGGGGCGTCAAGCTGGTCTTCGCGAGCGTCAAGCCGCAGGGCTACAAGGCGGGCAAGGAGTACGTCAGCCTGGTCACCTACGACCTGGCCGGCCTCGGCGCCGCGACCGCCGATGCCGTCGGCCACGGTCTCGGCGGCCGCGGCAAGATCGGACAGATCTATTACGACGCCAACTTCTACGTCACCAATCAGCGGGAGAAGGCGTTCGAGCAGACGCTGAAGGCGAAGTATCCCGGCATCGCCGTGGTCGATCGAGCCCCGATGGCCGACCCGTCGAAGGTCGAGGACGTCGCGTCGGCGATGATTGCGCGGCACCCCGACATTCAGGCGATCTTCGCGCCCTGGGACACCGCGGCCGAGGGCGTCGTCGCCGCGCTGCGCAATGCCGGTCGCACCGACATCGGCGTGTACACGATCGACCTCGGCAACACCAACGCACTGGAGATGGCCAAGGGCGGGCTGGTCAAGGAGATGACGTCCACGCTGGCGGTCGAGTTCGGCAACTCGCTCGCGATCGCGGGCGCGTACGGCCTGATCGGGAAGCAGGCGCCACCGATGGTGATCGTCCCGGCCTTCGCGGTCACCAAGGACAACCTGGCCCAGGGCTGGGAGTCGACCTTCGGCGTCTCGCTGCCGGCCGACATCGCCGCGGCGGGAGGACATAAGTGAGCACCGCGACCGAGATCCTGGCCGTGCCCTGGTGGCGTCGGCTCGCCCTGCAGAACTACGTCGTCTACGTCGGCTTCGTGCTGGTGTTCCTGTTCTTCGCGATCACCCAGACGCAGTACTTCCTCACCCCGAACAACCTGGCGAACATCGTGATCCAGGCCGCGCCGGTCACGGTGATGGCGGTCGGCATGGTCTTCGTGCTGAGTGCCGGCGAGATCGATCTGTCGATCGGATCGGTCGTTGCCCTGTCCGCCCTCGTGGCGGCCGTGGTGCTGCGCTTCACCGACCAGTGGGTGCTGGCGGCCGGCGCCGGCCTACTGATCGGTGTCCTCGTCGGCCTGCTGAACGCGGTCTTCGTGACCTTGGTGCGGCTACCGTCGTTCCTGGTCACGCTGGCGACCATGGGACTGGTGGCAGGGCTCGCCAGGCAGCTGACCGATCTGCAGTCTGTACCGGTGACGAACGACCCCTTCGTATGGCTGTTCGGCGGTGGCACCCTGCTCGGCTTGTCGATCCTGATCTGGTGGACGGCAGCAGCGATCGGCGTCGGGTGGATGCTGTTGCGTCAGCGCCGGTACGGCGCGCACGTCCTTGCGGTCGGCAACAATTCGTCGGCTGCCCGGGTCAGCGGGATCAAGGTGAACCGGGTCCGGCTGATGGTCCTGGTCGGCAGCGCAACGAGCGCGGCGCTGGCGGGCCTGCTGTACGCCGGCCGTCTGCAAGGTGCTCGCTACACCCTTGGCGAGGCCGATCTGATGACGGTGATCGCCGCCGCGATCGTGGGCGGCACCAGCTTGTTCGGCGGCAAGGGCTCGGTCGTCGGAGCCCTGATCGGCAGCCTGCTGATGAGCATGCTGAACAACGGTCTGGTGCTCGCCGGCCTGACAGTTTCGCAGCAGATGATCGCCCGTGCCGTCATCATCCTGATCGCGGTGTCGTTTTCGCTCCGTGGCAAGAAGAGCCAGTAGAGAAGGAAGAACATGTTCCTGGATCTGTTACGCCGCCGGAATCCGGCGCTTCTCGACGCCGCCGCGGCGCTCCACCGCCGTGGTGAGCTACCCGCCAACTGTTACGCGATCGATCTCGACGCCGTCGGCCGCAACGCGACCACGATCCGGACCGAGGCGGATCGGCTCGGACTGAAGACGTTCGCGATGGTCAAGCAGATCGGCCGCAACCCCGACGTCTCCCGCAAGCTCCTCGAGGCAGGCATCACCCGCGCGGTCGGTGTCGATCTCGAGTGTGCGGTTGCGGCCGCTTCCGGTGGCCTGCGGATCGGTCACCTGGGACACCTCGTGCAGATTCCGCGGCACCAGGCCGCTCTCGGTGCCGCACTGGAGCCCCTGTACTGGACGGTCTTCAACGACCAGAAGGCATCCGAGGCGGCTGCCGCGAGCGCCATCAGGGGTCGCACTCAGGACCTGCTGGCACGGGTCATCGGGCCGGACGACCTGTTCTACCGCGGTCACGAAGGCGGATTCGCGGCCGCCGAGATCGCGGATGTGGCTGACCGGCTCGACGCCCTCGACGGCGCGCGGTTCGCCGGGATCACCACGTTCCCGGCCACGCTGTTCGACGCCGAGAAGCGGACCGTCAGAACCACGCCGAATCTGCAGACGCTGCGGACGGCTGCCGCAGCTCTGCGTGCTACCGGGCGTACGGACCTGGAACTGAACGCTCCTGGTACGACTTCGGCCGCGATGCTGGAGCGTCTCGCCGACGCCGGCGCCACCCAGGTGGAACCGGGACACGGCCTGACCGGGACGACGCCGTGGCATGCGGTCGAGGATCTCGCCGAGGAGCCCGCGATCGTCTACGTCAGCGAGGTCTCCCACCTGTGGAACGACGAGGCCTACGCCTTCGGCGGTGGCCTGTACGTCGACCCGGTGCTCGGCGAGTCGCGGACGTCGGCGATCGTCGTCACGCGCGACGCGGCGGAGGTCGCCACCGCGCCGGTCCTGCCCGTTGACATGCCGGCCCCCGAGGCGATCGACTACTACGCCCCGATCCCGCTCGACGGCAGGACCGACGTCGCCGTCGGCGACACCGTGCTGTTCGGTTTCCGGCCGCAGGTCTTCGTCACGCGGGCCCTGACCGCCGCGATCTCGGGTATCTCGTCCGGGACGCCCCGGGTCGAGGGCGTCTGGGCCTCCGACGGATCGGTTCCGCTGATCTCCGGCCTGGAGGTGCAGGCATGAGTGCGCTCGTCGAGCAGGCGGCACCGCCGCTGCGGCTGGTCGGTCTGGCGAAGCATTTCGGCGGCGTCGTGGCCGTGCGGCGGTTCGACCTGGAGGTCGGAGCGGGCGAGATCGTCGCGTTGGTCGGAGACAACGGCGCCGGTAAGTCGACGCTGGTGAAGATGATCTCAGGTCTCTACAAGCCGAGTGAGGGCGAGATCTGGCTGGGCGGCGACCAGGTCTCGTTCACCGACGCCTCGGATGCGCGCCGCAAGGGCGTCGAGGTGGTGTATCAGGACCTCGCGCTGGTGGACGACCAGCCGGTGTACATGAACATGTTCCTCGGCCGCGAGCTGGTGAAGGGCCCGTTGCGGCTGCTCGACCGCAAGCGGATGGCCCGCGAGACCCAGACGCTGGTCGACGCCCTCGACGTCCGCATCCCGTCCGCGAAGGCGACCATCAGTGCACTGTCAGGGGGGCAGCGGCAGGGCATCGCGATCTGCCGGGCCACCCACTGGGCCGGCAGCCTGGTCCTGATGGACGAACCGACGGCCGCGCTCGGTGTCGCCGAGACTGCCAAGGTCGAGGAGCTCATCCTGCGACTCCGTGAGCGCGGTGCGGCTGTTCTGGTGGTGAGCCACAACCTCGACCAGGTGTTCCGGATGGCCGACCGCATCACGGTGCTGCGCCGGGGCAACCAGATCGGCACCCGCCGCACCGCCCAGACCCACAAGAACGAGATCGTCTCGATGATCACCGGCCTGCAGGAAGCCGACGCCTGAACAGCTGAAAGGAAATCATGTTCCTGAAGAACCTCGTCGCGCACAACCCGGCCTTCGCCGCCGCCGCGATCGAGTTGCACCAGTCCGGTGAGCTGCCGCCGGACACGTACGTGATCGACCTGGACATGCTCGGGACCAACGCGCAGACGTTGTGCTCGGAGGCGCACCGGCTCGGGCTCGACGTGATCGCGATGACCAAGCAGTTCGGCCGCAACCCGCTCGCTCTGGAGACGTTGCGCACCAATGGCGTGGATTCGTTCGTCGCGGTCGACATGACGTGTGCGCGGGCGATCGATCGGGCCGGCCAGCCTGTCGGCCACGTCGGTCACCTTGTCCAGATCCCGAAGTACGACGCGTCTGCGGCCGCCGCGATGCGACCGGAGAACTGGACCGTCTTCAGTGACCTCAAGGCGGCGGAGGCCGCCGGCGCGGCGAAGGAGATCGGACTGGACCAGCGACTCCTCGCCCGCGTCTACGACGGGGACGGCATGGTGATCGAGTCGCACGCCGGCGGATTCGACGCCGACGAGATCGAGGCGGTGGCAGACCGTTTCGACGCGCTGGAGGGTGCGCATTTCGGCGGGATCACCAGCTACCCCGCACTCGGCTTCGATCGGGAGGCCCGAACTGTCGTCCCGACCCCCAATCTGCGCACGCTCGAGCGGACCGCCGAGCGGCTGCGGCGCGGCGGCCGGTCCGGTATCGCCGTGAACGGTCCGGGAGAGACGTCGACGCGGACCCTCGCGACGCTGGCCGATGCCGGCGTCACCCAGGTCGAACCCGGGCACGGATTCACCGCCACAGGCGCGTACCACGCGTTCGAGGAGCTGCCCGAACGGCCGGCGATGCTCTACCTGAGTGAGGTGTCCCATCTCGACGGCGACTCGGCGTTCTGCTTCGGCGGTGGTCTGTACCTGTGCATCGGATCGGTCGACTACCAGCCGCAGGCGCTGGTCGGCCGCGACTTCGACTCGGCGGTCGCGCAGTCGGTCGATGCGACTCTCAGCCAGAACCACCAGGTGATCGACTTCTACGGCAGGCTCGCACAGACGCCGCGACGCACGCTCCGTCCCGGGGACTCGGTGCTGTTCTGCTTCCGGGCCCAGGCCTTCTACACGCGTAGCCTGGTCGCCCCCGTGGCAGGCATCCAGTCGGGAACGCCACGGGTCGAAGGGCTTTACACCGTCGACGGACGCCCCGCGTGACGGCACAGTGCGGTGCCTGTGCGGGATCCGGCCGGCTCCGGCCCGGGCGGAGGTCGGGTGGTGCTGCCTCCTGACGTCGTGGGCGGCGTCGGTCGGCACGCTCGACTCCGGCCGAGGATTTCAGGCACGCGCTCACAGCCGACTCGCTCGCGCGTGGAGATATCGCTGCTGTGGGACACTCGTCGTCCGGTCTGCCGCCTCCTCGTACGCCGCCCGGGCACCGGTCGTGTCGCCGGACATCTCCAGCAGGTGGGCCCGGACCGCCAACAACCGGTGATCAGACGCGATTCTGGCGTCGTCCTCGACCGTTGCGAGCAGTCGCAGGCCCTCGTCCGCTCCGTTTGCCATGGCGACAGCGACCACGTGGTTGAGGGCGACCATCGGGTTGTCGGTGAGTTGCAGCAGTACCTCGTACAGCGCGGCGATCTGTGGCCAGTCGGTGTCGTCCGCGGACGGGGACTCGTCGTGGAC
>NZ_DASRVN010000497.1:0-5908 GCF_035655035.1 Kribbella sp. | reverse complement strand
GGTGTCGAGCTGTTCGAGAAGACCGTCGGCATCGTCGGCCTCGGCAAGATCGGCGTCCTGGTCGCGCAGCGGCTGGCCGCCTTCGGCATGAACGTGATCGCCTACGACCCGTACGTGCAGGCCGGCCGCGCCGCGCAGATGGGCGTCCGGCTCGCCTCGCTGGACGAGCTGCTGGCGGCCAGTGACTTCATCTCGGTGCACCTGCCGAAGACCCCGGAGACCATCGGCCTGATCGGCGACGAGCAGCTGCACAAGGTCAAGCCCGAGGTCATCATCGTGAACGCGGCCCGCGGCGGCATCGTCGACGAGCAGGCGCTGTACTCCGCTCTGAAGGAGGGCCGCGTGGCCGGCGCCGGCCTCGACGTCTTCGCGAGCGAGCCGTGCACCGACTCGCCGCTGTTCGAGTTCGAGAACGTGGTCGTCACGCCGCACCTCGGAGCGTCCACCGACGAAGCGCAGGAGAAGGCCGGGATCGCGGTCGCGAAGTCGGTGCGGCTCGCGCTGTCGGGTGAGCTGGTGCCGGACGCGGTGAACGTCCAGGGCGGCGTGATCGCCGAGGACGTCCGGCCGGGGATCGCGCTGACCGAGAAGCTCGGCCGGATCTTCACCGCGCTGGCCGGCGGCGTCGCGCAGCAGCTCGACGTCGAGGTCCGCGGAGAGATCACGCAGTACGACGTGAAGGTGCTCGAGCTGGCCGCGCTGAAGGGTGTGTTCGCGGACGTCGTCGAGGACAACGTCTCGTACGTGAACGCGCCGCTGCTGGCGGCCGAGCGGGGCCTCGAGGTCCGCCTCGTCACGGACCACGACAGCCCGGAGCACCGGAACCTGATCACGCTCCGCGGCACCCTCGCCGACGGCGCGCAGGTGTCGGTGGCCGGCACGCTGGTCGGCGTCCGGCAGTCCGAGCGGCTGGTCGAGATCGACGGGTTCGACGTCGAGATCGAGCTCGCCGCGCACCTGGCGTTCCTCACCTACGAGGACCGGCCGGGCGCGGTCGGCCAGATCGGCCGGATCCTCGGCGACGCCGACGTGAACATCGCCGGCATGCAGGTCAGCCGGGACCGCAAGGGCGGCAAGGCCCTGGTCGCGCTCTCGGTCGACTCGAAGATCGCGGCCCCGGTCCTGGACGAGATCACCGCCGCGGTCCAGGCCGCGACCGCCCGTTCGGTGGACGTCGAGGACTGATTCACCCGAACGACTGCTTTACTGAAGGCGGTCAGCCGCCCGCAGGCGCATGGCGGCTGACAAGGGCCCGAGCTCCATAGCTCGGGCCCGCCCCATTTCCCACCCCACGCCAACCCCATCACCCAGCCAAACGTGCTGAGGGAGGGGAGCGGTTGGGTGGTTGGGGTGGGGTCAGCGGCGGGTGGCGAGCAGGACGGCGGCGTCGGGGGCGACCATCACCTCGACGGTGGTGAAGCGCTGGTCCATCAGCCACTCCTGGCGGAGCGTGTCGACCCGGCCCTCGTACATCGGCGGCCAGACCGCGGACGGGGTGAAGTCGTCCAGTACGACGAAGCCGCCGGGCTCGACCACGTCCGCGATCACGTCGCGGGCGGACAGCTTCGCCTCGCGGGCGTCCACGAACAGCAGCGCGAACGGGCCGCGCTCGATCAGCGCGGTCCAGTCGGCCGACACGACCTCGATCCGCTCGTCGGCGGCGAACAGTTCGGCGACCGCCTGCGCGAGCTGCGGGTCGCTCTCCGCGGTGACGATGTTGGTGCCCTGGCCGGCGCCGCTGCGCAGCCAGGCCGAGCCGACGCCGCAGCCGGTGCCGAGCTCACCGAGCAGGCCGGACTTCGAGGCCGCGAGCGCGGCGAGCAGCCGGCCCGTCTCGTTCCTGGTGGAGCTGACGAATCCGCGCCGGCCGGACAGGCTGAGGGCCGCGGAGACCAGCGGCGGCAGTTCTGGAGGAGCACTCACGGGCTGAGACTGGCACAGGTCGGGGCCGGTGCCCGCACCGGGATCTCATATTCCGGGACAACCTGCCCGCATTGTGGAGAAATAGTCGGACGTGCGAGTAAATTCGTGCGCATCCTGCCGCCCACGACATATTGGGAAGGAGCAGCATGTACGACATGTATCCAGCCAACTGGCCGGCCGTCGACGGCCGGGAGCGGAAGGTGGCCCGCCGGCGCCGCCCGGCTCGCCCCGCGCGGTCGGGAGCGGCCGAGGTCAAGGCTGTCCAAGAGGCCATGAACCGCCGTGACAATGGGGGAGAACCCAACAAGTGAGTGAGAACAAGAACTTCACGCTGGCCGTCGTCCCGGGCGACGGCATCGGGCCCGAGGTGACCACCGAGGCCCTCAAGGTTCTCGACGCGGTAGCCGCGCAGCACGGCGTGACGTTCGAGCGGACCGAGTACGACCTCGGCGCGAAGCGCTGGCACGCCACCGGTGAGACGCTGCCGGACGCCGAGCTGGAGGAGATCCGCAAGCACGACGCGATCCTGCTCGGCGCGGTCGGCGACCCGAGCGTCCCGTCCGGCGTCCTCGAGCGCGGTCTGCTGCTCAAGCTCCGGTTCACCCTGGACCACTACGTGAACCTGCGGCCCTCGAAGATCTACCCGTCCGTCGGCTCCCCGCTGGCCGACCCGGGCACCGTCGACTTCGTCGTCGTCCGCGAAGGGACCGAAGGCCCGTACGTCGGCAACGGCGGCGCGCTCCGGGTCGGTACGCCGGCCGAGATCGCCACCGAGGTGTCGGTGAACACGGCGTACGGCGTCGAGCGGGTCGTCCGGGACGCGTTCGCCCGGGCGCAAGCGCGGCCGCGCAAGAAGCTCACGCTGGTACACAAGAACAACGTGCTCGTGCACGCCGGCCACCTCTGGAAGCGGACCGTCGACAAGGTCGCCGAGGAGTTCCCGGAGATCGCGGTCGACTACCTGCACGTGGACGCGGCGACGATCTTCCTGGTCACCGACCCGGCGCGGTTCGACGTGATCGTCACCGACAACCTGTTCGGCGACATCATCACCGACCTGGCGGCCGCGATCAGCGGCGGCATCGGGCTGGCCGCGAGCGGCAACATCAACCCGGACCGGACCGCGCCGAGCATGTTCGAGCCGGTGCACGGCTCCGCGCCGGACATCGCCGGCCAGCAGAAGGCCGATCCGACCGCGGCGATCCTGTCCGCGTCGCTGCTGTGCGAGCACCTCGGGCTGACCGAGGCGGCGCGCGCGATCGAGGCCGCCGTCGAGGCGGACATCGAGGAGCGCACCGGCGCTGCCCGCAGTACCGCCGAGATCGGCGACGCCATCGCGAAGCGCGCGGCGGGCTGAGATGACCGATGCTCGCATGACCAGTTGGTCGAGAGGTACGGTGCGGCTATGAGCGCCCTAGAGTTCACCGTTGAGCCCAACACCCAATTGGCCAGCGACGACCAGCGCGCCCAGATCCTGGCGAACCCGGGATTCGGGCAGTACTTCACCGACCACCTGGCGATCGCCACCTGGACGGCCGAAAAAGGCTGGCACGACGCACGGATCACCGCCTTCGGGCCGCTGGAGCTGTCTCCGGCGACCTCGGTGTTCCACTACGCCCAGACCATCTTCGAAGGGATGAAGGCCTACCGGCATCCCGACGACTCGATCCACCTGTTCCGTCCCGAGGCGAACGCGACCCGGTTCCAGCGGTCCGCGCAGCGGCTCGCGCTGCCGGAGCTCCCCACGGAGGTCTTCCTCGACTCGCTGCACAAGCTGGTCGAGATCGACAAGGCGTGGGTGCCGGGCGGCGGCGAGACGTCGCTGTACCTGCGGCCGTTCATGTTTGGCTCGGACCCGTTCCTCGGCGTCCGGCCGTCGGCCCGGGTGACGTACTGCGTGATCGCGTCGCCCGCCGGCTCGTACTTCGCGAACGGCGTGAAGCCGGTCCGGATCTGGCTGAGCGAGGAGTACACCCGCGCGGCCCCCGGCGGCACCGGTGCGGCGAAGACCGGCGGCAACTACGCGTCGTCGCTGCTCGCCCAGGCCGAGGCGATCGAGAACGGCTGCGACCAGGTCGCGTTCCTGGACGCGGTCGAGAAGAAGTGGGTCGAGGAGCTCGGCGGGATGAACCTGTACTTCGTCCTCGACGACAACTCGGTCGTCACCCCCGAGCTGTCCGGGACGATCCTCGAGGGCGTCACCCGGGACTCGATCCTGAAGCTGGTCACGGATCTCGGGTACCACGTCACCGAGCGGAAGGTGTCGGTCGACGAGTGGCGTGAGGGTGCCGCGTCCGGCAAGGTGCGCGAGGTCTTCGCCTGCGGTACGGCGGCCGTCGTCACCCCGGTCGCGTCGCTGAAGTGGCGTGACGGTGAGACCCGGATCGGCGACGGCAACGGCGGCCCGGTCACGGCGGCCGTCCGCTCCGCCCTGCTCGACGTACAGTACGGCCGCGCGACCGACCCGCACGGCTGGATGACCCGCGCTTTCTGAGCCCTACTTGTTCGAACGCCCGGCAGCCAAGGCTGCCGGGCGTTTCATAGGTTCTTCTCAGCTCGGCGTGTGGGACGGCGCTCGCTGGACCTCCGTAGGACCCGATAGGGTCGGGCGGCATGAGCGGCTTTCCGGCTGAGGTCGAGGGGTACTACGCGGAGCTGGCCGAGCGGCGCGGATGGTCCGGCGAGACCGTCGCGGCGATCCGGTCGACGGTGGAGCTGATCCGGGACCTGGACCGGGGTACGGCGCCGCGGACGTACGGTGCGGTGGTCGACGACTACGGGACCGACTGGCTGTACGAGGCCGTCTGGCACGAGGCGGAGTGGGTCGTGATCCGGCAGCTCGGCGCCGGCGAGGACGGCGAGGTCACGCGGTACTGGTGGCAGCGGCTCGAGGACGACGAGGGGATGCTCACCGACCGGGCGCTGGACCGCGAGGACTGGGGCCTTCGGCCACTGTCCCGCGAGGACTTCTACACCGCGTGGGACGACCCGGGCTGGTCACTTACCGCCTGAACTCCAGTACCCCTTCGCGTACTGAATGGTCGAGATGCGAGACGGCACCGTTACCGATCGGTGATTGTGTGGCAGACTTCGAAGGGTCATGAAGCACTATCGGGTGATTATTCCCTAGGCGCGCTCAGCAAGCTGTACCTGAGCGCGCAGACCTCTCGCACCTTGCGGGAGGTTTTTTGTTTGCCGTACAACACCCCTCCGGAAGGCCGACCCGCATGAGCATCTCGGACGATTTCCACGTCTACGACACGACGTTGCGCGACGGTGCGCAGCAGGAGGGTCTGGCGCTGTCCGTGGCCGACAAGATCGCCATTGCGCAGCACCTGGACGAGCTCGGGGTGGGCTTCATCGAGGGCGGCTGGCCGGGCGCCGTACCGAAGGACACCGAGTTCTTCGAGCGCGCACGGACCGAGCTGCACCTGAAGAACGCGACGTTCGCGGCCTTCGGCGCGACCTGCAAGCCGGGGACGCCGGCCGCCGACGACCAGCAGGTCGGCGCGCTCCGCGACTCCGGCGCCGGGGTCGTCACACTCGTTGCCAAGAGCCACGATGCGCACGTCGAGCGGGCGCTCCGGACGACGCTCGACGAGAACCTCCGGATGGTCGCCGACACGGTCCGGCACCTGCGGGACAACGGGCAGCGGGTCTTCCTGGACACCGAGCACTTCTTCGACGGCTACCGCGCGAACCGGGCGTACGCGCTGGAGGTGGTACGGGTGGCCGCCGAGGCCGGGGCCGACGTGGTGGCCCTGTGCGACACCAACGGCGGCACGCTGCCCCGGGAGTTGCAGGAGGTCGTCCGCGACGTACTGGAATCGACCGGGGCCAGGCTCGGCATCCACTGTCACAACGACGCCGGCTGCGCGGTGGCGAACTCGATCGCCGCCGTCGAGGCCGGCGTCACGCACGTCCAGGGCACGATCAACGGGTACGGCGAGCGCACCGGCAACGCGGACCTGCTCGCGATCGTCGC
>NZ_DASRVN010000496.1:0-2871 GCF_035655035.1 Kribbella sp. | reverse complement strand
GCACCACGCGGTCTGGGGCAACGAACACCTCGGCCACGGCTCGCACATCCACTCGGTCGTCAAACGCCTCCGCCAGAAACTCACGAACCTCGGCGCCACCGTCACCATCCACGCCGTCCGCGGCGTCGGCTTCCACCTGCTGCCAACCGTCTGAGCGGTGGAGCGGGTATGGTCACGGTGGACCGTGACTGGCGTGCATCGGGTGGATTACCACCGGGGAGCGGTCCCGTCTCGACGACGTGTGCCGTGCGCCTGGGCTTCTGGGATCGACCGGGAGGCCCGGCATGGCGCGACCGACGCTGGTGGGGATCGTCAACATCACGCGCGACTCGTTCTCCGACGGTGGACGCTACCTCGCGCCACCGGACGCGATCGCCCGGGCGCGGGAGCTGTCCGCGGCGGGGGCCGATCTCGTCGAGCTCGGGCCGGCGTCGAGCCATCCGGATGCCGAAACGGTGCCGCCCCGCGAGGAGATCGAGCGCCTGGCCGGTGTGATCGACGGGCTGGGCGGGATCCCGTGGGGCGTCGACTCGTACCACCCGGAGACCCACCGGTACGCCGCCGCGCGCGGAGCGTCGTACCTGAACGACATCCAGGGCTTCCCGGATCCACGCCGGTACGGCGAACTGGCCGGGCTGTCCTGCCGGCTCGTCGTGATGCACTCGGTCCAGCGGTTCGGTCCGGCCACCCGCGTGCTGACCGATCCGCGGTCGACCTGGGAACGCGTCGAGGCGTTCTTCGACCAGCGGATCGCGGCCCTCGACGCGGCCGGAATCGCTCGTGACCGCCTGATCCTCGATCCCGGGCTCGGCTATTTCCTCGGCAGCACTCCGGCGCCGTCGCTCGCCGTCCTCGGCAACCTGTCCCGCCTCAAGGAGCGCTACGGTCTCCCGGTGCTGGTGTCGCCGTCCAGGAAGTCGTTCCTCCGCGCGATCACCGGTACCGGCCTGTCGGCCATCGGGCCGGCGACTCTCGCGGCCGAGTTGCACGCGGCCGGCCAAGGGGCCGATTACCTGCGTACGCACGACCCGGCAGCTCTGTCCGACGCATTGAGCGTTCAGCGGGCACTGTCAGAGGTCATGGATCGGCCCCCGGACCGCTGGGGTCCGGGGGCCGGTCTCTACTCGGCTACTTGATCGACTTCAGGGCGAAGTCTTCGACGACGGGGGTGCCGTTGATCAGTTTGGTGGTGCGGGTCTGGGGCTTGTAGCCGTCCTTCGCGGCGATCAGGGTGAGCGGGTTGTTGCGGCGGTCGAGCCAGTACGCGTACTTGCCGTCCTTGTCGGTGATGAACGTGTAGGACTGCGCCCACGAGTCCACCTCGACGGTCGCGCCCGCGAGCGGAGCGGACGCGCCGGCCGAGCTGACGCCGGTGACCGTGCCCATCAGCTTGCTCCAGGTGGTCGGCGGGGTGACGTTCATCGTCACGCCGACGGCCGGGACGGAGTACGGCGTGTTCTCGCCGATCGTCACGGCACCGGAGTAGGCGCCGGGCTGGTCGACGCTCGCGGAGAGCGTGACCTTGACGGTCGTCGACTGTCCCGGGGCCAGCGTGGCCGCGGTCTGGTCGAGCGACATCCAGCTCACGTCCGCCGACGACTCGGTGCAATCCTCGAGACCCGGCAGGGCCTCACTGTCCGCGGTCGCCGTGAAGCCGCCGGACGAGCCGCCGACCTTGTAGAAGCCGCACGCCGCGCCACCGCGGTACCGCGGCAGGTTGGCGTTCGGCAGCGCCGACCAGGTCTCGGCCGACGGGTCGTAGGCGAACCCGGCGTTGGTGACGGCACCCGCCTGGACGCCGCCGACGATCAGCAGCTTCCCGCCGGCGACGGCGTACGACGCCGCCCAGTGGTCGGCCGGGGCGTCCGCGATCGCGGTCCAGGAGTCGGCTCCCGGATCGTAGACGTACGCCGACTTGAGCGAGTTCGTGCCGTCGTTGCCGCCGGCGCAGTACAGCTTGCCGTCGATGGCGCCGCAGGACGCGAACGCGACCGACTGCGGGTAGTTCGCCAGCGTCTGCCAGCTGTTGGCGTCGGCGTCGTACCGCACCACGGTGTTGCTCATCGGGGTGCAGTTCGCGGTCGTGCACCCGCCGACGGCATACAGCTTGCCGTCGAGTACCGCCTGACCGGCGGCGGCCCGGGGTGCCGGGTTCGCCGCTACCGCGGTCCAGGCGTTGGCCGCCGGATCGTACGCCCAGGTGTCCGCGGCCGGGCCGGAGGATCCCCAGCCGGAGCTGGCGACGATCTTGCCGCCGACGACGCCGACGGTGATCGCGTTGCGGGCGCCCGGCAGCGGGGCGATCGCGGTCCAGGCGAGCGACGCCGGGTCGTACACGTAGCTGTTCGCCGTCGAGGCACTACCGTTGCCACCGGCAATCGAGTAGACCTTGCCGTCGAGGTTGACGACCCGGTTGTCCATCACGGTCGCCGGGTAGTCGGCGATGTCGGCCCACGGAGCCGCCATCGGCTTCGCGACGGCCGGTGCGGTGCCGGTCTTGCCGGACAGCATCCGGGCGAACGACGTGTCCACCGCGAGCCGCTGCAGCGGGGCGCCGGCCCCGTTCTCCACCTCGGCCTTGGAGGTCTTGGTGCCGTTCGCGTTCTCGAGGACGAAACCGCTGTCCTTCTCGCCGAACTTCACGTCGACCGGCGCGCCACCGGTGTTGGTGACCTTGAACGACTTGGTCACCTTGCCCGATGGCAGCCGCAGGCTGCCGGAGATGGTGCCCGGCGTGACGGCCAGCCGGCCGGCCTGCAGCGTGTAGTCGGCGGTGGTGGCCCAGTCCGCCTCGACCCCGACGGTCGCGGTCGAGCTGACGTAGTTGCCGGCCTTGGCGGTGAAGCTCTGGTTGCCGTCCGTCGACGAGTA
>NZ_DASRVN010000495.1:0-14455 GCF_035655035.1 Kribbella sp. | reverse complement strand
ATGAGGAATCATGCCTGAAGGTCATACGCTGCATCGGTTGGCGAACGATGTCTGGGATGCGTTCGGTGGTCGTGTGGTCCGGGCGTCGAGCCCGCAGGGGCGGTTCGCCGAGGGGGCCGCGTTGCTCGACGGGCACGTGTTGCGGCAGACCGAGGCTCACGGCAAGCACTTCCTGGCCGACTTCGAGGGTGGCGGCTGGCTGCACATCCACCTCGGGCTGATCGGCAAGATGGACATCAGGCCGGCGCCGGTGCCCGAGCCGGTCGGCGCGGTCCGGCTCCGGCTGCAGAACGCCACGTCGTACGCCGATCTGCGCGGCGCGACCGTCTGCGAGGTGATCACCGACGAGGAGCGCGACAAGCTGCTCGGCCGGCTCGGCCCGGACCCGCTGCGCGACGACGCCGACCCGGAGGCGGCCTGGAAACGGATCCACCGCAGCAAGCTGCCGATCGGGCAGTTGCTGATGAACCAGGACGTGCTCAGCGGGGTCGGTAACGTGTACCGCGCCGAGGTGCTGTTCCGGGCCAAGCTGAACCCGATGACGCCCGGCAACGTGGTGAAGAAGCGCGAGTGGCAGGGGATGTGGGAGGACCTGCTCGAGCTGATGAAGTACGGCGTGGAGACCGGCCGGATCGACACCGTCGCCGACGACCACACTCCGGAGGCGATGGGTCGCGACCCGCGACGGGACGACCACGGCGGCGAGGTCTACGTGTACCGGCGCCAGGGGCAACGATGCCACGTGTGTCAGTCGGTGATTCGCACGAAGCTCCTTGCGGGCCGTAACTTGTTCTGGTGTCCCAAATGCCAGCGAACCGGCCTCACTCGCAAGAGCTGACTCCCTTCAGTTGTGTTGCGAATTGATGCGCGGACCGACCGGTACCGTTATCTTCTTCACACCATGAGAAACAGCGGCGGTCTTGCACCGGTACGACGCATCGGCCGCCGGGTCGAGGCGCTGGGCCGTCGTGCCCGCCGCTCGCACCGGGTCGCGTTCGTCGCGCTGATGCTGCTGCAGTTGGTGATCGCGATCGCCGGCCTCGCCCGGCCGGACCTGACCCCGGCGACCTTCCTGATCGTGCCGCTGGTGGTCGGCGGCGTGCTGCTGCAGTTCCGCGAACTGGTCGCGCTGTCCGCGATCACCGCGGTCTTCGGCGCGTACGTCGAGCTGTCCCGCGGCGTGACGCTGCCACGGATCGGCTTCGTCCTGGTGCTGCTGGTGGTCGGCTGGATCATGATCACCAGCGCCAAGGTGCGCAGCCGGCTCGGCGTGCCCGGTACCCGCGGCGAGTCGATGCTGATGGAGCTGCGGGACACGCTCACCGCGCAGGGGGAGATGCCGAAACTGCCGCCCGGCTGGCGGGTCGAGGTGGCGATCCAGTCCGCGGGCGGGTCGACGTTCTCCGGCGACTTCGTGGTGTCGACGGTGCACGAGGAGGTGCTCGAGGTCGCGCTGGTCGATGTCTCCGGCAAGGGAATCGACGCGGGGACCCGGGCGCTGCTGCTGTCCGGTGCGTTCGGCGGCCTGCTGGGCGTCGTACCGGAGGAGGAGTTCCTGCCGTCCGCCAACAGGTACCTGCGCCGGCAGGACTGGGACGACGACTTCGCCACCGTGGTGCACGTCGCGATGGACCTCGCGACCGGCGAGTTCGACGTACGGACGGCCGGGCATCCGCCGGCGATCCAGTTCGACGCCTGGTCCGGGCGGTGGCAGACCCGGGACGCCGACGGGCCGCTGCTCGGGCTGGTCGAGGCGCCGGAGTTCAAGGTGAACCACGGGCAGCTGAAGCTGGGCGACGCGCTGTTCCTGTACAGCGACGGCATGGTGGAGACGCCGCGCCGCGACATCGGCCGCGGCACCGACCGCCTCGCCGGGCACGCCGAACGCCTGGTGGCACAGGGATTCCTCGGCGCGGCACAGGAACTGGTCGCGACCGCCGGCGGGCCGGGGGACGACTCGGCGATCGTGATCATCCACCGCATGGCCCATGCCTGAGGCCCCTTCCGGACGACCGCACGATCCGAGGGGTCAATCGTTACCGAACGAGCTTGACTGCTGTAACGAAACCGAAATACTTCTCCTGAACTTCTTTCCCCTGCTTTTGTTCGAGGACGGACATGACCCACACGGGTGTTCGCTCCCGGTTCGCCGGCATCTTCGCCGGCGCCGGAGCGCTCTCACTTTTACTCGGTACTGCGGCCCTGCTCGTCGCGCCGCAGGCCAACGCCGACCAGACCACCAACGGCCACAACCCGCCGGGCAACAACGGCACCGTGAAGATCGAGGACGCCGACATCCAGAGCGGCCCGCCGGACAACAACCCGCACCAGGGCTGCACGTTCAGCGTCGAGTTCTACAACTACGACAAGGGCGACTACTACGCCACTGTCACGTTCGAGGACCAGGCGCCGACCAAGGACGGCGGCCTGCAGGTCGTCTCCGGCAACCTGCATCCGTTCATCGGCGGCGACCCGGCCGGCGGCGGCAACGACCTGGACGCACGCGAGGTCTACACGCTCAAGTTCACCGGCCAGCCGCAGCCGCAGCAGGGCTACCACGTGAAGCTCACGGTGAACGCCCCGGGCTCGATCGGCGCGGACAAGAAGCACAAGGTGTTCTGGGTGCAGGGCTGCGACGCCCCGCCCACCACCACTCCGCCGCCCACCACTCCGCCCACCTCCACGGACACGCCGCCGGTGACGACCGACACGCCTCCGGCCACCACGGACACACCGCCCGCGACGACGGACACCCCGCCGGCGACCACGGATACCCCGCCGGCAACGACGGGCACGCCTCCGGCGACCACTGACACGCCTCCGGCAACCACTGCGCCGCCGGCGACCACGGGCACGCCTCCGGCGACCACGCCGGCATCGCCCGGTACGTCGGGCACACCGACCAGCAGTACGTCGGTGCCGGCCGCGGGTGGGCCGTCCGAGACCCCGACCGGCGGCGTACCGACCGAGGTCGACGCGGGCTTCGGCGGATCGGCCGGCAATTCGCTTGCCGGTGGCAACGGTCCGTTCGGGCTGGTGGGCGGTCTGCTGCTCGCCGCCGGCGGTGCGATGCTCGCCGGTGGTGGATTCGTCGCCCTGCGGCGC
Source organism: Kribbella sp. (assembly GCF_035655035.1). Classification (GTDB taxonomy): domain Bacteria; phylum Actinomycetota; class Actinomycetes; order Propionibacteriales; family Kribbellaceae; genus Kribbella. Next base: position 11,350 of record NZ_DASRVN010000495.1, on the reverse strand, counting down.
CGTGGGAAGCACAGCCACTGAAGGACCTGACGTGACTCCTCCTCGTCGACGCGGCCGTCCCGCTCCACTGCGGTGGAGCGGGGTGGTCGCGGTGGTCGGCGCGGTGGTGCTTGCCGCCGGCGCCTACCTGCAGTTCGGCGGCAACGACCACGCCGGTGCCGCGACCCAGCCGTCTCCCTCCGCCACTGTTTCATCGGGGGCACCAACGAAGAGGTCGATCCCGCAACCGGTCCGGCCGACCGCCCGGACGCCGGTGGCGGTGCCGGGCCGCCCCGGCCGCCCGACCGGGATCACCATCCCGCAACTGGACGTGACCGCGCCGGTCGTCTCGATCAAGGCGGTCGAGGCCGCGCTGACCCCGCCGTCCGACCCGACGACGGTCGGCTGGTGGTCCGGCGGCGCGCAGCCCGGCGCGAAACGTGGATCGGCCGTCATCACCGGTCATACCGTGCACACCGGCGGCGGCGCCTTCGACGATCTCGGCAAGCTCGTGCCGGGTTCGGTGGTGCAGGTGGCGACGGTTCGCGGCCGGCTGCAGTACCGGGTCGCGACGGTGACGACGTACCGGAAGGCCACGCTGGCGAAGCGGGCCGCGCAGGTGTTCGACCAGGGTGTTCGCGGGCGGCTGGTGCTCGTCACGTGTGAGGACTGGAACGGGCAGGTGTACCTCGGCAACGTGGTCGTCGTCGCCCTGCCGATGGCGTAGCCTGCTCCGTCGTGACGATCGATGGGCTGGGCGACACCTTCGGCGCGGATCGGGCCGCGCCGGACGTCTCGTTCGACGAGCTGGTCGCGATGATGCCGGACGCGTTGCGCGAGGTGTTCCCGCCGTACCACTGGCAGCTCGCGAAGCTGTGGGAGCTCGACCTGAAGGTCGAGCCGGTCGAGATCGCGGACCTGGTCTGGATGTTCGACCTGCCGCTGTGGCAGCTCGAGGGGGAGCGCTTCAAGGTGACCCCGCATCAGGTCGCGGAAACCCCGATGAACTTCCGGGCGCACTACCAGCGGGTGATGGACGCGGACCTCGACTTCCCGATCAACCTGGTCGCTTATCGCGGTCGGCTGGTCGTCCTGGACGGCATGCACCGGCTGCTGAAGGCGCACTTCCTGCGCCGCCGCTGGGTCGAGGCCACCATCGCCACCGCCACCCAGTTGCGGTCCTGCGCGCCCTGAGCGGGAGTTGCGCCTAGGATTGGTGACATGACATCGAAGCATGACGACGAGTACGTGCCGAGCACCGCGGGCTGGGTCCGCGACCAGGTCGACGCGGTCACCGAGGCCGGGACCACCGACGCGGTCAGCATCCAGGGCATGAAGGTGGTGCTGATGACGATGCGCGGCGCCAAGTCCGGCAAGATCCGCAAGGTGCCGGTGATGCGCGTCGAGCACGACGGCGTGTACGCCGCGTTCGCCTCGCTCGGCGGCGCCCCGAAGAACCCGGTCTGGTACAACAACCTGAAGGCCGACCCGAAGGTCACGCTCCAGGACGGCGACATCACCGGCGAGTACGTTGCCCGCGAGATCGACGGCCCGGAGTACGACGAGTGGTGGCAGCGCGGCGTCGCGGCCTACCCGCCGTACGCCGACTACCAGACCAAGACCTCGCGCAAGATTCCGGTCTTCCTGCTCGAGCGCGTCAACTAAGACCTTGCAAAGATCCGCCCCACCTGACGGTCGGTGACCGGGGCGGAACCAGGCTTGTGAGACGCTGGCGACGGCCGGGTTGACCTTGACCCGGTCCGGCGCCTTGCGCCGGCTGAGTTCTGGGAGTTGTCACGACCACACACGACGCGGTGCGGGAACCGTTCGTCGGGTCGACGCGGTTGCGTCTGGCCGGACTTGCACTGCATGCCTATACCGCGAGCGGAACGGTGCTCGCGCTGCTGATCGTGATCGCCGCCATCGACGGCGATGCCGTCCGGGCGCTCTGGCTCGGGCTCGCGGCCCTGGTGATCGACGGTACCGACGGGATGCTCGCCCGCCGGTTGCGGGTGAAGGAGACGATCCCGTGGTTCGACGGCGCGATGCTCGACAACATCGTCGACTACCTGACGTACGCCTTCGCGCCGATCGTGCTGCTCTGGACCGGCGGGTACCTGCCTGCCGGCACCTGGGGCGCGGTGCTCGGCGCGCTGCCGCTGCTCGCGTCCAGCTACCAGTTCTGCCGGGTCGACGCGAAGACCGAGGACCACTTCTTCCTCGGCTTCCCCAGCTACTGGAACGTGGTCGCGTTCTACATCATCGTGCTCGGCCTCAGCCCGGCCGCCACCGGCGTACTGCTCGTGGTGTTCTCGGTGCTGGTGTTTATCCCGGTGAAGTACGTGTACCCGTCGCGCACCAAGGCGTTCCGCTCGCTGAACCTGCTGACCACCGCGATCTGGCTCGCGTCGTACGCCGTACTCCTGGCCCAGATGCCGCACCCGAACACGGTCGTGGTCGTGATCTCGCTGGCCTACCTGGTGTATTACGCCGGCCTCAGCCTGTACCTGACCTGGCGCCGTAGGGTCGTAGCGTAGTGCTCCTCGGTCTTGGCGCGGCGATTGGCGCCGCGGTGCTGTTCGGTGTCGGAGCGATCCTGCAGGCCGTCGGTTCGCGGAAGGTGCCGACCGAGTCGGAGCTGGATCCGCGGCGGCTCGGCGGGTTCGTGCTCAAGCTGCTCAAGCAGCCCGCGTTCCTCGGCGCGCTCGCGCTGAACCTGGCCGGCTTCGGGCTGCACTTCGTCGCGCTCCGGCTGCTGCCGCTGTACCTCGCCCAGGCGGGGATCGCGGTCAGCCTCGTCGTCACCGCGCTGCTTGCCACCCGGCTGATGTCGGACCGGCTGAGCGCGCTCGAGTGGTCCGCGGTGTTCGGCGTCGTCGTCGGCCTCGGCCTGCTCGCGGTGGCGGCCGGCGATGCGGGCGCCGCCGCGCAGCACCACGCCCTCACGATCGGCATCGTCGTAGGGCTCGTGACCATCGCCGTACTCGGTGGTGTCGCCAGTCGCTCGCAGCACGGCGCCTCGACCGCGCTGCTCGGCCTGCTGGCCGGCCTCGGGTACGCCGGGGTCGCGATCTCGGCGCGGTTGCTCAAGGACGGGTCGCCGGCGGAGCTGTTCCACAGCCCGACGCTGTACACGCTGCCGATCAGCGGGGCGCTCGCGTTCATCCTGTACTCGCTCGCGCTGCAACGCGGATCGGTGACGCTCGCGACCACGCCGATGATCGCGCTGCAGACCATCACCCCGGCGGCGGTCGGCGTGTTCGTCCTGAACGACGCCGTACGCGCGGGCTGGTGGCCGGCCGCCATCTTGGGCTTCCTGCTCTCGGCCACGGGATCCGTCATCCTAGTCCGCTTCGAGAGCGTCAAGCACTGAGGGCACGCCTTATCGGCTGGGCCACTTCCACGGCGGCTCGTCGAGCGGCCCTTGGCCGGTGATGGTGGTGGCGCCGCGCTCCTTGATCAGTTCGATGGTCTGGAGGTCGGGGGAGAGGGCTTCGAGGGCGCTGATGAACGGGCGGGAGTGCGACACCACGATCACCTGGGTCTCCTTGGCGGCGGTGACGACCAGGTTGGCCAGGGCCGGCAGCAGGTCCGGGTGCAGGCTGGTCTCCGGTTCATTGAGGACCAGGAGCTCGGGCGGTCGTGGGGTCAGCAGGGCGGCGACCCACAGCAGGTACCTCAGAGTCCCGTCGGAGAGCTCCGCGCCCGAGAGCGGGCGGAGCAGTCCGTGCTGATGGAAGGCGATCTCGAATCGGCCCGCAGAGTTGACGATCTCGACGCGGCTGCTCGGGAACGCCAGCTCGATCGCCTCGTCCAGGGCGCCGCGCGGGCCTAGCTCACGGATGGTCTGCAGCGCGGCGGCGACATCGGCTCCGTCCGGGGCGAGTACGGCGGTACGCGTACCGACCTGCACCAGCCGGGCCGGGGCCGTCGCGTCGGTCCGGAAGTGGTCGTAGAACCGCCAGCCCCGGAGTCTTTCCCGGACCAGCATCAGCTCCGGCGCGCGCTCGGGGTCCGCGAACTCGCTGAGCATGCTGTCGAACGTCTGCAGCTTGTGCCCCGCGCGCTGCCACTCACCACTCGCGGAACGGATCCGCACCTCGCTGTTGCCGCGCTCGACCAGCAGCGCCGCCGGACGCAGGAACGGCCCCGCCCACAGGGCCTCCCGCTTGATCTCAGGATCCAGGTCGAACTGCGACCCGTGCGCGATCGGCAGCCCCAGGTCCATCAGGTAGCCGTAGTCGTCCCCCGCGAACCCCATCCGCAACGTCACCGGCCCGGTCCGCCGCGTCCCCTGCGTGGGCCGGTCCTTCCGCACGTGCTCCGGCCCCGCCCACAGCGTCGACTGCAGCCCGCCCTCGCGCGCCAGCGCCGCCACCGCGCCGTTCCGCGAGGCGTCGGCGAGCAGCCGCAACGCCTTGTACAGGCTCGACTTCCCGGTCCCGTTCGCGCCGGTCACCACGTTCAGCCCGCCCAAGGGCATGACGATCCGCCGGAGCGACCGATAGTTCTCCACCGCCAGCGTCGTCAGCATGCGACCAAGCTACCGAGGCCCTCGGACAACTTCATGTCACAGGACCCGGGGCTGTCTCGTCTCGGGGATAAACACGAGGAGTGGTGATGATGCGGGTGTTTGTTGCCGGCGGCAGCGGAGTATTGGGACGGCGGCTGGTGCCGCAGTTGGTGGCGCGGGGACATGAGGTGACAGCGACCACGACCAGCGCGGCCAAGGTGGAGCAGTTGACGGCTGCTGGTGCTGAGGGCGTTGTGATGGACGGGCTGGACGCTGCCGCTGTCGGTGAGGCCGTGGCGTTGGCGAAGCCGGATGTGATCGTGCACCAGATGACGGCGATCTCGATGACGCACGCGGGTAAGCCGGACATCAAGCACCCGGACCGCTGGTTCGCCAAGACCAACCGGCTGCGCACTGAAGGCACAGACCATCTCTTGGCCGCAGCGGAGGCAGTGGGCGTGCCGCACTTCGTTGCGCAGGGCTACGCCAGCTGGAACGGCATCCGCCAGGGCGGGTGGATCAAGACCGAGGAGGACCCGCTGGACCTCCTGGAAGGCACAGCAGCCAACGTGGGCCTCAAAGCACTCAGCCGGATCGAGGACCTCGTACTGAAGATCGGTGGCGCTGTGATGCGGTACGGCGCGTTCTACGGCCCGGGTGCGATTGACGACCAGGTCGAGCTCGTACGCAAACGCCAGTACCCGCTGGTCGGCCGTGGGACTGGCTACAGTTCTTGGGTGCACCTGGACGACGCTGCGAGCGCTACGGTGCTGGCTGTCGAGCAGAAGGTCACGGGCGTGTTCAACATCGTGGATGACGACCCTGCTCCGGCCAGCGACTGGCTGCCGTACCTGGCGAAGTGCGCCGGTGCCAAGCCACCCATGCGCATCCCGGCGTGGCTCGCGCGCCCGCTGGCGGGAGACCAGGCAGTGGTGATGATGACCGAGGGCCGTGGCTTCTCCAACGCCAAGGCGAAGCGGGAGCTCGGCTGGAAGCTCCAGTACCCGTCCTGGCGTCAGGGCTTCAAGGCTGAGCTGAGCTGATGCTCTCCAAGGACGAGCAGTTCGAGGAGCTGCGGCCGCTGCTGTTCTCGATCGCCTACCGGATCTTGGGCAGCGTCAGCGAGGCAGAGGACGCAGTACAGGACACGTGGCTCCGGTACGCCCCTACGCCGACAGAACCGGTCTCCACGAAGGCCTTCCTGTCTGCGGTCGTCGCACGCATCTCTGTGGACGTACTGCGTTCCGCCCGTCGCCGGCGGGAGGAGTACGTCGGCCCGTGGTTCCCCGAGCCGCTGCTGTCCGACCCGTACGAGGACCCGGAGCGCGCGGCCGAGCTGGCGGACTCGGTGTCGATGGCTGCGCTGCTCCTGCTGGAACGGCTGTCTCCGCTGGAGCGGGCGGCGTTCGTACTGCGGGAGGTGTTCGGGTTCGGCTTCGCGGAGGTGGCGGCGGCCGTGGGGCGGTCGGAGGCGGCGTGCCGGCAGTTGGTGGTTCGGGCCCGGCGGCACATGGAGTCGGGACGGCCCCGGTTCGCGGCCGATCGGCGGGAGCGGGACGAGCTCGCCGTACGGTTCTTCGACGCGTTCAAGGACGGTGACGTCGGTACGTTGCTGGAGTTCCTGGCGGCCGACGTACAGCTGGTCGGGGACGCCGGCGGTAAGGCACCGCAGTGGGGCCGCGGGCTGATCGCCGGCGCGGTGAACGTGGCGCGGATGCTGGCGGGGTTGTCCGAGCCGTTCACGCGGATCGGTGGTGTCGTGGAGCCGCACGAGGTGAACGGGCAGCCGGGCGCGATCTTCCGCGACGCCGACGGGCGGGTGGTGAACACCTGGACGCTGGACATCGCCGACGGCCGGATCCAGGCGATCCGCGCGGTGGTGAACCCGGACAAGCTCCGGCACGTCGGCCCGGTCGCCGACGCCTGGACCGTTGTCCGCGACACCGGCGCCGCCCGCCGTTCGTGACCTGACCCTGCGTCGCTCGTGGACATGCGAAAGGGGGCGCAGCAAGCAGCTGCGCCCCCCTCGTCAGGTTCCGTCAGGCCAGGGACTCTTCCCAGGCCTGGTGCAGCCCGGCGTAGTGGCCGTCGACGGTGATCAGGTGGTCGGGTGAACCGTCCTCGATGATCTGCCCGTACTCGAGCACCAGCACGCGGTCAGCGGTCTCGACCGTGGACAGCCGGTGCGCGATCACGATCGCGGTCCGGTCGGCCAGGATCGTCTTCAGCGCCCGCTGGATCAACCGCTCGCTCGGGATGTCCAGGCTGGACGTCGCCTCGTCGAGGATCAGGACCGCCGGGTTCGCCAGGAAGGCCCGGGCGAACGCGACCAGCTGCCGCTGACCGGCCGAGAGCCGCGACCCGCGCTTCTCGACCGCGGTGTCGTAGCCGTTCGGCAGCGCGGTGATGAAGTCGTGCGCGCCGATCACCTTGGCGGCCTCGACGACCTCCTCCATGGTCGCGTCCGGCTTGCCGAACCTGATGTTGTCGGCCACCGAGCCGGTGAACAGGAAGTTCTCCTGGGTCACCATCACCACCCGCTCGCGCAGGTCGTCCTCGGACAGGTCCCGCAGGTCCACGCCGTCGAGCAGCACCTGGCCGCCGGTCGGGTCGTAGAACCGCGACACCAGCTTGGCGATCGTGGTCTTGCCGGCCCCCGTCGTACCGACCAGGGCCAGCGTCTGGCCCGCGGGTACGTCGAGGTCGAGACCAGGCAGCACCGGTACGCCGTCGACGTACTCGAACCGGACGTTCTGCAGCTGCAGGTGACCGTGCGCCGGGCCGGGCTTGGCCGGCTCGATCGGCTCCGGCACGTCCGGGGTCTCGTTCAGGACGCCGGACAGCTTCTCCAGCGCCGCGCTCGCGGACAGGAACGTGTTGTAGAACTGCGTGATGTCCTGCAGCGGCTCGAAGAACTGCCGCAGGTACAGCAGGAAGGCCGTCAGTACGCCGACCGTCACGTGCCCGTGGTACGCCTGGTAGCCGCCGTACGCCAGGATCGCGACGATCGTGATGTTGCCGACGCCCTTGATGGCCGGCATGAACACCGCGTTCAGCCGGAAGGACTCGAGGTTCGCCCGCCGGTAGCGGTCGTTGACCCCGTGGAAGATCTCCTCGTTCCGCGGCTCCCGGCGGAACGCCTGGACCGCGCGGATCCCGGTCATCGACTCGACGAAGTGCACGATCACGAGTACGACGGCCTCGCGCGTCTGCCGGTAGACGATCGCGGACCGCTTCCGGAACCACGCCGTCAGGACCAGCAGCGCCGGGAACGACAGCAGCGCGAGCAGACCGAGCTTGAGGTCCAGCGTGAGCAGGATGATCGACGTACCGACCAAGGTCAGTACGGCGGTCACCAGGCTGTCGAAACCGCTGGCCAGCATCTCGTCGATGACCTGGACGTCGGAGGTCAGCCGGGAGATCACCCTGCCGGAGGTGAACCGGTCGTGGAAGGCCGGGCTCAGCCGCTGGAAGTGGTCGAACACCCGCTTCCGCAGCCCGAGCAGGATGGTCTGGCCGAGCCGCCCGGAGCGCATCAGGAAGACTTGCCGCGCTCCCGCCTGCAGCAACGCCGACGCCAGTACGGCGATGACGATGGTGATCAGCTGCTGCGAGCCCTGGCCGGCCAGGATCGGCGGGATACCCTTGTCGATGCCCAGATGGACCAGGTACGGGACCGCGAGCCGGGCGCCGTTCTCGACGATCACGATCACCACCAGCAGCCAGATCAGCTTCTGGTAGGGCCGGAGCAGCTCACCGAGCAGCTTCCGGGAGTCCTCCTTCAGCCTGATCGTGGTGGCTCGGGAGATCTCCCGGTCCGGGTCCTCCTCGAACTGACCGCGCCAGCTCTGCTCCTCCGGCTGCTCGTTGCGTTCCTTGTCCCGAGGAGGTGTTTGCTGGGTCGGCGATGAAACAGTCATGCGTGCACCTCCTCTTCCTCCGCTGCCAGCAGGTGCCGGTACGCCGGGACCGTTGCCAGCAGTTCCTGATGGGTTCCTACGTGCGTGACGGTGCCGTTCTGCAGGAGAGCGACCTTGTCGGCCAGCATCACCGTGGAAGCACGGTGCGCGACCACGATGCCGGTGGTGTCGGAGAGCACGTTCCGCAATGCCTCCTCGACCAGGGCCTCGGTGTGTACGTCGAGCGCGGACAGGGTGTCGTCCAGCACCAGTACCGCGGGCTTGGCGAGTACTGCGCGGGCCAGCGCGAGCCGTTGCCGCTGACCACCCGACAGCGACATGCCCTGCTCGCCGACCCGGGTCTCCAGGCCCCACGGCAGGTCGTTGGCGAACTGCGCCTGTGCGACCTCCAGCGCCTGCTGTACCTCTGCTTCAGAGGCGTCGGGCCTGCCGAGCGTCAGGTTTTCCCGGACACTCATGGAGAACAGCGTCGGGTCGTCGAACGCGGACGCGACCGCCGTCCGCAGTGACACCAGGGACAGGTCGCGGATGTCGTGCCCGTCGATCGTGATCCGCCCCGCGGTCACGTCGTACAGCCGGGGGACCAGCGCGGTCAGCGTGGTCTTCCCGGACCCGGTGGCGCCGACCAGTGCGAGGGTCGTCCCCGGAGTCAGGTCCAGGTTGATGTCGTGCAGCACCTCGGTCGAGTCGTCGGAGAACCGGAAACCGACGTTCTCGAAGCGTAGGTGGCCGCGGGACCCGGTGAGCTCGTCCGGACCGGACTTGATCACCGAGTAGGTGTCGAGGATCTCGCTGATCCGGTCCGCCGCGGTCATCGCCTCCTGGGCCATCGCGAGGATCGCGCCCAGCGAGGTGACCGGCCAGACCAGGGACAGCATCAGCGTGATGAACGCGACCAGCGTGCCGAGCGTGATCGCCTCCCGGCCGACCGCGAGCGCGCCGAGCAGCAGCACGATCACCAGGGTCAGGTTCGGGATCACGCCGAGGAAGCTCCAGAACCGGCTCGCCAGCCGGACCTTCTCGACCTCGGTGTCGTACAGGGTGGTCGCCTCGTCGTCGAACTGCGACTGCACGTACGGCCGGCGGCCGAACGCCTTGATCACCCGGAAGCCGAGCGCGGACTCCTCGATCCGGGTGGCCAGGTCGCCCTGCTGGTCCTGCACCTTGCGGGAGATCCGCAGGTACTTCTTCTCGAACTTCAGCGACACGGTCACGATCGGTACGGCGGCCACCAGGACGACCAGACCGAGCGGCCAGTACAACTGCAGCAGCAGGATCGTGACCACGATCAGCTGCAGGATGTTCATCACCAGGAACAGCAGGCCGAAGCCCATGAACCGGCGGATTGTGGACAGGTCGGTGGTGACGCGGGAGAGCAGCTGGCCGCTCTGCCAGCGGGTGTGGAACTCCATCGGCAGCGACTGCAGCCGGACGTACAGGTCGTGCCGGAGCGTGGCCTCCAGGTCGCTGACGGTCCGCGACTGCGCCCAGCGGCGCATCCAGACCAGGATGACCTCGGAGATGCTGAGGCCGAGCGCGAGCAGCGCCAGCGGGACCAGCAGGCTCAGCTCCCGGCGGGTAACCGGGCCGTCGATGATGGCCCTGGTGACCAGCGGGACGGTAAGGCTGACACCGACGCCGAGCATCGCGGTGGTGAACATCACCGAGAGGCGCCAGCGGTGTGGCTTCAGATAAGGACGCAGCCGCCAGAGGTTTCGGCTACGTTCGGGGGCACGGGTGGAAGGGGCAGCGATCGACGGCGCTTGGGCAGGGAGCTCGGAGGGCATCTGGACGGGCGCACTTCCCATCTACTTCGGAGCGAAATCGGGGTTTGGCGACCTGAAAACGGCGCACTTTCCAGTATCGCCCATTAGGTAAGCGCTTGTCCTGCCAATTCCATTCCCGGTGAATGAATCGCAATAGGCGGTTGCGGCTCCACGCGGCGGGGGCCGGCGGACCTATCACGGATCGCTATCAGTCCGGCGCCATCGATCGCGCGACCTCGGGCAGCTCGCGCAATCCGCGCAGCGGGGAGAGCGCCGCGACCAGGAAACCGGCGAGCATGCCGGCGGTGCCGATCAGCAGCGTGGGACGGACTCCCAGCGCGGTCGCCAGTACGCCGGAGCCGGCCGCGCCGACGGTCTGGCCGCCGATCACCAGGGTGCGCCAGGAGGCAGTCACCTGGCCCACGAGGTGCGGTGGTGCCATCGCCTGCCGCAGGGTCCGTTGCGGGACGCCGAACAGCGACATGCCGAGTCCGGCGCACACCTGACCGAGAAAGATGACCGGCGTCGAACCGGTGAACAGGGCGACGCCGTTCAGTGACGCCAGGAATGCACCGATCAGATAAGAGCGGCCGAGACCGAGCCGGCTGCACCAGTCGGTGGCGACAAAGGTTCCGGCCACCGCAGCGGCTCCGAACGCTGTGACGGTCAGCCCGACGAACGTCGGCGACCTGTGCAGCTCACGGATCAGGAACAGCACGACGAGCGGACCCAGCATCGCTCCGGCCATGGCCGCAATTGCGGCCGACGTGACGAGCGGTCTGAGCATCCGTTCGCCGAACAGCACCCGGAGCCCTGCCGTGAGCCGCACTTCGGCCCGCGGCGGCGCCGGTGCTCTGGCCGGCTCACGAATGAGGTACGCCGCCACCGTGGACACGACGTACGAGGCGGCGTCGACGAGGATCGCGAACGGCGCGGTGAGTACTTGGACCAGCAGACCGGCTGCGGAGGGCCCTAGCGTCGAGGCGAGGTTCAGGGCCGCGCTGTTCGCCCGCATCAGGTCCGCGCGTGGTACGAGCGACGGGATGATCGTCTGCGAGGCGGTGTCGAACAGCAGAGTCAGTACTCCGGTCAGTACTGCGACGACGTACAGCTGCTCGATCCGCAGCCAGTCCAGGGCCGCCGCTGCGGGCACGGAGCCGAGCAGCACGAGC
>NZ_DASRVN010000494.1:0-8262 GCF_035655035.1 Kribbella sp. | reverse complement strand
CGTGTCCCGGCTGCTGGACTTCCTGTTCGGGTTCCCGCAGCTCGTCTTCATGATTGCCCTGGGCATCATTGTCCCGGCGAAGGTGTCCCGCTCGCTGCTGCTGATCGGCGTACTGAGCGTCTTCGGCTGGGCCGGCCTGGCCCGGCTGATCCGCAACCAGGCCCGCTCGCTGGTCACCCGCGAGTTCGTCGAGGCGGCGCGCAGCGTCGGGTCCACCGGCTGGATGGTGATCACCCGCGAGCTGCTGCCGAACCTGCTCGGCCCGGTCCTGGTGATCGCCACGCTCGCGATCCCGGGGTACGTCGGTGCCGAGGCGGCGCTGTCCTTCCTGGGCGTCGGCGTACCACCGCCGACACCGAGTCTCGGCCGTTCGATCTCGGACTCGATCGCCTGGGTGTACACCGGCGCGGACCCGTGGTTCCTGCTGTTCCCGGGCGCGATGCTGTTCCTCGCGGTGCTCGGCTTCACGTTGCTCGGTGACGGTGTGCGGGACGCGTTCGACGTCCGGCTGCGGAGGACGAACTGATGCCCGATCTCCTCTGGTTCGTCGTCCGCAGGCTGTTCGCCGCGCTGCTGGTGATGCTCGCGCTCAGTCTGGCCGTCTACCTGGTCTTCTACGCGATCCCGGCCGACCCGGCACACCTCGCCTGCGGCAAGCCCTGTACGCCGGACCGCCTCGCGCAGGCGCGGCACTTCATGCAGTTCGACCAGAGCACCCTGCAGCAGTACCTGAACTTCCTGAAGGGCATCTTCGCCGGCCGTACGTTCGGCGACGGTACGGCGGCCGTGCACTGCGACGCGCCGTGCTTCGGGTACTCGTTCCCGCTCGGCCGCCCGGTGACCACGCTGATCCTGGACCGGCTGCCGATCACCGCCTCGATCGCGCTCGGTGCCGCCGTACTGTGGCTGCTGCTCGGCGTCTCGCTCGGCGTGGTCGCCGCGCTGAACCGGGGCCGCATCCTCGACCGGTTGTCGGTGGGCGTCGCACTCCTCGGCGTCTCCACGCCGTCGTTCCTGCTCGGTCTGCTGGCGATCCTGGTGTTCGGCTTCTGGCTGAACATGGTCCCGGTCAGCGGGTACGTCCCGCTCACCGAGAGCCCGGTCGACTGGGCCTGGCACCTGGTCACGCCGTGGATCGTGCTCGCGATCCTGAACGCGGCGTCGTACATCCGGCTGACCCGCTCGCAGATGCTCGAGGAGCTGAACCTCGACTACATCACCACGGCCCGCGCGAAGGGTGCCGGCGAGGGGCGCGTCGTGATCACGCACGGTCTGCGCGGGGTGCTCGTACCGGTGATCACGCTGTTCGGCCTCGACCTGGGCAGCCTGCTCGGTGGTGCGATCCTGACCGAGAAGGTCTTCAGCATGCAGGGTCTCGGCGACCTGCTGATCAGCGCCGTCGGCCAGCTGGACGTGGCCGTGGTCGTCGGCGTGACGTTGTTCTCGGCGTTCCTGATCATCCTCGCGAACCTGGTGGTGGACATAGTGCACGGTGTGCTCGACCCGAGGGTGAGCCATGGCTGACCCGGTTCTCGAAGTACACGACCTGCACGTGACGTTCGCGACCGAGAACGGCCCGGTGCCGGCCGTCGACGGCATCGACTTCGCCGTTGCGCCGGGGCAGACGCTCGCGATCGTGGGCGAGTCCGGCTCCGGGAAGAGCGTCAGTTCGGCCGCGGTGATGGGCCTGCTGCCGTCGAACGCCGATGTCACCGGCGAGGTGCTGCTCGACGGCCGCGAGCTGACCGGCCTGCCGAACGACGACCTGCGCAAGATCCGCGGCAACGACATCGCGATGGTCTTCCAGGACGCGCTCTCCGCGCTGAACCCGTACTACTCGGTCGGCTGGCAGGTCGCCGAGGCGTACCGGCTGCACCACGACGTCTCGAAGAAGAAGGCGCGTGAACGGGCGGTCGAGATGCTCGACAAGGTCGGCATCCCGGACGCGGCGCGGCGCGCGGAGAGCTACCCGCACGAGTTCTCCGGGGGAATGCGGCAGCGGGTCGTGATTGCTATGGCTCTGGTGAACGACCCGAGAGTGCTGATCGCGGACGAGCCGACGACGGCACTCGACGTCACCGTGCAGGCACAGATCATGCGGCTGCTCGACGACGTGCAGGAGGAGTTCGGTACGGCGCTCGTCCTGATCTCGCATGACCTGGGTGTGGTCGCGGAGGTCGCGGACGACGTGCTCGTGATGTACGCCGGTCGCGCGGCGGAGCGCGGCACCGTCCGGGACCTGTTCTTCCGGGCGGCTCACCCGTACAGCCTCGGGCTGCTCGGCGCGATGCCGCGGGTCGACGTACCGCCGAAGCCCCGGCTCACCACGATTCCGGGCAGTCCGCCGACGCCCGGGGCGATCAGCACCGGGTGCCCGTTCCAGCCGCGTTGCGCGTACACGCACCTGGTGGGGGAGCGGTGCGTCACCGAGCGCCCCGAGCTGACGCCCCGCCCGGGCGAAGGCGATCACGAAGCGGCCTGCCATCTGGGGCGTCGTCCCGAGGTGATCTTGTGACCGAGCTGCTGAACCTCAAGGATGTCAAGAAGTACTTCGGTCTCCGCGGCGTGCCGTGGCAGAAGGCGCAGGCCGTCCGAGCGGTCGACGGCGTGAATCTCGTGGTGAACAAGGGCGAAACGGTCGGCCTGGTCGGCGAGTCCGGTTCCGGCAAGTCCACGCTGGCCCGCGTCGCGACCCGGCTCCTCGATCCGACCGCCGGCCGGGTCGAGATCGGCGGCAAGGACGTCACCCGGATCAAGGGGCGCCGGCTGCGCCCGATCCGCCGCCAGATCCAGATGGTGTTCCAGGACCCGCAGGCCTCGCTGAACCCGCGCCAGTCGGTGGGGACGATCCTCAGTACGCCGTTCCGCGCGCAGGGGATCCGCCCGTCACGAGCCCAACTGGTGGAGCTGCTGGAGCAGGTCGGGCTGTCCGAGCAGCACCTGGAGCGGTACCCGCACGAGTTCTCCGGCGGGCAACGGCAGCGGATCGGGATCGCCCGGGCGCTGTCGATGAAGCCGGACCTGCTGGTCTGTGACGAGCCGGTGTCCGCGCTCGACGTGTCGGTCCAGGCGCAGGTGCTGAACCTGCTGGCCGATCTGCGCGACGAGCTTGGCCTGTCGTACGTGCTGGTCGCCCACGACCTGGCCGTCGTACGGCAGGTGGCCGACCGGATCGCGGTCATGTACCTCGGCACGATCGTCGAGGAAGGCCCCGCGGCACAGGTGTACCAGTCGCCGGCGCATCCGTACACGAAGGCGTTGCTGTCAGCCGTGCCGGTGCCGGAGCCGGGCGTGGTCCGGGATCGGATCGTGCTGACCGGCGACGTACCGACCCCCATCGACCCGCCGTCCGGATGCCCGTTCCGGACCCGCTGCTACAAGGCCGAGGACGTCTGCGCGACCGAACGACCGGTGCTCGAGTCAGTCGACGGCGAACACCGGGCCGCCTGCTACTTCCCTGAGCCCCCCACCTCTGAGAGGACCGAATGAAACGCATATCCCGTGCAGTGGCGGTCGCCGCTGTGCTGGCGCTGGCGGCCGCGGCCTGCAACGCCAACAACAAGTCCACGCCGAGCGCCGGCAGCACTGCGGCCGCTCAGCAGGGCGGCACCTTCCACGTGCTCAGCACGGCCAAGGAGATCAGCCTCGACCCGGCCAAGAGCCAGAACCTCGGCACCAGCACGATCCACTTGGTGCTGCGCGGCCTGACGTCCTGGAAGACCACGCCGGACAAGGCGGCCGAGCTGGTCCCGGACCTGGCCACCGATACCGGAAAGGTCAGCGACGCCGGCAAGACCTGGACGTACAAGCTGAAGTCCGGCCTGAAGTACGCCGACGGTTCGCCGATCGTTGCCGCCGACATCAAGTACGGCGTGGAGCGGTCGTTCGCGCCGGAGCTGTCCGGCGGCCTCGGGTACCACAAGTCGCTGCTGGTCGGCGGCGACAAGTACACCGGCCCGTACAAGGGCGGTGAGCTGGCGTCCATCGAGACGCCCGACGACACCACCATCGTCTTCAAGCTGAACAAGCCGTACGGCGACTGGCCGTGGATCGTCAGCATGCCCGCGTTCTCGCCGGTACCGAAGAAGGCCGACACCGACCCGGCGCACTACGGCGAGAAGCCGATGGCCAGCGGGCCGTACCAGGTGCAGTCCTACACGCCCGGCTCGAAGCTCGTGCTGACCCGGAACCCGAACTGGGACAAGTCCACCGACCAGGCGCGCACCGGCCTGCCGGACTCGATCGTCACCGACATGGGCCTGCAGCCGGACGTCGTCAACCAGCGGCTGATCGCGGACTCCGGCGACGACAAGTTCGCCAGCGCGACCGGCGTCTCGGTACCGGCCGCGCTGATCCCGACGATCACCGGCAACCCGGCCGTCAAGGCCCGCGTCGCCACCTCGCCGTCCGGTGCGCTGGCCTACCTCGCGATGAACACGAAGCGCCCGGCGCTGGCGAATCCCGCCGTACGCAAGGCGATCGAGTACGCCGTCGACAAGCAGGCGGTGCAGGTCGCGGTGGGCGGACCGGAGTACGGCGGGGAGATCGCGTCGACGCTGATCACGCCGGGCATGGACGGGTACAACAAGTACGACCTGTACCAGGCGCCGCCGGCCGGTGACCCCGGGAAGGCGAAGCAGATGCTGCAGGCCGCCGGGGTCAGCAACCTGAACCTCGTCCTGGTCGCCGACAACACGTCGAGTGGCGTGATCGGCGTGTCCGTTGCCCAGGCGATCCAGCAGGGGCTGAAGCGGGCCGGGATCAACGTCACGATCAAGCCGATGGACAACACCCCGCTGACCGACCTGATCACCGGGAACAAGGCCGACTTCGACCTGACCGTGTCCAGCTGGCTGCCGGACTTCCCGAGCGCGATCGGCAACATCCAGCCGCTGTTCGCGTCCTCGGAGATCGGCAACGGCGGGTACAACATCTCCCGCTACTCGAACCCGGCCGTCGATTCCGCGATCGCCGCGGCGACCGCCGAGTCCGACCGCGGCAAGGCGGCGGGGATGTGGGGCGCGATCGACAAGCAGATCATGCAGGACGCGCCGATCGTCCCGCTGATCTACGCCCGGAACGCGTTCCTGCACGGCTCGAAGGTGCAGAACTTCTACCTGCCGCCGTACCCGCCGTACCCGAACGTGCTGATCGTCGGCCTCAGCAAGTGATGCCGAGCAAGTGATGCCGGGCAAGTAGGTCCTCAGGTCCGGCCTTCGGATTCCTGAGCCTCGAAGAGGGTCGGCTGGGACTCGGTGTCGAGTCCCCAGTCGGCCCTCAGCACCGTGTACCCGGCCTTCTGGGCGGCGGCGATCACCTTGACGTCGTCGTCGACCAGGACCGCGATCGGGCGTTGCTCGGCGAGGCGCTTGAGCCGGCCGAGCTTCATCAGCATCGACGGGCGGCGGTCGGTGTTGCCGCGCATGTAGACCTTGCCGTCCGGGAAGCCGTTGTCCTTCAGCCACTTCTCGGTGTCCCGCCGGATCCGCTCCGGGCGGCCGGTCAGGTACACGATCACGTGGT
The DNA here is from genome assembly GCF_035655035.1 of Kribbella sp. Lineage (GTDB taxonomy): Bacteria > Actinomycetota > Actinomycetes > Propionibacteriales > Kribbellaceae > Kribbella. The sequence continues at coordinate 2,739 of NZ_DASRVN010000494.1, read as the reverse complement.
CCGCCGCGAGCGTGGTCGCGACCGCGAGCCCTTCGTCGAGCACGGCGTCGTCCTTCGCCTGGTCGAAGAACGAGTCCCAGTCCTTCGGCTTCTTCTCGATGAAGTGGATCCGCTTGCTGGTGTCGGACAGCGTCGCGTCGATATCGAGTACGGCGTACGGCTTGTTATCAGGCCCAGCGTCATCCATGCCGTCCAGCTTCCCAGGTCGTCCGGTCGACGGAGTACAGGACCTCCCCGAACTCGGTGCCGGGCAGCGGGTCGTCGAAGTGCACGTGGAAGACCTTCTCGAACCGCAACCCCGACCGCCGCATCACGCTCCGGGACCGGTGGTTGACGGCCATCGTGTCCGCCTCGACGCGCATCATCCCGAGGTCCTCGAACGCCCGCGCGATCAGCGCCGTCGTCCCCTCGGTCGCATACCCGTTGCCCCACGCGCTCCGCAGCAGCCGGTACCCGACGCCCACTGTCCCCGGATCGGCCGTCGGCTGGATCCCGAACCACCCGGCAAAACCGTCCGCGTCCTCGGCAGCGAACGTCCCCAGCTCCGGATACTCGTCGTACACCTTCAGAATCCCCGGCAGTACGACGCTCTCGACCTCGTCCCGCGGCGTTGGCTCACCGGTCAGGAACCGCATCACCTCCGGGTCCGCATCCAGCTCCACCAGCAGCTCGACGTCGCCGGCCGTGAACCGCCGCAGCCGCAGCCGCTCGGTCTCCAGGTACACAGTCACCACCGGATCGTAGGCGCCGGAGGCGGGGTGGTGTCCGGAGTGTGGGCGGTGTGGGGACATTCTGTGTGTTGAGTGTGCGACTGTCGGTGGCTCGGGTTAGCGTTCTTCCCGCAATGGACTCGCTCACGTTTCTGCACAGCTCGGACTGGCAGCTCGGCATGATGCGCCGGTTCCTGGGGCCGGACGGCCAGGCCCGGTGGGGTCAGGCGCGGCTGGACGCCGTCGCGCGGATCGGTGAGGTCGCGGAGCGGACCGGTGCGGCGTTCGTGGTGGTCACCGGGGATGTGTTCGAGCACAACCAGGTCGAGCGGCAGACGATCCTGCGCGCTTGTGAAGCCCTCAAGCGGATCCCCGTCCCGGTCGTCCTGCTGCCGGGCAACCACGACGCCCTCGAGCCGGGCTCGCTGTGGACGTCGAGCCAGTGGCTCGCCCACGCCCCGGACCACGTCACGGTGCTGACCGAAACGACGCCGTTCCGGATCCTGCCCGGCGTCGAGATCGTCGGCGCCCCGTGGCGTTCCCGGCGGCCGCTCTCCGATCCGGCCGCCCCGGCGTACGCGGACCTGCAGGCCGACCCCGGCACGATCCGGATCCTGCTCGCCCACGGCCAGCTGACCAGCCTGTCCGGCGGGATGTCCGAAGTGCCGCCGATCGACCAGACCGCCCTGGAAGCAGCCGTCGCGGACGGCCGCCTGCAGTACGTCGGCCTCGGCGACCGGCACTCGACCACGCGCGTGACGGACCGGATCTGGTTCTCCGGCACCCAGGAGGTCACGTCCCCGGAAGAGGACGCGCCCGGCAACGTCCTCAAGGTCACGATCAGCGACGGCATCGAGGTGGAGCCGGTCCGGGTCGGCGCCTGGCACATGGTCGACCACCGCGTCGAGCTGTTCGACGAGGAGTCGATCGCGGCGCTCGAGGACTGGTTCGCGGAGCTCCCGGAGAAGGAGCGGACGTACGTACGGCTGGCCGGTGACGGCTCGTTGCCGCTGCCGCTGCTGGCCCGGCTGGACAGCATCATCGACGCGCAGGGCGAGGTGTTCGCGAGCGTCGAGCGGTGGACGAAGTTCTGGACCGTGCGGCCCGCGCCGGACGCCGCGGACCTGGAGTCGCTGCAGCTGAGCGGCCCGGCCCGTGCCGCGATGGAGGAGCTGCGGCAGGCACTGGCCGGCGGTGACGAGGGCGCCGGTGCCGCGCTCTCGCTGATGCACCGATTGGCGCGGGACGCGGGATGAGATTACACAGCTTGGCGCTACGGGACTTCCGTGGCGTCAAGGACCGTAGTGTCCGGTTCCGCGCGCTCGGCACCACCGTGGTGGTCGGCGACAACGAGGTCGGGAAGTCCAGCCTGGTCGAGGCGTTCGGGCTGATCTTCGACCTGCCGGACGACTCGAAGTCGACCCGGATCAAGGACATCCAGCCGGTCGGCCAGGACGTCGGTCCGGAGGTGACGGTCGAGCTGAGCCTCGGCGGCCGCGAGCTGACGTACGCCAAGCGCTGGCTGAAGAACCGGTCCACCGAGCTGACGATCGTCGAGCCCGACGGCCGTCGCCAGTCCTGGACCGGGCGCGAGGCGCACAACGAGGCCGAGCGGCTGTTCCACGAGAACGTCGACCCGGTGCTCTGGCAGACGCTGATGGTCAGCCAGGGTCAGTCGTTGGTGCTACCAACACCAGCGGACGCGGAGCCGCTGATCACCGCGGTGACGGCCGAGTCGGGGACGCCGGTCGACGGCGCGTCGATGCCGCTGGTGACCGCGGTCGAGCACGAGTACCTGCGGTACTGGACGCCGCGCGGCAAGCCGACCGGCGACTTCGCCCGCTCCGCGAAAGCGGTCGCGGCGGCGGAACTCGCGGCCAAGCAGGCTTTGCAGGCGATGGACGAGGTGCAGTCGGACATTCGCCGCGCCGAACGGCTGAACCTCGACCTCGACGACGTGTCGAGCCGGCTGGCCGACCACCTGGCCGGCGTCGAGGCGCTGCGGATCCGCAAGCAGGCGACCGACGAG
>NZ_DASRVN010000493.1:0-5444 GCF_035655035.1 Kribbella sp. | reverse complement strand
TCCAGGAGCTGGACCACCCGCTGGTCACCCAGGTCGACACCATGGACGGCGCGGCCGACAAGGCCGCCGAGCTGGCTGCGAAGTGAGGGACTAGAAGCGATGTCGATCTACCTCAACAAGGACTCCAAGATCATCGTCCAGGGCATCACCGGCGGCATGGGCTCCAAGCACACCGCGCTGATGCTGGACGCCGGCTCGTCGATCGTGGGCGGCGTCAACGCCCGCAAGGCCGGTACGACGGTCGAGCTGGGCGGCAAGGAGCTCCCGGTCTTCGGCACGGTCGAGGAGGCGATGAAGGAGACCGACGCCAACGTCTCGGTCGCCTTCGTGCCCCCTGCCTTCACCAAGGACGCCTGCATCGAGGCCATCGACGCCGAGATCCCGCTGCTCGTGGTGATCACCGAGGGCGTGCCGGTGCTCGACACCGCCGAGGTCGTCGCCTACCTCGAGGGCAAGTCCACCCGGATGATCGGCCCCAACTGCCCGGGCATCATCACGCCGGAGGAGTCGCTGGCCGGGATCACGCCCCACACCATCGCCGGCAAGGGCCCGGTCGGCCTCGTGTCGAAGTCGGGCACGCTGACCTACCAGATGATGTACGAGCTGCGCGACTACGGCTTCACCACGGCCATCGGCATCGGCGGCGACCCGATCATCGGCACCACCCACATCGACGCCCTCCAGGCCTTCGAGGACGACCCGGAGACCAAGGCGATCGTGATGATCGGCGAGATCGGCGGCGACGCCGAGGAGCGGGCCGCGGCCTACATCAAGGAGAACGTGACCAAGCCGGTCGTCGGCTACGTCGCGGGCTTCACCGCCCCGGAGGGCAAGACGATGGGCCACGCGGGCGCCATCGTCTCCGGCTCCTCCGGCACCGCGCAGGCGAAGAAGGAGGCCCTCGAGGCCGTCGGCGTGAAGGTCGGCAAGACGCCGTCCGAGACCGCCAACCTGATGCGCGAGATCATGCAGGGCCTGAGCAAGTAACACCTGGAGCCGGGACCTACTCCCTCGGGAGTGGGTCCCGCTTCGTTTTATGAGTAGGCAGCCGAGCGGTCGACCGCGCGGGCCAGCGTCTCGTTGAACGCGGTGTCGGTGATGTCCAGGTCCTTCAGCACCGGGAACAGCAGGTACACCACCCGGTCCCCGGATCCGGCGATCCCGATCCGGTAGTGGTACTTCTTGCCGTTGCCGCTGTCGTACGTCGCGGTCCAGCTCTTGCCGGAGATCGTGCTGGTCTTGACGGTGCCGGTGGACTGGACCTTCGCGTTCGAGACGTTCTTCTCACAGGCGTCGACGTTCTTCCGGATCTTGGCCACGAAGTCCGACGCCGCGCCGGCGGTGGCGAACTTGATCACGGTGTCGTCCATCCCGAACTCGGTCGGCACCTTCGCCTCCGGCGCCACGTAGGTGGTGGTGCCGACCTTCTTGGGCTTGGCCGTCTTCAGGCTGAGCTTCTCGCAGCCGGTGCCGTCGCCGGGCTGGGCGGCGGCGCTCACCCACGGCTTGTCCACCTGGGAGAGCAGCGGAAGGTCGACCGGAGCCATGAAGCCCGGGGTGTCGGTGTTCGGCAGCAGGGCCGGTTTCGCGACCGGGGCGCCGGTGGCGCAGCCGCCGGTCTCGGCGCAGATCTTCTTCGCCGCCGCGCTGGTGGCGGCCAGGATCAGGTCCGGCCTCGGCGGGGTGGTCGCCATCGTGTCGTGCTCGACGACCATCGTCGCCTGCCCGGTCAGCGTCACCGAGACGGTCCGGTACTTCGTCGCCGTCGCCCCCGGCACCTGCCCGAAGACCGCGATCACGCCGCTCTGGCCGACCCCGGTGGTGATGTAGCCGGCCGACAGCCGGGTCTGCGGGGTGGTGCACTGGCTGAGCCAGTGCACGACCGTGTTGTACGTCTTCGCGGCCGTGGGTTTGTCGTTGGACACGTCGATGTACTGCACCGCGGTGTCCTTGGTGGTCGGGTTCTGCAGGGTCCGCACCCAGGTCCGGAGGCCGGACGGGTCGGCGAACCGCTGCAGTTGGCACGCGAACGAGGTGTCGGGCGCCGAGTCGCCGCCCGCGGTCCCGGTCACCTTCCAGGCGCCGGTCGCGCCGAGCGTCTTCGCGCCGGCCGCGTCCAGCAGCACCTTGTCGTCGGACAGCACGTTCGACTGGCTGGACTTGTCGTCGGTCGGGCTGCTGCTGCCGGCCTTGGGCGCGGGCGACTTGTCGCCGCCGAACGCGTTCAGCGCCGCGACGCCGCCGCCGCCGACCAGGACCACGACCGCCACGCCTGCCGCGATCGTCTGGTTCCGCTTGCGCGCCTGCTGGCGCCGCGCCTCCCGGGCAGCGGCGCGGGTGCCGCCGCGTTGTCCACGGTGGGAACCGGCCAAAGCTCGACCTCCTGACTGATTCCACCTGACAGTACCGGGTGGACCAACGACGCCCCCAGTCAGCTACCACCAGGCGAACACCCGAAACCGAGCGTGAGGAGGCGGGCTGAAGTCTTCCACATCCGGCGTGTCAGGACGAGTCAGGTCCGGGCCCGGGGAGACGATGGGAGCCAGATGACCGACATGCTGAGCCGCCCGGGCGCGCGGGACGGCGAGACGCCCACGTCGGAGATCACCGCCCGCACCAAACCGCTGCCGGTGGCGGCCGTGATCTCCGCCGGATCCTGCCTGCTCACCGGCCTGCTGACCTGTGCCGCGGTCGCGGTGATCGGCTGGCTGGGCGCGACCTTCGGGGGTGCGTCCGGCGCGGTCCGGGCCGGGGCCGGCGCCTGGCTGGTCGCGCACAAGGCAAGTGTCACGATCGGCGGCGGCCGGATCAGCGTCGCGCCGCTCGGCCTCACCCTGTTCTTCGTCTGGTGCCTGTACCGCGGCGGCAAGTCCGCGACCCGGTCCAGCGGCGCCGACCGGACCAAGGAACTGATCGGTCTCGCGCTCGGGTTCGCGGCCGTCTACGGCCTCGGCGGGTTGATCGTGGCGTTGCTCACGGCCCAGGGTTCGCTGCGGGTGTCGCCGCTGTCGGCGTTCCTCGGCGCGTTCTCGCTGGCCCTGGTGGCTGGCCTCGCGGGCATCATCGTCGAGTCCGGCGCCGGCCACGACATCGCCGACGCCACCCCGGCCGGCCTGCGGCACGCCGTACCGGCCGCGCTCGCCGCGGTGCTCACGATCGTGGCGGTCGCCTCGGTGCTGTACGGCGTGCTGCTGGCGGTCCGGTTCTCCCGGATCACCGGGATGCTCGAGCTGCTGGACGCGGGCGTGATCGGCTCGGTGGTGCTGTTCGCGATCTGCCTGATGCTGGTGCCGAACATGGTGCTGTACGTCGTCGCGTTCCTCGCCGGGCCCGGTTTCCAGCTTGGGACCGGTACGTCGATCGCCCCGACCGGCGTGAACGTCGGCAGCCTGCCGGCGCTTCCGGTGCTGGCCGCCGTACCGGCCGACGGCTCGACGCCGGCGTACCTGCTGGCGCTGACCGCGCTGGTGCCGCTGCTCGCCGGGGTGGTGGCGGGCCTGGTCGTGGTACGGCGCGGGCTCGCGGAGCCGGACGCGGACGCGCTCGGCTGGGACGCGTTCGCGCTGCGCGGCGGGATGGCCGCGGTGCTCGCGGGCGTCGTACTGTTCGCGCTGCTGGCGATGTCGGGCGGCTCGGCCGGGCCGGGGCGGATGTCCGTGGTCGGCGTACCGAGCGCGCTGCCGGCGGCCGGCGTACTGGTCGCCGGGATGGCGATCGGCGCCGCGATCACCGCGGCCGTCCTCGCCGCCCGCCGCCGACCCGACGCCGAGCCGCCCACCGCCTGACGCTGACCGGCCGACCCGGCCACGGCGTGACCGGCTGACGGCAGCGCCGGGGGCGGGCGATAGGCTTCCGGGCGTGACTTCTGCTGCTGACTCCGGTTCTGCGCGCCTCGTCGTGCTCGTGTCGGGGTCGGGGTCCAACCTGCAGGCCCTGCTGGACGCGTGCGCCGACCCGGCGTACGGCGCTCAGGTGGTCGCCGTCGGCGCCGACCGCGACGGCATCGCCGGGCTGGACCGGGCGGCGGCCGCCGGCGTACCGACGTTCGTGCACAAGGTCAAGGAGTACGGCGAGCGCGCCGACTGGGATCGCGCACTGACCGCGTCGGTAGCGGAGTACAAGCCGGATCTCGTGGTGTCGGCCGGGTTCCTGAAGCTGGTCGGGGACGACTTCCTGGCCGCGTTCGGGGATCGGTACATCAACACCCACAACGCGCTGCTGCCGGCCTTCCCCGGGATCCACGGGCCCCGGGACGCGCTGGAGTACGGCGTGAAGGTCGCCGGGGCGACGCTGTTCTTCGTGGACGGCGGCGTCGACACCGGCCCGATCATCGCGCAGGTCGCCGTACCCGTTCTCGATGACGACAGTGAAGAAGACCTGACCGAGCGGATCAAGGAGGTCGAACGCCGCCAGTTGGTGGAGTGGGTCGGCCGGCTGGTCCGCGACGGCTGGACCATCACCGGACGAAAGGTTCGACTGAAGTGAGCACCGACCGCAGGCCGATCCGCCGCGCGCTGATCAGCGTGTACGACAAGACCGGTCTGGAGGAGCTCGCCTCGGCGCTGCACGCCGCCGGTGTCCAGCTGGTGTCGACCGGCTCCACCGCGGCCCGGATCGCCGCGGCCGGCGTACCGGTGACCAAGGTCGAGGAGCTGACCGGGTTCCCGGAGTGCCTCGACGGGCGGGTCAAGACGCTGCATCCGCTCGTGCACGCGGGGCTGCTCGCGGACCTGCGGAAGCCGGATCACGTCGAACAGCTTCGCGAGATGCGGGTGGAGCCGTTCGACCTGCTGGTCAGCAACCTGTACCCGTTCACCGAGACGGTCGCATCCGGCGCGTCCGTCGACGAGTGCATCGAGCAGATCGACATCGGCGGTCCGTCGATGGTGCGTGGCGCCGCGAAGAACCACGCGAACGTGGCCGTGGTGACGTCGGCCTCGCAGTACCCGTCGCTGCTGGCGGCCCTGGGCGAGGGCGGCTTCTCCCTCGAGGAGCGGCAGCAGCTCGCGGCGGCGGCGTACGTGCACACTGCGGAGTACGACATCGCGGTCGCGTCCTGGATGGGCAACGTGCTCACCGACTCGAGCGAAGGCTCCGGCTTCCCGGCCTGGGTCGGCTCGTCGTGGGACAAGTCCGCGGTCCTGCGGTACGGCGAGAACCCGCACCAGCCGGCCGCCCTGTACCTGAACGGCCGCGGCGGGCTGGCCGCGGCGGAGCAGCTGCACGGCAAGGAGATGTCGTACAACAACTACGTCGACGCCGACGCGGCCCGGCGTACGGCGTACGACTTCACCGAGCCGGCGGTGGCGATCATCAAGCACGCGAACCCCTGCGGCATCGCGGTCGGCCAGGACATCGCCGAGGCGCACCGCCGGGCGCACGAGTGCGACCCGGTGTCGGCGTACGGCGGCGTGATCGCGACGAACGCGCCCGTGTCGGTCGAG
>NZ_DASRVN010000492.1:0-7036 GCF_035655035.1 Kribbella sp. | reverse complement strand
TTCGTTGCCGAATCAGGTTTGACCGCACCGCCCCTGCCCGCCAACACTGGCGAGCGTGACGAAACGCATCGCCCTCGCGACCTCGGCCGAGCTCGCTGAGCTGCACCCTGAGGACCGCCCGCTGCTCGACGCGCTCCGGGCGCACGACCTCGAGCCGGTGGTCGAGGTCTGGACCGACCCGTCGGTCGACTGGTCCGTGTACGACGCGGTGCTGCTGCGCACCGTCTGGGACTACTTCCGGCTGTACGCCGAGTTCACCGAGTGGCTCGCCCAGCTCGACAAGGCCGGCGTACCGGTCCTCAACAACACCGATCTGGTCCGCTGGAACAGCGACAAGCGCTACCTGCTCGAGCTCCGCGAGCGCGGCGTGGCGATCGTGCCGTCGCAGGTCGCGGCGGGCCCGTGCCTGCGCGAGGTCGTCGCCGGGCTGGCCGGCCGGCAGATCGTCATCAAGCCGACCGTGAGCGGCAACGCCCTGCACACGGTCCGTGGCGTCGCCGGTTCCCCGGAGCTCGAGCAGGCGCTCGCCGAGCTGCCGGACCTCGTGTACCTGGTGCAGCCGTTCGTCCCTGAGATCCAGACCGAGGGCGAGTGGTCGCTGCTGTTCTTCGACGGCGAGTTCAGCCACGCGGTCGTGAAGCGCCCCGCGGACGGCGACTACCGGGTCCAGGAGTCCCACGGCGGCCGGACCGTCCTCAGCGAGCCGCCGGCGGACGTACTCGAGAGCGCCCGGGCCGCACTGACGGCCTCCGGCCCCGCACCGGCCTACGCCCGCGTCGACGGCGTCGTGGTCAACGGCAGGTTCCTGCTGATGGAGATCGAGCTCATCGAACCGTCCCTGTACTTCTCGCACTCCCCCGCCGCCATCCAGAAACTCGCAGTGGCAGTCGCCGGACGGCTCTAACTGGCGGCAGACTCCGGATGGCCCCGGCGACGCCCGTACAGCAGGGTCTCGCCGGCGGCCGTCCCGGTGTACTTCGTCCGCCGCGCCCACTCGCGGCACTCCTCCAGCACCGGGCACGCCCGCAGGCACAGCTCCCGCGCCTTGCGCTGCTCCCAGCGCGTCGCGGTCTCGTCGTACGCCGGCGCCTGACCGATACACGCGGCGCGGCTCATCCAGCGGTCGGCGGGATCCACGATCACGGTCAGCGTCGGCCTCATGACACCGACGGTAGATCGCCGCGGACCCCGCCCGGCCTTTGTCTCGAAATATGATCTATCTAGTAGACATTCATCAGGCCGGTACGGCGACCACCCGCGACCCGACGCCGTCCGACGGGTCGTCGACCAGGTCACCCTGGCGGACCGGGTCCTTCTCCGGGAGCAGGATGTCGCGGGCGACCACCAGCATCAGCCAGAGCGTGCCGGCCATCCGCAGGATCACCGAGAACCAGTAGATCCGGTCCGGCACGTTCGGGTCACCCGGTTGCAGGAACTGCGCTAGATGCATCCACACCAGCATCCAGTAGAAGCATTCGCAGGCCTGCCAGATCAGCCAGTCCCGTAGCCGCGGCCGCGCGAGCGCCACCAGCGGCAGCAGCCACAGCACGTACTGCGGTGAGTAGACCTTGTTGATCAGCAGGAACGCCGCCACGACCAGGAACGCAAGCTGCGCAAAGCGCGGAGGCCGAGGCGCCATCAGTCCGAGGATCGCGATCGACAGGCAGAGCCCGGCGAAGATCACGAGGTTCAGCTGGTTCACGTCGGCGACCTCGTGGTTCGCGAGCTTGAGCACGTACCAGATCGAGCCGTAGTCGCTCTCCCGCTGGTCGTTGAACTGCCAGAACGACAGCCATTCGTTCTTGGCCAGCAGGTAGATCGGCGCGTTCACCAGCCCCCAGGCGACCCCGGCCGCGATCGTCGCCTGGAGCCACGGCCAGAGCTTCCGGCCGCGCAGGCAGACGATCAGCAACGGCCCGAGCAGCAGGAACGGGTAGAACTTCGCCGCGGTCCCGAGCCCGAGCAGTACACCGAACCAGACCGGTTTCCCGCGCGACCACGCGTACATCGCCCCGGCCGTCAGCGCGACCGCGAACAGGTCCCAGTTGATCGTCGACGTCAACGCCAGTACCGGTGCGGCAGCGACATACAGGGCGTTCAGCGGCTGCCCACGGGCCGCGCCCGGGCGGGTCGCGACGCCGCGCGCGGTGGCGACCGTGAGACCGACGATCAGCAACGCGCAGAGGAACAGCATCACGGTGTTGACCACGAAGAACACACCCGCCGTCGCGCGCTTCTGCTCGACGGAGATGTCCTTCTTCGGGTCGCCGGTCATCAGCCAGGTGATCTGCGCCGCGACCTCCATGAAACCGCCGGTCAGCACCGGGTACTCCAGGACCGGGTAGTTGCCGGTGTCCAGGAACGGCCGGTTCCCCTCCGCGAAACCGCGTTCCTGGTAGAGGAACCCGATGTCGGAGTAGCACAGCGCCTTGAACGGCCGCCAGCTCTGCCGGTCCCAGCCGGCCTCCATGCACGGCGCCTTCTGCAGTACGCCGAGACCGAACGTGATCGTGCAGACCGCGAGCGCGATCCGCAGCGGCGTCCACCACGACGAACTCGGCCGGGCGAACCGGCCGGCCCGCCCGCCGAGCCCGACGGTCAGGCCGGTGAGGGCCGGATCGGCCTCCGACGGCGTCGGCGCGAGCTCGCGTTGTGGTCCGGTCACGGTCGGCATCATCCCCTATCGGTTCACCTGGCGACAGGCCGGGTCCCGGCGTGTCACTCGGCCAGGAAGGCCCGGAGTACCTCGGTCCCCGCGGGCCCGGCCGGCAACCACCGAGTGCCGGCGACGGCGTCCGCGATGACGCGATCGGTGACGAAGACGGTGCCGCCGTACCTCCTGGCCTTGCGGCGGACCTGTTCCCGATCGACGCGTCCGTACACCACGACCGCGTGTTTGACCCGGGACGCCGCCAGCATCGGCAGATCGGTCAGCAGCTGCTCGCTCTCCAGCGGCGACTGCCAGTCCTCGATCAGCAGGTGGGTGATGCCGTCCAGGTCGCGGAGCGTGAGCTTCTCCCGGATGCTCGCGACCGGGCCGAGCTCGCGGACCCACCGCTCGGCCGCGGGGGCGCCCATCGGGCCGATCACCAGCTTGGGCGGCTCCTTCTCGAGCACCGGCGGACCGACCAGCTCGGCGTACAGGTCGCGCAGGTGCCCGGCCTGTGCCTCCCAGGACATCTCCTTGCGCAGCCCGGGATCCGTGGTCCGCTCCCGGTACCCGGCCGGGTCGCGCTGGATCCGCCGTACGGCGGCGGCCAGGTCGTCCGGGTCCTCGACCGCGAACACCTCGCCGATCCCGGTCTTGCCGACGAACTCGACCAGCGTCGGCATGTCGCTGGTGACCACGGGCAGTCCGGCGAACGTGTACTCGAAGACCTTGTTCGGCAGGGCCATCTCGTGGCTCGGGTACCGCAGGATCGGGATCAGGCCGATGTCGGCGGTCCGCAGGAACGGCACCACCTCGCTGGTCGGCACCGGGTCCAGGAAGTGCACGCGGTCGGCGACGCCCAGCTCGGCCGCCTGGTCCCGCAGCTCGGCGACCGGGCGCGTCCCAGCGTGCGGTACGCAGACCACGGCCAGGTGCGTCCCGGGCAGCGACGGCAGCGCCGCGACCGCGGTCTCGACACCGCGCGCCCGGGTGATTCCACCGCTGTACACCAGCAGCGGTACGTCGTCCGCGAGCCCGGCGGCCGTCCGGATGTCGGTACCCGACGTGGCCTCGGTGGACAGCTGCGGGCTGTTGATCACCACGGTCGGCTCGCGGTCCAGCTTGTACCGCGTGTGCAGCGTCCGCGCGATCTCCGGGCTGACCGTGACCACCCGGTCGACGGTCTTGATGTACTCCCGCTCGTGCTGAGCCCAGGCGGCGATCGTGCGCGGCGTGCGTCCGCCGTACTCCGACAGGCCGGCGACGTACTCGTGGGCGTCGTACACGACCTTCACGGTCCGCCGACGTAGCGCGGCCCGGCCGGCGGCGCGGGAGGCGACACCGATCACGTGCATGTCGTGGGCGTGCAGGACGTCCGGGCGCAGGTCGTCCAGGATGTCGGCGAAGATCGCCTCGTAGTCGTCCGCCTCGGGGATGATCGAACGCCAGTTCACCATCCCGCGCCGGGCCGGCAGCCAGCCGTCCCACCACTGCCAGAGATCGGACGCCTTCCGGCTCTCGTAGTCGGTCAGCCACGCCCCGGACGACAGCGCGGTCTGCGCCAGCTGCCACCGCCGGCGGCGTACGGCGCGGGCCACCCGCCCGGCATGGAAGCCCACGCGGCCGATCGTGCCGTCCCGGCGGCCGGCCAGCGCCCGGCCGGACTCCGCGCGCAGGTCGGCGACCCGCGCGGCGATCCGGGCCGAGCGCGCCGGGTCCGCCTGAACGCCCATCAGCCGCCGGCTGCGCCGCTCGTGCCGCCGCCGGTTCCGCTCGTCGCGCAGCACGAAACGCCCCGGCAGCCGGATCATCACGACCCCGCCCTCGATGGTGTCCACCAACGTACGCCCGGCGGTCGTCACGCCGAGCAGGGTCACCCGGTAGCCCGCCTTCCCCAGTGCGACGGCTTCCTTCAGTACCCGGGTGTCGTTCGTGATGTCGTTCGCAACGAGCATGACGACATGAGGTCCGCCCACTCACTCTCCTGAAACTTCAAGGGGACGCCGGCTGTACGGCGGCCCTGAGCAGGCAATATACGACCTCCACGCAAGTGGGCGCACTTCCGCCCGCACGTGTCTCCCCGGTGAGTCAGCCGGGAGGTTCGAGGTGGGCGAGCCAGGCGGTCAGCAAGGTCTCCAGTTGTGCCCGCTCAGCGGGCGCGAGGCTGCTCAGCAGGCGCTGCTCGTTCGCCATGTGCGCCGTGAACGCTTTATCGATCAGCCGCCGTCCAGCGGGCGTCAGCCGGACCACCCGGCCGCGGCCGTCCGCATCACTGCGTCGCCGCCGGACCAGACCGGCCGACTCCAGCCGGTCGACGCGCTTCGTGACCGCTCCGGTGGTCACCATCGTGTGCAGCGCGATCTCCCCCGGCGCCCGTTCGTACGGCGCTCCCGCCCGGCGCAGCGCCGCGAGTACGTCGAACTCGCCCTCGGTCAGCCCGTACTGCGCGTAGAGCAGCGTCAGCTCGCCGGTCAGCTGGTTGGCGATCCGGTGCAGCCTGCCGATCACGCCCTGCGGTGCGGTGTCGACGTCCGGCCGCTCGGCCTGCCACTCCGCCTGGATTCTGGCCACGTGGTCCACGGGTTCCACTATATCTTCCCGGGAAGATATAGTGTTTTCCATGGAAGATACCTTCCGCTGGACGCTGGTCACCGCGATCGCACCGATCGCGTGGGGCACCAACTACTTCGTCACGCACGAGTACCTGCCCGCCGGACATCCCTTGTACGGCGGGGTCTTCCGCGCACTGCCCGCGGGGCTCCTGCTGCTCGCGCTGGCCCGGCAACTCCCCCGCGGCGTCTGGTGGTGGCGGTCGCTCGTGCTCGGGATCTGCAACATGGGCGCGTTCTTCGCACTGATCTACCTTGCGTCGCAGCTGCTCCCGGTCAGCCTGGCGTCGACGATCATGTCCGCGGCGCCCTTCACGATGGCGCTGTTCGCCTGGGGTCTGCTCGCGGAGCGGCCGACCGTCCTCGTCCTGACCGGTGCGACCGCCGGCATCGCGGGCGTCGTACTGCTGCTCGGCACCGGATCGGCCGCGGTCGACCTGCGCGGAGTGGCGGCTTCGGCGGCCGCGTTGACGATGTCCTCGTTCGGGTACGTGCTGGCCAAGAAGTGGGGCCGCGCCTCGATCGCGTCCACGGCGTGGCAGCTGATCGCGGGCGGTCTGGTCCTGATCCCGTTCGCACTGCTGATCGAGGGCGCACCGCCGCACCTCGACCTTCCTGCCGTCGCCGGTTTCACGTACGTCGGCCTCGTCGCCACCGCGCTCGCCTTCACCGCGTGGTTCGCCGGGCTCCGGCGGCTGCCCGCGGCGACCGTCGGCCTGATCGGCCTGCTCAACCCGGTCACCGGCGTACTGCTCGGCGTGTTGTGGTCCGGCGACGTACTGACCGGCCGACAGGCAGGCGGACTCGCACTCGTACTGCTCGGCATCTTGGTCAGTCAGGTGCCATCATGGCGGGATGGTCACGATCGCGGACGTCGCGCGGCACGCCGGGGTGGCGACCAGCACGGTGTCCTATGTGCTCAGCGGCAAACGGACGATCTCGCCTGACACCCGCGAGCGCGTCCAGCGCAGTGTCCGCGCCCTCGGGTACCGGCCGAACGCGAGTGCCCGCGCGCTGGCCGGCCGGCGGTCGAACGTGCTGGCCCTGGTGATGCCGCTGCGGACCGGGATGCACGTGCCGGTGATGATGCAGTTCGCGGCCGCCGTCGTGACCACGGCCCGCCGGTTCGATCACGACGTACTGCTGCTGACCGCCGACGAAGGCCCGGACGGGCTGGAGCGGGTGGCGCAGAGCGCGCTGGTCGACGCGGTGGTGGTGATGGACGTCGAGCTCCACGACGAACGGGTGCCGGTGTTGCGCGAGCTGCCGCTGCCGTCGGTACTGATCGGGTATCCGGAGCAGGCCGACGGGTTGACGTGTGTGGACCTGGACTTCGTACGTGCCGGAGCGCTCTGCGTCGACCACCTGGCCGACCGCGGGCATCGCTCGCTCGCCTTGCTCGGTACGCCGTCGGCCGTGTACGAGCGGCAGACCGGGTTCGCGCAGCGCACGCTCACCGGCTTCGCCGAGGCCGCCGTACGGCGGGGTGTGCTCGGGGTGGAGACGCCGTGTGAGCACACGTTCGACGCGATCCTGCAGACCGTCGGGCAGCTGCTGCACGACCACCCGGACCTGACCGGGCTGGTCGTGCAGAACGAGCCGATCATCGGGCCGCTGCTCGACGTCCTGCGGCAGCTCGGCCGCCGGGTGCCGGAGGACATGGCGCTGGTGGCGATCTGCGCGGACGACGTGGCCGAGCGTCAGGTGCCGCAGTTGTCGTCGGTGACGATCCCGGCGGAACAGATCGGCGCCCAGGCGGTCGAGTCGCTGATCACCA
>NZ_DASRVN010000491.1:0-6461 GCF_035655035.1 Kribbella sp. | reverse complement strand
GTTCGAGCACGACATCCGGTACAAGCTGGACATCCCGCCGGACCGCAAGCCCGAGTTCGACCGGAGGTTCCTGCTGGCGGCGGCGTTGATGGAGCTGGCCGACAACGAGTTCACCGAGATCGACCGGCTGTACCGCGAGCTGGCCGCGACGGCGTCGGACAAGGCCCCGCTGGACCTCACGACCGCGACGCTGACGACGTACCTGAACCGCCGCTACCCGGACGCGCCGCACGCCAAGACCACGCACTACGCCTGGATCCTCGGCATCCTGCACCGCCTGGGTGTCACGACCGAACAGCAGCTCACCGACCTGCTCAGAGGCATCGACAGCGAAGCCGTCCAGGCAGCCATGACCCACCGCGCCCCGGCCGGCACCGTACGCCGCCTCGACGACGACCTCCTCGCCGCCAAGGCCTCTGCCTACCTGGACCTGTTCCCCGAAGAAGAACGCCGCCAGAAGATCCTCAAAGGCCGTCTGAAGGCCCTCACCCGCGCCGGCATCACCGCACGGTGACCAGAGCTTGTCACCTGGCCCGATAGGGCGATACTGAGCTCAAGGGGATACACGCGTGGCGGTCTCGCCACGTTGGGGGGAGTACAGAGATGGATCCGTCGTCTTCAGACACGAGTGCTTCGGTCAAGGTCATCGCGTTCACATTCCTCGCGCTGGTCATCTCGCTGCCGCTGATCGGTTACATCGTGCTGGTCTGGCTTCCACTCCGCGTGAACGCCGGCGCCACCAGGTTCACTGGGAAGTACTGGGGGTGGCAGCTGATGCACGTCACCGGGAGGGTGCTGGCTTCGCAGCGGCACACCCAGACGACAACGGCCACCGAGTACAGCACCTATCCGGGCGATCTTGGGACTTCGACGACCAGGACGGACGTGTACGACCGGCTTGCGCTGCAACTGGCGGACAGCCGGCAGGCCAACGTCGAAGTCGTCAACTTCAACGTCAGCGCGTGGCCCGGGCAGGTGGTGAGCTTCTGGACCGCTGTGAAGGGCCGCAAGGTCTTCACGTTCGCGGTGCTGAACCACTCCACCAACCAGCAGAACGTGAACGACCAGCAGGTCTTCAGGATCATGCTCTCGCAGCCGCTCCAGATCATCTTCGTGCTGTATCTGATCGGGCTCGTTCTGCCGATCGCGTTCCTGTCCGTGTTCGGCGGAGCCGGGGTGCCGTTCCTGCTCTGGCTGCTGCTGCTGATCCTGTTTGTCATCGGCCAACGCCGGGTGCGACGCAGTTTCAACAAGAAGGGCATCGCCACCCTCTGGCAGCACAGCTACGCCGAGGCCCAACCACTGCTGCAGCACTAGCAGCTGTACTGGAGCTTGGCCACGTCTGTCATGTCACGTGGTCGGAGCTGTACCGGGGTCTTTGACGAGTGCCGTACGGCGAGCCCAGCGGGTGGTGGTGATGATGCCGAGGACGAGGACCAGCACGCCGCAGCCCGCGATGAGGAACCAGCAGAGTTGGGCGGCGCTGACGAAGCCCTTCTCGAAGGGCCCGACCAAGCGGGCCGTCAGGACCGTGCCGGCGACGGCGACACCCAGCGACGCGCCTACCTGGCGGCTGGTCGAAGCGATCGCTGCTGCGACGCCGGCCTGGGCACGGGGCATGCCGGAGACGGCTGCGTTGGTGATAGGTGCGTTGAGCATCCCGAAGCCGAGCCCGAAGACCAGGTAGGCCACAAGCAGGTGCAGTGTGGCGGTGGTTGTGTTCAGTTGGGACAGGATCAGCCCGGAGACGGTCAGCATGGTTCCTGCGACCACCAGCGGTATGCGTGGGCCACGGTGACCCACCAGCCACCCGGAGATCGGTGCGAACACCACGGTCATCGCAGCCATCGGCAACGTCAGCAGACCGGCGTGTAGTGCGGTGAAACCACGCACTGACTGCAAGTACAGCGAGTTGAGGAACAAGAACCCCGACAGCGCCGAGAACCCGCACACCGCGATCAAGGTGGCGCCGGAGAACGGCGCGCTCCGGAAGAACCGTGGATCCAGCAGCGGCTCGTCCCGGCGGCTCTCGTAGTACACGAGCATCACCAGCGCCGCCACGCACACGACGAAGCACCCGATGATCAGCGGCGACCCCCACCCGGCCGACCGGCCTTCGATGATCCCGTACGTCAGCCCGCCGAGCAGCAGTACGACGAGCACCTGCCCGACCGGGTCGATCCGCCGCGGTACGGCGGCCCGCGACTCCGGCACGAAGAACGCGGTCATCAGTACGGCGGCCACCGCCACCGGCACGTTGATCCAGAAGATGAACCGCCACCCGACCGCGTCCACGAGGGTGCCGCCGACCACCGGGCCGACCGCCATGCTCAGCCCGACCACGCCGCCCCAGACCCCGATCGCCTGGGCGCGTTCCCGCGGGTCGGTGAAGGTGTTGGTGATGATCGACATCGCCACCGGGTTCAGCATCGACCCGCCGACCGCCTGCAGCACCCGGAACAGGATCAGCAGGTCGATCGTCGGCGCCACCCCGCAGAGCAGCGACCCGATCCCGAACAGCACCAACCCGGCCTGGAACGTCCGCCGCCGGCCGACCCGGTCCGCGGTCGAGCCGGAGACCATCAGCAGGCTGGCGAGCACCAGCGTGTACGCGTCGATCGTCCACTGCAGTTTCGCCACCGACGCGCCGAACTCGGACCGGATGGCCGGCAGTGCCAGGTTCACGATCGTCGAGTCCAGCCCCACGATGAACAGACTGGAACAACAGATCGCCAGCACCAGCAGCCGCCGCCCGCGGCTGGTCTCGTTGTTCATCGCCCACGAATGTATAACGTTGAACAACCTGACCGCCCACGGGCGGCGGATCGTCTCAGCGAACGCCGAGCAGTGAGTCGATCGTCTGCAGGACGGTGTTCCCGTTCAGGTCGACCGCCTCGACGTGCACCGACACGGTCGCGGTCCCACGCGGTGGCACGAGCAACGCCTGGTACGACGTACGCAGGTTCGCACCTATTACTGCCTGCCACGTCTTGCCACCGTCGTAGCTGGCGGTCACCTTCACCGATTTGAACGCCGGCGTACTACCCGCCGTGGCCGTGCGCTCGTAGTACGGCTTGATCTGCAGCGGGACCACACCGTGCCGTACTGCGTTGTTGGCGTCGGTCGGAGCGGAGTACCTGAGGTACAGCAGCTGCTGCGGCGCACAGGTCGCCTTGACCTCGGGTTCGACGTACCCCTGGACGCAGGTCGTGTTGCCCATGTTCGACGTACTGGAGTGCGCCGAGCCGAAGGTCCACTCGGTGTGCTGCTTCGCGCCGTACTTGTACACCTTGAGCGCCTTCTGCGGACCGGTGCTCAGGTCCGAGTCCAGTACGAGCCGGTAGCGCCCCTGCTCCGGCGGGAGCGTGAAAGACGGGAAACTCCCGATGTACGTCGTCCCCGGGATCTCCTGGCCGTCGCGGTACAGCTTGGCCTGTGCGCCGTTGACGAGCATGGTCGCGTTCACCAGCGGGTCCGGGTTCGCGTACTCCGGTACGACGACCAGCCGGTCGCCGTCGCGGCACGCGAAACAGAAGCCCATGTGGCCCACGTTCGTCACGGCCGGCGGTACGTCCGACGGCCCCATGCTCCGCGGCGCGGCCAGCCACCGCTCGTCCGGGTTCCGGCCCTGGTGCAACGTCGTACGCCGGTCCTCCATCGAGATCAGGTGGGTGTCCATCCCGACGGCGCGAATCCACTGCACCTTCGGCCCGACCGGCCCGTACAGCTCCTCGCGGGTCTGCGGGTACGCGTCGAGGACGTTCGGCCAGGTGAAGAAGGTGTGCGCCTCGTCGGCCGCGTCGAACCGGCTGCCGACGAGCTCCTGACCGCCGCCGTACGGCGAAGGCTGCCACTCCGGCGTGTAGCTGGTCCGGACCCGGGCCATGTCGCGGTCGTGCACCTGGAAGGTCGCCGAGTCCGGGAAGCGCCCGGACGACAGCTGCGACACGTGGTACACGATCGGCGAGTTCGGCGTACCGGTCAGCGACACCGTCACCGGTCCGTGGGCGAGCACAGCCCGCAACTGCGCACCCTCGTCCGCGTCGATCCCGGCCACCGGTATCACCACGGGTGAGCCCCACGGAATCGGCACCGGGTACGGCTCGCAACTGCCGGACTCCTGCAGTACGCCGACCGCACCGGCCGCCTTCAACGCGGCGAGGTCGTCGTCGTGCAGCGAGCACTCCCAGCCGCCGTGGCCCCAGGTGAACGACATCAGCACGAGCTTGCCGCGCACATTGGCGAGCTCGTCCGGCTCCAGCGACCAGCCGACGTCGATCAGCGGCAGCTTTCGGTACCGCCCGTCGAACCGCTCCGCGGGAGGCTGGGCGTACCAGTAGTTGGGGTCGATCGTCAGCCCGCGGCCGTTGGCCGAGTCCACCGCCAGGTGCACGGGCGGCACCGCGCGCGTCGCGCTGAACTTCAGCGAGAACGCCCCGACCGTCACCTTCTTCGTCGGTGCGACGTAGAAGTCACCGTCGCGGTACTTGCTGAACGGGAACGTGTAAGTGAGCGAATCGGTGCCGTCGGCGGTCGTCCGGTAGGCGACGACGCCGCCGCCGATGCTCTGCGTGTGCGTGTCCGTCACGACCCGGTACGGCACGGCGTCCTTGTCGTCGAACGTCAGCGACACCGGCCCCTGCACGGACAGCTCAGGCTCGACGAACATCACGTTCTCGAGCCGCTCACTGGGCAGCTCGCGGTCGTGGGTCACGAAGATCGCCCAGCGCCCGGGCTCCAGGTCGAGGGTGAAGGTGCCGCTCAGCTTGTCCGGCGCGATCTGCGCGTGCTGCTCCAGCACCAGCTTGGCGGTGTGGTCGTCCAGGTTGATCGCGCTGATCACTCCGCCGAAGAACGTCGGCGCACTGAAGTTCACGTGCACCTTCACCTGGTAACCGAGCCGTGCCCGGTTCAGTGCCAGTGCCGTTCGCACCTGTACGCCGCCCGCGGTCGCCACCACCGCACCGGACGAGTACCCGGTCTGCAGCTGACTCGTGTGGACGGTCACGTCGACGCTGGCGGTCGAGTGCGCCGGTACGACGACCTGCGCCGGCACACTGGCCGCGTGCAGTGAAGTGCTGAGGTTCAACGTGACGTCAGTGTTTCCGTCGTTGCGGTAGCTGATCGGCCGTACGACGTCGCCTTGCTCGGAGTCGACGATCCGCCCGAAGTCGACGCCACCGGTCACACCGAACACCTGCTGTGACACCGCGCGGGCCACGTCCACCCGCCCGGCGCCTTGCTCGAACACCGTGCGCCCGTCGTCCTTGCTCGTACTCATCAGCGCGGCCTTGAGCTGGGCGGCCTGCCAGTCCGGGTGCTCCTGCGCGAGGATCGCGGCGGCTCCGGCGACGTGCGGTGTCGCCATCGACGTACCGGAGAGCGAGGTGTAGTTCGCGTCGACCGGACTACCGAGGCTGGTGCCGGCAGCGCGCGCCGCGACGATGGCCGAACCCGGTCCGGCGATGTCGGGCTTGCTGGCCCGGTCCGGGTACGGCAGGGGTCCGCGGCTGGAGTAGTACGCGAGCTGGTCGCTCTTGTCGACGGCGGCGACCGTCAGCGCCGACGCCGCGACGCCGGGCGTGCTGACGCTCGAGGTCGTGCCGTTGTTGCCGGCCGCGACCACGAACAGCGCGCCGGTGGTGGCGGTGATCCGGTCGACCGCGAGCGCACCGATGTCGTCCGCCTCGTCGACGGTCGGCTCACCGCCGAGGCTCATGTTGATCACCTTGGCGCCCTGCGCCGCGGCCCACTCCATCCCGGCGATGATGTCGGAGTCCTGCCCGATGCCCTTGTTGCTGAGCACCTTCCCGATCACCAGCTGGACGCCGGGGGCGACACCCTTGTACTTCCCGCCGGAGGCCGCGCCGGAGCCGGTGATGATCGAGGCCACGTGGGTGCCGTGGCCATAGCCGTCGGACGTGTCCGGGTCGGCGGTGAAGTTCTTCGACTCGACGGCCTTGCCCTGCAGGTCCGGGTGGTGCGCGTCCAGGCCGGTGTCCAGGATCGCGACCTTGACGCCCTGCCCGTCGTACCCGGCGGCCCAGGCCTGCGGCGCGCCGATCATCGGTACGCTCTGGTCCAGTGTGGCGTGCAGCTTCCGGTCGAGCCAGACGTG
Organism: Kribbella sp.; assembly: GCF_035655035.1. Classification (GTDB taxonomy): domain Bacteria; phylum Actinomycetota; class Actinomycetes; order Propionibacteriales; family Kribbellaceae; genus Kribbella. Next base: position 343 of record NZ_DASRVN010000491.1, on the reverse strand, counting down.
CGCGATGCTCCGGCTGAACGCCCGCCGCCCGGTCTGGGCGATCGACGCCCAGAACGTACCCGCTTGGCTCTTCGGTACGTCGGCAGCGGTCGCGTGCACGCTGTTGAGCTGCATGGTTGGCTTCAGGCCCGGTACTGCCTCCGCCTGGGCTCGTAGCTTCGCGGTCGGTACCGCGGTGGACAACTGGGTGATGACAGGCAGCTGGGAGGTCGCGTCGTCGGCGTAGCCGTTCGCGACCAGGTAGTTGATGTCGAACAGACCCCGGTCGAGCACACCGGCCGAGAGGTACGGCAGGGCATCGTCCGGGACAACCAGGCGCTGCTGGCTGGTCTCCACCATCTGC
>NZ_DASRVN010000490.1:0-25074 GCF_035655035.1 Kribbella sp. | reverse complement strand
GGCATCATCGCCGCTCGCGCCGCCGGCACCGTGATGGGCGACCCGGTCGACGAGCTCTACACGGCCGCCTCCGGTACGTCGATGGCGACGCCGCACGTCGCCGGTGCCGCCGCGCTGCTCGCCCAGCAGCACCCGGACTGGAAGGCGGACCAACTCAAGAACGCACTGGTCAGTACGGCGAAGACGCAGCCGGACCAGACCGTGTACCAGCAGGGCGCAGGCCGCGTCGACCTCACTCGGGCGGTCGCGCAGAAGGTGACCGCGAGCGGGGTCGCGGACTTCGGTCTGCAGAGCACGACCGACGCGACCACCCGGACCATCACGTACCGGAACGACGCCGACAACCCGGTCACGCTCAACCTCGCTGCCCAGATCACGAATCTGGACAGCGGCAAGCCGACCACCGCCGGCTTCGCCCTGCCCGGCACGGTGACGGTGCCCGCGCACGGCACGGCCGACGTACCGCTGGCGCTGGACCCGGCGCAGCTCGGCCGCGGCCAGTACAGCGGCTGGGTCGTTGCCACCGGTCCGGACGGCGTCGTCACGCACACCGCGGTCGGCGCGCTCCGGTCCGGGCCGAAGCACAAGGTCACGTTCCGCGCGATCGACATGGACGGCAAGCCCACCGGCGTCCCGGTCTTCTCGCTGTACGGCGACAACTCGCGGTCCGACGTACTCGCCTGGTTGCGTGACGGGCAGACGTACACCGCCGAGGTCGAAGAAGGCACGTACCTGATGCACGCGCTGGTCGAGCACAACGACCCGCAGGACGAGCAGGCGAGTCTGGTCACCGATCCGAACGTGGTGATCGACAAGGACACCGACATCGTCATCGACGCCCGGAAGGCGGTGCCGATCACGATCGAGACCCCGAAACCGTCCGAGCAGCAGGCGGTGCTCAGCTACTACGTGCACCGCGTGTACGGCAACGGACGCTCGATCTCGCACGGCGTCATGCACTTCAGCACCGTCCAGAAGGTCAACGTGACCCCAACCAAGCCGGTCAAGGACGGCACCTTCGAGTTCTCCTCCCGCTGGCAACTCGTCGCCCCCATGGTGCAGGCGTCGGTTCCCGGCGTCCCCGGGCCGCTCGACATCAACCTGCTCGGCCAGTCACCGGCGTACGACGGGAAGAAGCGATTCCGGTTGGCCGCCTCTTTGCAGGACGCGAAGGGCGCGCTGGTCGTGCTGCCGTCCGACAGCGAGCGGACGGAGATCGACGCGGCTGCAGCCGCCGGTGCGGCGGCGGTCGTGCTGATCCGCCCCGCCGACTGGACGGCGTGGACGGTGTGGCGCCCGACCGGTGACCGGCTGCCGATCCCGGCGATGGTGACCACCGTCAAGGACGGGCAGAAGCTGCTCGACCGGGCCCGGCGCGGTGCGGCGACGATCGACCTGACCCTGACCACCTCCAGCCCGTACCTGTACGACGTACAGCAGGTCTCCACCGGCGCGATCCCGGCGAAGATCGACTACAAGGTGACCCCGGCGAACAGCGCCCGGATCACCACGCGGTACGCCGACAACGGCGGGTTCAACTGGGCCAAGGAGCAGCGGTTCGGGTGGCGGCCGTGGCAGGAGTACTCCTGGAACGACGCGCAGCGGTTCGTCGAGACGCCGAAGGTCCGCGAGGAGTGGGTGACCTCGGGCGACTCGCTCTGGCAGCACCGGGTGCACCACCTGTACACCTGGGACACGATGAACCCGCTCGGCGGCGGGATGACGTCCGTACCGCAGAGCTACCGGTCCGGGAAGTCGGACGAGACGTGGTTCGGCCCGGTGGTACGGCCCGCGGCGGCGCCGGGCGTGCCGTCCACTCGGACCGGTGACCGGCTGTCGCTCCGGATCCCGACGTTCGTGGACGCCGACGGGCACTACACGCGCGGTGAGACGACGTCCGCGTCGGCGACGCTGTCCCGCGACGGGAAGGTGGTCGCGGAGCTGCCGAACGCGTGGGCGGACGTGATCACCACGAGCGCCGACGCGGCGTACAGGCTGGATCTGTCGACCGCACGGATCGACGAGGACGGCGAGTGGAACTGGGGAACGCAGACGCAGACCTCGTGGGAGTTCCGCTCGGCCAGGCAGCCGGACGACAAGGCGGTGCCGCTCGCACTCCAGCAGGTCGACTACAAGGTCCCGGTCGACCTGACCGGCCGGGTCGCCACCCGCACCCACGTGATCGGCTTCGAGTCTCCTCGCGCCACGTCCTTCCAGGCGTGGTCGTCCTTCGACGAGGGCAAGACCTGGCAGAAGCTCCTGGTGGTCGGTGCCGCCGGCCACTACATGGCGCTAGTCCCGAACGCCCACGACACCGTCTCGCTCAAGGTCGAAGCCAAGGGCGCTGACGGAAACAAGATCACCCAAACAGTCATCCGCGCCTACGGCGTCCGCTGACCGCACGCGCCGGGCGCCGCCTACACGGCGCCCGGCGCACGGGTGGTTAGAGCCAATTGCGTTTGGCTGCCTGGAAGGCCAGGCCGGTTCTGGTGTCGACGCCGGCGAGGGACATCAGGCGGTCCAGGCGGCGTTGGACGGTTCGGCGGCTGATGCCTAGTTGGGTGGCGATGGATTTGTCGGGTACGCCGCCGACGAGGAGTGAGAGCAGGAGACGTTCGGAATCGTCCAGGCCCTCGGGTTCGGCCGGGCCGGGCTGCAGGCGGACCGGGGTCGCCAGTTCCCAGTAGCTTTCGAAGAGGGCGAGCAGGGCGTCGAGGAGCTGGCCGCGGCTGATGATCGCCGCGGACGGCTGGCCGACGCTCTGTTCGTCGTCGCGGACCAGCGGGCAGATCGCGGTGGACCGGTCGACGATCGCGATCCGGACCGGGAGCGTCGGCACCACCCGCGCCTCCTCGCCCCAGCTGACCCCCTCGGCGATCGAGTCGAGTTCGCCCGGCGTCTCGATCAGCGCCCGCTCGTAGATCGCCCGGTACCGCACCCCGCGCGACAGTGCGCCGTACTCCTCGGTGTTCTCGGCGCCCTGCATCGCCAGCGGGTTCGCGCGGCAGAACCAGAGGATCTCCTCGCGCGCCGAGTTCTGCAGGTCGCGGAGCCGTTCGCGGAGCGTGGTCGCGCCGATGATCACCTCGACCAGGTGATGGGCGTCGCGACGGCTCGCGCTGGCCCGGAACTCCTCGCTGAGCGACGCCACGGTCTTGCGCGCGGCCTCGAGCGACTCCTGCCGGCGGAGCAGCGTCGTACCGAAGGCGACATCCGGTGGCAGCGGCCTGAACACCGGTTCGTCGGCCGCCTGGGCGGTTACCAGCCCCTTCGCCTGCAACCGCTGCAGTATCTCGTCGGCCTCCTGCGGCGCCAGCTCGGCGACCTCGGCCAGTTCGGCGGCCCGCGCGGCGGACAGCCCGACCAGCAGCCGGTACGTGTGCTCCTCGTGCGCGTCGAGCAACGAACCTTCCTGCATGGACCCACCTAACAGGCTTACTCATCAGGAAGCGAGCGCTTTCCCAATGACACAACAGAGCCACGACCCAACCGTGCCATCACGAGATCGCTGAGCACCCGTCACTTTCCAGTCAAGCGGGACTCGCCACCGCCCAGCGAACCGCCCTGGAGAAGAGACTCATGATGAGCATGACCGACTACGCCGGGATCGCCGGCCTGATCGCCGCGGCCGCCGTCGCGATCTGGATGCTGCGCAACCACCGCACCGTCGCCACCACCGCCCGCAACGCCAGACACCGCGGCTCCCCTACCCTGCGACTGCCGCGCCCCGCACACCCGGAGCGCGCTTCTTCGCGCAGGTGAGGCTGGATCCTCAGGGACCGTAGTGGTAGCGGCAGGCGATGATGTGGATCCCGTCGTCGGCGATCCGGTAGACGAGGCGGTGTTCCGAGTTGATGCGCCTCGACCAGTAACCGGCAAACTCGTGCCGCAGCGGCTCAGGCTTGCCGATCCCTTCATGGCCGTTGCGGTCGACATCCTCGATCAACTGGTTGATCCGCTTGAGCAGCTTGCGGTCGTTGGCCTGCCACCACAGGTAGTCCTCCCAACCACGGTCGAGGAAGACGACCTTCATGCGGCGCCACCCGCCGTCCCTTCGCCGGCAGTGGCGTCGGGGTCAGCCAGTTCGCGAACAGAGCCTTCGCCCGACTTGTCCTGCTCGATCGCCTCGCGCAGCCGCCGGGCGTTGGCCGGCGACCGCATCAGGTAGTCGGTTTCCTTCAGCGACTCGTACTCGGCCAGCGTGACGACGACCACCGGCTCGTGCCCGGCGCGGGTGATCACCAACTCCTCCGCATCGCTCTCGACCGCGTCGAGGGCGGCGGCCAGGTTCGCCCGCGTCTCGGTAAAACTCATCGTCTTCACGCTGTACAGAATAACGTACATGCGTGGCGTCGGTGCGCCCCTACCCTGCGACTGCCGCGACCTGCACACCCGGGGCGCGCTTCTTCGCGTGGTGGTAGGTGAGGCCGCCGTAGGCGTACATCGATAGTCCCAGCGCGGCCATCAGCACGATCACGACCCATTGCCATGGGCCGTCCTGGTAGAGGGCCAGGAACCATGACTTGCTGCTGTGGCTGCCGGTGAGCTTGATGATCGCCGGTACGACGCCCTGCGGGAACAACGGGATCGCCCCGAACCCGAGGCAGAAGCCGGCCAACGTACGACGCCACTTCGGGAGCGCATCGAGCCCCGCGGTCTTCTTGGCCTGCTCCGCGGGCGACCGGCCGTGCCTGAGCAGCGTGAGGAGCTCCGGGCCCCGCTTGTCCAACCGGAGGGCTGCCACGCGACCGAAGTACCACCACGCGAGCACTCCCGACAGGACGCCCAGCGGCACGCCCCACCAGCCAAGGTAAAGCGCCACGATCAGGGCTGGTGCACAGGTCGTCGCGACCAGCACGAGCATCACGTAGACGATGCCCATCGTCTCGCTCTCATTCTCACCGGAGTTGAGCGGGTTACCGGACCGCTTGTGCGCGTCGGTCGTCGGTACGGCGGCGTACACCGAGCAGGCCACGACCAGACCCGCAGCACCACCGAGCAACGCCGGCAGCACGCTCAGCACCAGCGGCCACGCACTGGTCACGCCTGACCACCACGTCAGCAGCAGCGTGATCAGCAACGTCACAGGCCCGAACACGAGCAGGAACGCCCGCTGCCGCGCGCGGACATCCGCCCGGCTGGAACCGGGCGTCATCAGCGTCGTCCAGTACGCCGTACCGTCCGCGCCGTAGAGGTTGGCGCACATCGAGCCCGCCATCACGACCGCCGCCGAACCGGCCCACGGCAGCATCGACCGCATCCCGATCGCCAGCGGCATGAGGCAGAAGATCAGCCCGTACGCGACCGAGAACACCGCCTTGTGACCGTAGAGCAGGTCCCGGCTCCACGAGCGAATCTCCTTGGCCGCCGCGGCACCCTCTGGTGTCTTCGCACTCAAGACCCGCCGCGGCTTACCCCCTGCCCGAGCAGCAGTAGTACGACGCACCAGCAGCGCGGACCACGCGAAGAGCATCACTGCGGCGAGCACTGCAAGCGCCAGCAGCAGCCCGACGACCTGGAGCCAGTCACCACGCCCTGCTGCCTGTACTGCGTCGAAACCCCAACCAGACGGCGCGATCCGGGCAGCATGCGCCAGCGTGCCCTGGATGTCGGTGGACACGAACGCCGCGATCAACGCCCACCCCTGCGCCGCGAACGCCAGGATGAACGCGTTGACCAGCGCAGCGATTACCGCACCGGCCCGCGCCTGCAGCAGTACGCCGTACACCGCGACAGCGAGCCGCGACGCCAGGACGAAGCAGAGCAACTGCAGCAGCAGCGCAGGCACCGCAACGAGTCCCGCGACCACGCCACTGCTCGCGACCACCAGACTGACCAGTGCGATCAGGCTGATGACCGGTGCCACACCAGCGAGCGCAGCCACCAGCAGCCCGGTGGAGAGCGTCCGCGGCGACAGCGGCAGCATCGTGAAGTACTCCGGCTTGAGCGTCTCGTCGCCACCACCGGCGAACAGCGGCCCGATCACCCAGCCGAGCATCCAGACGCCGAGTGCGACCACCAGTACGTGGTCCTGGCCGGCGGCCGCGACCCAGATCGTCCCGCCTGCGAGCGCCAGCCCGACCAGCCCTCCGGTGGCGATCCACGATCGCCGGAACTGATCGCGCAGCGCGTGCCGGAACGCGGCCAGCCGCATCCGGACCAGCGTGTGCGAGGTGCCGTAGGTCAGCGCGAGAGCCACGTCAGCCCCTCGGCACCACGCGTCGACGCGCCGACCAGCGACACGAACGCATCCTCCAGGCTGCCGCCCGCCCGGACCTCCGAAACTGTGCCAGCGGCAACTACCCGGCCGTCCGCGACCACCGCAACCCGGTCACACAGCTGCTCCACCAGCGCCATCACATGACTCGAGATCACCACCGACCCGCCGCCGGCGATGAACCGGTGCAGGATCGTCCGGATGGTCGCCGCCGACACCGGGTCGACCGCCTCGAACGGCTCGTCCAGCACCAGCAGCCGCGGCGCGTGCAGCAACGCCACCGCGAGGCCGAGCTTCTTCCGCATCCCGGTCGAGTAGCCGATCACCTGCTTGTCGTCCTCGTGGTCGAGCTCGAGCACCTCCAGCAGCTCGTCCGCACGCCGCCGTACCTCGTCCTCGGGCAGGCCGCGGAGCAGACCGAGGTACGTGAGCACCTCCCGCCCGGTCAGCCGCTCCGGCATCCCCAGCCCGTCCGGCAGCACCCCGACCAGCGCCTTCGCCCGGGCCGGATCCCGCCACACGTCCACGCCGAAGATCCGCGCCGTACCGCCGTCCGGCCGCAGCAGCCCGACGGCCATCGACAGCGACGTCGTCTTTCCGGCACCGTTCGGCCCGAGCATCCCGAAGAACGACCCGGCCGGCACGCTCAGACTCAGCTCGTCGACCGCCCGCTGCTCCCCGAACACCTTGGTCAGCCCGTCGAGCTCCAGCGCTTGCTCCATGCCCGGAACTCTGTCACCGGGATCCCACGCTCCGCGTCAGTCCATCGGCTGACCCACGGAGTCAGCCATCAGGACGGCCCGGAAAATCCTCCGAAAGGACGAAATGTGCCTCCGGTAACGCAAAAGTCCCGGCCGAGTTCTCGACCGGGACTTTGTCTGTGCGCGAGGGGGGAGTTGAACCCCCACGCCCTTTCGGGCACACGGACCTGAACCGTGCGCGTCTGCCTATTCCGCCACCCGCGCGCAGCCGCCTGAGATGATCTCCTGGCGACGAGAAGGAACAGTAGCACGGGTTCTGCCGGAGCTTCACATTGCGGGTTCGGTCGAACCTCCCGATACGATCGATCGTCGTACCCGGTGTGTCCGCCACGACCGGTGGACGACATATGGCGTACCGACGGTGGAGGAGGAGGCGTGCGACCGCTACAGCGCTTCGAGCGACGCCTGGAAGGCATTGTCAGCGGTGTCTTCGCGCGCGCTTTCAAGGGTGATGTGGAGCCGATCGAGCTGGCCGCGGCTCTCAAGCGTGAGATCGACAACACCGCGCGGATCCTGTCCCGGGACCGCCGGCTGGTGCCGAACCACTTCACGATCGAGCTCGGCCCGGACGACTTCGAGCGGCTGAACGCCTACGGCCGGACCCTGAACCACGAGCTCGCCAACGAGCTGCGGGACCACGCGGACATCCAGCGGTACACGTTCTCCGGACCCATCGACATCGAGCTGGTCCAGCAGGATGATCTGCCGACCGGTAAGTTCCGGGTGGTCAGCGAGACGGCCGGGACGCCCCAGCGGCGGCCGGACCCGTACCAGCAGCCCGAGCCCCAGCCCTACCAGCAGGAGCCCTACGTGCCGCCGAACCCGCCGCCGGTTGCCCCGCAGTACCAGCAGCCGCAGTACCCACCGCAGGCACCGCAGCAGCAGCCGCGCCGCGGCCACCCGCAGGTGATGCTCGAGGTGAACGGGCGCCGCCGCCCGGTCAACCCGCCCGGCGTGGTGCTCGGCCGCGGCACCGACGCGGACATCCAGATCAACGACCCGGGCGTCTCCCGGCGGCACGCCGAGATCCGGCTGATGCCGGAAGGCCCCGGCGGTATCCGCGTGGTGCTGGTCGACCTCGGCTCCACCAACGGCACGCTGGTGAACGGCCGCCGGTCCACCGAGGCCGAGCTGACCGACGGCTCCACGGTCCGGATCGGCAACACGACCATGACGCTGCGTCTCGCGGACGAGCCGATGGCCCAGCCGCCGAGCAGCGGGTGGTGACTGACCTTCCATGTCGGAACTGACCCTGACCCTGATCAAACTGGGGTTCCTGGCCCTGTTGTGGATGTTCGTCCTCGCGGTGCTGTCCGTGATCAGGTCAGACCTGTTCGGTGCGAAGGTGGACAGCCGGGCGGCGGCCGCCACCACGCCGCAGACCACCCGGACGCCGAAGCCCGCGAAGCCGGCCAAGAAGCGCAAGGGCCTGCCCGGCTCGCTGAGCATCGCGGACGGCCCGCAGGCCGGGGTCGGCGCCTCGCTAGTCGACGAGCCGGTGATCATCGGCCGTGGTTCGGACTGCCAGATCCGGCTGGACGACGACTACTCCTCCACCCGGCACGCCCGGCTGTTCCTGTCCGAGGGCCAGTGGTGGGTCGAGGATCTCGGCTCCACCAACGGCACGTACCTGGACGGCCAGCGGGTCACCCGCCCGGTCCCGGCCGAGATCGGCGGTTCGATCCGGATCGGCCGGACGACGCTGAACATCGCGAAGTAGGCCTGCCCCGATGACCCTGTCGCTCGACTACGCCACCCTTTCCGACGTCGGACGGGTGCGCCGCAACAACGAGGACTCGGCGTACGCCGGTCCGCACCTGCTGCTGCTCGCCGACGGGATGGGTGGCGCGGCCGCGGGTGAGGTGGCCAGTGCCGCGGCGGTCCAGGTGATCCGCCGGCTGGACACCGCCGAGATCGGCGGCGAGGACATGATCGAGGCGCTGGCCGGCGCCGTGCACCGGGCGAACGAGCGGCTCTCCGAGCTGGTCGAGGAGGATCCCGAGCGCGAGGGCATGGGGTCGACGGTGACCGCGCTGATGTTCGACGGCGCGCAGCTCGGGCTGGCGCACCTCGGCGACTCCCGGGCGTACCGGCTGCGCGACGGGCAGCTGTACCAGCTGAGCCACGACCACACGTTCGTGCAGTCGCTGGTCGACGAGGGCCGGATCTCCCAGGAGGAGGCCTTCACGCACCCGCACCGGAACCTGATCCTCCGGGTGCTGGACGGCCGCCCGGACTCCGATCCGGACCTGCAGATCCTCGACGTCCAGGCCGGCGACCGGCTGATGCTGTGCAGCGACGGCCTGCCCGACTACGTCAGCGACGAGGTGATCGCCGCCTCGATGTCGTCCGGTACGCCGGACTCCGTCGTCGTCGAGCTGATCACGCACGCGCTCGAGGCCGGGTCGAACGACAACGTCACCTGTGTGGTGGCCGACGTCGTCGAGACCGAGCCCGCGAGCGGGACGCAGCCGCAACTGGTCGGCGCCGCCGCCGAGCTCGCCCAGGGCAGCACCGGCCGCGCCGAGCCGACGGTCGCGGTCGGCGTCGCCGCCGCTGACGGCGGCACAGGCGGAGCCGGAGGCCACGGCGCCGCGGTCGACCCGGAGGAGCTGCGGTACGCGCCGCGCCCGCCGAAGCGGTTCCTGTGGCCGCGGCGGATCGCCGTACTGGTCGTCGTCCTGGCGGTGCTGATCGGCGGCGCCTGGTTCGCGTACGGGTGGACCCAGAAGCAGTACTACGTCGGCACCGACGGCGACTACGTGGCGATCTTCAAGGGCGTCGAGGCGGACCTGCCGGGGGTGTCGCTGTCGAAGGTGTACGAGCGGCAGTCGCTGCAGGTCGACAAGCTTCCGACGTACAGCCGCCAGCAAGTGGAGGGCAACATCCAGGCAGACAACCTGGCCGGGGCCCGGTCGATCGTCGCCCAGCTGCAGCAGACCGCTGCCCAGTGCGCCGCGAAGATCAAGCCGACCCCGACGCCGAAGCCGACTCCCAAGCCGACCGTGAAGCCGAAGCCGACCGTGCCGGTGAAGCCCACCACGAAGCTGACGACCCCGAAGCCGCCGGTCACGGTGGCGACCACGCCGAAGCCGACGACGACGCCGAGTACGCCGGTCGACACCGAAGACTGCGACGGTGTCCGATGAGTATCGCGTCGACCTCGGTCATCCAGATCATCCCGCGCACCCGCCGCGGGGTAGAGCTGCTGCTGCTCGTGATCGCCGTCGCGGTCGCGGTCGCGGCGTACGTGAACATCGGCCTCACGGTCCAAAACTCGGTCCCGGCCAGCACCGGGTACTACGCCGCCGGCATCGGGCTGCTCGCGCTGATCGCACACCTCGCGCTCCGGTACCGGGCGCCGTACGCCGACCCGGTGCTGCTGCCCTGTGCCGTACTGCTGAACGGCATCGGCGTCGCGATGATTCACCGGATCGACCTCGGGCTGGCGATCCTCGCGCAGGCGAGGGGCAAAGTCCCGAAGGGGCCGGCCGCGCCGCAGCAGATCACCTGGACCGCGGTCGGCGTGGTGCTGTTCCTGGTCGTGATCCTGGTGATCCGTGACCACCGCCGACTGCAGGCGCTGACCTATACGGCCGGTCTCGCCGGTCTGGTGCTGCTGGTGCTGCCGCTGGTCCCGGGCCTGGGCGTAAACCTGAACGGTGCCCGGATCTGGATCCGGCTGGCCGGGATGTCGTTCCAGCCCGGTGAGTTCGCGAAGATCTGCCTGGTCATCTTCTTCGCCGGCTACCTGGTCGTGAAGCGCGACGTGCTGACGCTGGCCGGGCACCGATTCCTTGGGCTGGACCTGCCGCGGGCCCGCGACCTCGGGCCGATCGGGATCGCCTGGGTGGCCAGCCTCGGCGTGCTGGTGTTCGAGAGCGATCTGGGGTCGTCGCTGCTGTTCTTCGGCCTGTTCCTGTTCCTGCTCTACGTCTCCACCGAGCGGGCCGGCTGGCTCATCATCGGCGGTCTGCTGTTCGCCGCCGGTGCGTACTTCGCGTACATGACGTTCGGCCACGTGCACCGCCGGATCACCGACTGGCTGGACCCGTGGGCGATCGACGGCGGCCAGATCAAGCTCGGCCTGATGGGTCAGGCGTGGGGCGGCGTCCTGGGTCGCGGCCTCGGCCAGGGCCACCCGGAGGCCACGCTGTTCGCGCAGAGCGACATGATCGTCTCGTCGCTCGCCGAGGAGCTCGGCCTCACCGGCCTGATCGCGATCCTGCTGGTCTACACGCTGATCATCGAGCGCGGCCTGCGGACCGCGCTCGGCTGCCGCGACGTCTTCGGCAAGCTGGTCGCGACCGGTCTGGCGATGTCGTTCGCGCTGCAGGTGTTCGTGATCGTCGGCGGCGTCACCGCGCTGATTCCGCTGACCGGTCTGACCACTCCGTTCATGGCCCTCGGCGGTACGTCGCTGGTGGCGAACTGGGCGATCATCGGTTTGCTGCTGCGGATCAGCGACCAGGCCCGGCGGCCGCAGACCCCGGCCGCTCCAGTGTCCGACGAAACGATCGCGATGGCGGTGCAGAAGCAGTGAATTCGGCGATCCGACGACTGGCCGTCGCGGCGATCATCCTGATGCTCGCGCTGATGGCGAACTCGACGTACCTGCAGGCGTTCCGGGCGAGCGCGATCAACGCACGCAACGACAACAACCGGGTCCGGGACTCGCAGTTCTCGGTGAACCGCGGGCCGATCCTGATCGGCACCACGCCGATCGCCAAGAGCGACCCGTCGAACGACCGGTTCAAGTACCAGCGCAAGTACCCGTCCGGCCCGGTGTACGCACCGGTGACCGGCTACTACTCGTACCTGTTCGGCCGCGGCGGCATCGAGCTGACGATGAACTCCGAGCTGAACGGCTCGGACCCGTCGATGGCGTTCCGGCGGATCATCGACGTGATCAGCAACCGCCCGCAGCAGGGCGGCAGCGTGACGCTCACGCTGAACGCGGCGGCCCAGCAGGCGGCGTACGACGGCCTCGCCGGGAAGATCGGCGCGGTGGTGGCGATCGAACCGTCGACCGGGAAGATCCTGGCGATGGCGACCCGCCCGTCGTACGACCCGAACCTGCTGGCCTCGCACGACACCACCAAGGTCGCGGCGGCCTGGAAGAGCCTGAACGCGGACAAGAACCGGCCGATGTCGAACCGAGCGGTCCAGGAGCTGTATCCGCCGGGTTCGACGTTCAAGCTGGTCACCGCCGCGGCCGCGCTGTCCAGCGGCAAGTACACGCCGGACAGCAAGGTGACCTCGCCGGCCCAGCTGCCGCTCCCGCAGACGACCGTCCCACTGGTGAACGAGGACAACAAGAACTGTGGCGGCAGCGACAACGCGACGCTGACGGTCGCGCTGCGCTACTCGTGCAACACGGCGTTCGGCTCCGTCGGCATGGCCCTCGGCGCGGACGCGCTGAACGCGCAGGCGGCGAAGTTCGGTTTCGGCGCCCGCCCGCTGACCGAGCTGGCCGGCGTGGCCACCAGCCAGTTCCCCGGCGACCCGAACGAGCCGCAGACCGCGCAGTCCGCGATCGGCCAGTTCGACGTCCAGGCCAGCCCGCTGCAGATGGCGATGGTGGCGGCCGGGATCGCGAACAAGGGCCAGCTGATGAAGCCGTACCTGGTCCAGAACGTGAAGACCCCGGACCTGAAGACGGTCTCCGAGACCAAGCCGGAGTCGCTGCACCAGGCCGTCACTCCGCAGGTTGCGAGCCAGCTGACCGCGATGATGGTCGACGTGGTCAACAACGGCACCGGCAAGCCGGGCCGGATCAGCGGGGTCCAGGTGGCCGGCAAGACCGGTACGGCGCAGACGTCGAAGGATCGCCCGCCGTTCGCCTGGTTCACCGCGTTCGCGCCCGCGAACGACCCGAAGGTCGCGGTGGCGGTGCTGATCGAGGACGCGAACGTCCCGCGCACCGACGTGGCCGGCGGGACCCTGGCCGCTCCGATCGCCAAAAAGGTGATGGAGGCGGTGCTGGGCCAATGAGCACGATACGGAATGATGCGATGACAGTGCGTCTTTCCAACGGGGTCCCAGGTGTGGCGATCGCTACCGTGGGCAAGTTGAGTTTGTTGTTCCGGACAGGTTGGAAGGCTGGGTCATGACATCGCAGGCACGTCTCGTCGGCGGCCGGTACGAAGAGGGCGAGCCGCTCGGCCGCGGCGGTATGGCCGAGGTCCGCAGGGGCGTGGACAACCGGCTCGGCCGGAGCGTCGCGATCAAACGGCTGCGGGTCGACCTGGCCAGTGACGCCACCTTCCAGGCGCGATTCCGCCGGGAGGCCCAGTCAGCCGCGTCGCTGAACCACCCGACGATCGTCTCGGTCTACGACACCGGCGAGGAGCCGGACCCGAACGGCTCCGGCGTCACGATCCCGTACATCGTGATGGAGCTGGTCACCGGCAAGACGCTGCGGGACCTGATCCGCGAGGGCCGCAAGATCATGCCGGAGCGGGCGCTGGAGATCACCTCGGGTGTGCTCGAGGCGCTCGACTACAGCCACCGGGCCGGCATCGTGCACCGCGACATCAAGCCCGGGAACGTGATGCTGACCCCGCAGGGCCAGGTCAAGGTGATGGACTTCGGGATCGCCCGCGCGGTCGCCGACACGTCCTCCACGATGACCCAGACCGCGGCCGTGATCGGCACCGCGCAGTACCTGTCCCCGGAGCAGGCCCGCGGCGAGACCGTGGACGCCCGCTCCGACCTGTACTCGACCGGCTGCCTGCTGTACGAACTGCTCACCGGCCGGCCGCCGTTCGTCGGCGAGTCCCCGGTCTCGGTGGCGTACCAGCATGTCCGGGAGCAGCCGCTGCCGCCGTCCTCGTTCGACCCCGACATCCCGCCGGAGGTCGACGCCGTCGTCCTCAAGGCGCTGGCGAAGAACCGCGAGGAGCGGTACCAGAGCGCGTCCGAGATGCGCGCCGACATCCACCGGGTGCTGGCCGGTCAGCAGGTGACCGCGCCGCTGGCCGCGGTCGCCGAGACCCGGCAGATGCAGCCGACCACGCTCGCGCCGACGGCCGCCACCCAGCAACTGCGGCAGACCAGTGGCAACGACCTGCTGCCGCCGGGCGTTGACGACCTGGAGGAGGGCGACGAGGGCCGCTCCCGGCGGAACCGCGGCCTGGCGTACTTCCTGCTCGGGCTCGCGATCGTGGCGATCGCGATCGGCGCCTACGCGCTGTACTCGAAGTACAACAACACCAACGCCGGCGGCCCGACGACGTCGAACACGCCGCCCGCGAAGGTCCAGGTCCCTGATCTGCAAGGCAAGTCCCTGGCCGCGGCGACCCAACTGCTGACGGCCAAGGGCCTGAAGGTCAATGCGACCACGGAGAAGAGCGACGCGGTCGGCAGGGGCTTGATCATCCGCCAGACGCCCGCGGCCAGCACCGAGGCGGACCCAGGCTCGGTCGTCGCCGTGGTGGTGTCCGGCGGGAAGAACACCTACACGGTGCCGAACGTGATCGGGATGTCGGAGTCCAAGGCCCGCACGCAGATCGAGGCCGGTGCCGGCCAGTTCACCGTCAAGGCCCAGTCGATCCAACAGGACAGCGACCAGAAGAAGGGCATCGTGCTCGCGGTCAGCCCGGACCCGGGCGGCACGTACCCGGCGGGCACCGAGTTCACCCTGACGGTGTCCAGCGGCGTCGTGCAGGCGAACGTGCCGGATGTGGTCACGCAGACGTTCGCCGACGCGAAGCAGACGCTGGAGCAGGCCGGCTTCCGGGTCGGGCAGACGTTCGGGAACGATCCGAACGCGGCCGAGGGCGCCGTGCTGAAGCAGTCGGTCCCGGCCAACACCAAGGCACCGAAGGGCACGCTGGTCATTCTGACGACCAACAAGCTGCAGCCGACTCCGCCGCCGTCCTCGCCGACGCCGACCGACAACCCGAGCGGCGGGCCCAGCACCCCGGTCATCACGCTTCCGGGCGGCTGAGCAGTCCCGAACGCACTGAACCCCTCGAGGCACTCGCCTCGAGGGGTTCTGTGTTTCCTGGGTCAGCTGACCACTGGCGCGAGGCCGGCGGAGTTGGCGACCGCGTCCGGGTCGCCGCAGACCGTCAGCCAGTTGGCCAGCATCCGGTGGCCGCCCTCGGTGAGCACCGACTCGGGGTGAAACTGCACGCCCTCGACCGCCAGCTCGCGGTGCCGGGCCGCCATGATCACGCCGGCCTCGGTCCGCGCGGTCACCTCCAGCACGTCCGGCACGCTGCCCTCGGCGATCGCCAGCGAGTGGTACCGGGTCGCGGTGAACGGCGACGGCAGCCCGGCCAGCACGCCGGCGCCCTGGTGGAACACCTGGCTGGTCTTCCCGTGCAGCAGCTCGTCCGCGCGCCCGACGACCCCGCCGTACGCGACGCCGATCGCCTGCAGCCCGAGGCAGACGCCGAAGATCGGGACCTCGCCGCCCTTCTGCCGGACGATGTCGACGCAGGCGCCGGCCTCCTCCGGCGTACCGGGACCGGGGGACAGCAGCACCCCGTCGAACTCGGCGGCCTGCTCGGGGGTCACCTCGTCGTTGCGCAGCACCGTGGTGTCGGCCCGCAGTTGCTGCAGGTACTGCACCAGGTTGTAGACGAAGGAGTCGTAGTTGTCGACGACAAGGATCCGCGGCATGCGATCCATTGTGACAGCTCCGCGCCAGCTACCGCCCGGTCACGGAAGGGCTGGCCGACGGAGTGTGCGGGAAGCCCGGCACGGTCGCGGTCTGCAGGTCCAGGGAGCCTTCGTACGCCGGCATCTGCAGCGAGGAGTTGCCCTGCACGTCGTACCCGAGCTGGAACTTCACCACGTAGTCCTGCAGGTTCTGGATGTACTGCGAGTTGTCGAGCGCCTTCTGCAGCTTCCGCCGGTCGCCGATCGCGGAGATCGTGTACGGCGGGAGGTACGGGACGCCGTGCAGGACGACCGAGTTGCCGACGCACTTCACGCCGGTGGTCGAGATGACCCGCTGGTTCTGGATCGTCATCGCCTCGGCGCCGCCGGCCCAGAGCGCGTTCACCACGGCCTGGATGTCCTGCTGGTGGATGACCAGCCAGTTCTCGTCGACGTTCGGGTTGTCCTTCACCACCTCGGGTGGCGCGTCCCGGAGCGTCACGGTCAGACCGGGGCCGGTGACCGGCCGGGTGCCGACCTGCTCGGACAGGTCCTCGAACTGCTTGGCGAGCTTCGGGTCGATCGAACCCTGCTGCGCCTGCAACGTCTCGATGTCGTGGGTCAGGGCCGCGTGCTGCTTGACCAGGGTGGCGCTCCGCCGGCTCTGTTCCTCCACGAGGCCCGCGAGCGTAGTGTTACGGCTGGGTCGCAGGTCGGTGCCGCGGGCGTTGGTGGCACTGGTCGCGAACAGCAGACCGGCGCACAGCAGCGCCACTGGCGCGGCCGCACGCCAGAGTGAAATCCGCCTCAACCTACGCACCCGTGATCTCCACATTGCTCTCTGCACTACGCTAACCCGGACCGGACCGACGAGGTTCTGCTGCGGTCAGCTTATGCGTCCTTACAAGGAGTTCAGACGTGCCCGAGTCGAGCAGTCGCAACAAGAAGAAGACCGAGAAGGTCAAGGCGGAGAAGACGCCGAAGAAGCCACGTACCCAGTCACGCGTCTGGGTGGCGCCGCTGATGCTGGCGTGCTGGTTGCTCGGTCTCGCCTGGCTGGTCGTCTTCTACGTCGCCGGCCAGGACATCCCGGTGATGAAGGACCTCGGCAACTGGAACCTGCTGATCGGCATGGGCCTGATCGCAGTCGGCTTCGTCGTCTCCACCCAGTGGGTCTGACCCCTCCCACTCACTGACCTCAGCCAGGCCCCGGGCAGTCCCGGCTGAGGTTCACCGCAGCACCACCCGAGGCTGCACAGGCCTGCCGCGATCGCCGGGTCGCCGCCCTGGAAGAACGCCGAGTTATCCACACCCGTGTCCCCAGGTGTGCACACCGATTTCGGGGAGTTATCCCCAGGTTCGGAGTTACTTCTCCACTGAAAGTGGTCGAAAGTGGGGCAAATCTGTGGATAACTCAGGTTTGGGGCCATGCAGTTTCCACATCGTTCACCTTGGGCGTCCACGGCTTCCACATCTACGTACAGATCTACGTAGACATATGCGGAGAGATCTGCGTATAGTTCTACGTAGGAGGAGAGCGATGCCCAACAAGACGATCTATGTGTCCGACGACGACCTGCCGCTGTACAAGCGTGCGCAGGAGATCGCCGGCAACCTGTCATCCGCGATCTCGATCGCGCTGCGCAAGTACGTCGAGATGGAGGAAGGCCGGCTCGAGGGGTACGACGAGATCACCGTGCGGGTGGGCCGGGGCACCGGCCGCAAGCAGCGGTTCTCCGGCGTACTGCTTGCCGAGGGCGGCCGCTCCAGCAGCACCGGCTACGAGGCCTTCCAGGTGTATCGCACCCGGACCGGCAAGTTCGTCCTGCACGCCGACCGCCGCAACCAGTTCAAGCAAGGCGCCGACGACGAGCGGTACCTGACCGGCTGGCGCTCCTGGGTCGGCAACTGGAGCTCCGACCAGTCCTGGAGCATGGCGCAGGGCGAGGCCACCCTGTACGTCGTCGACACGGTCGACGAGCTCCGCGCGCTGATCCCGGAGGACCTCTACGCACTCGTCGAGGAGGCAGCCGACCAACCGGCGGTCGAGGACCTCGACATCTAACTGAACCTCAAGACCACCGGACGCCCGCACCTGCGCGCCCGGGCGATCAAGCACGCCCGAATCCTCCCACGCACGACCCGTCAAGCCACCCGGGTCAGGTTTCCCCTGCCCGAAAACACCCAAGGACCTCTCATGTCACCAGCGATCGACGTCCGCGGACTGCGTAAGTCCTACGGCGACAAACTCGTGCTCGACGGCATCGACCTGAACGTTGCCGAAGGCACCATCTTTTCCCTGCTCGGCCCGAACGGCGCCGGCAAGACCACCGCCGTCCGGATCCTGTCCACGCTGGCCGCGGCCGACGCCGGCGAGATCCGGGTGGCCGGTCACGACCTGACGCAGGACCCGGAGGCAGTCCGGGCCGCGATCGGCGTCACCGGCCAGTTCTCCGCGATCGACGGCCTGATGACCGGCCGCGAGAACCTGATCCTGATGGCCGACCTGTATCACCTCGGTAAGCAGGAGGCCCGGCAGCGGGCGGACGAACTGCTCGAACAGTTCGACCTGGCCGAGGCCGGCAAGAAGCTCGCGATGACGTACTCCGGCGGCATGAAGCGCCGGCTCGACCTGGCGATGACGCTGGTCGGCCGGCCGCGGATCATCTTCCTGGACGAGCCGACGACCGGTCTCGATCCGCGCAGCCGGCACGGCATGTGGACGATGATCCGCGATCTGGTCGCCGGCGGCGTCACGGTGCTGCTCACCACGCAGTACCTCGAGGAGGCCGATCAGCTGGCCGACCGGATCGCGGTCCTCGACCACGGCCGGCTCGTCGCCCAAGGTACGGCGGAAGAGCTGAAGCGGCTCGCCCCCGGCGGGCATATCCGGCTGCGGTTCACCTCGCCCGAGGAGTTCGCGCTCGCGGGCCAGGTGCTGCCGACCGCCGTACCGAACCACGAGGCCCTGGTGCTGCAGGTGCCGAACGACGGCAGCGTGCATGCGCTCCGCGACCTGCTGGCCCGGATCGACGACGCCTCGCTCGAGGTCGGCGAACTGACTGTCCACACCCCTGACCTGGACGACGTCTTCTTCGCCGTCACCGGCCAGCCCACCGAGAAAGTGACCGCATCATGAGCTACGCACTCCAGGACACCGGAACGATGCTGCGCCGCACGCTGCGGCACGCCCAGCGGTACCCAGGCCTGTCGCTCGGCGCCCTCGGGATGCCGGTGATCATGATCCTGCTGTTCGGTCTGGTCTTCGGCCACACGTTCGCGAACGGCCTCGGCGGCGGTGGCGGGCGGGCGGAGTACATCAACTTCCTCACGCCGGGGATCCTGCTGATGTCGATCGCGTCCGGCACGATGTCGCCCGCGGTCGCGGTCTGCATGGACATGACCGAGGGGATCGTCGCCCGGTTCCGGACGATGGCGATCTTCCGTCCGGCGGTGCTCACCGGGCATGTGCTCGGCAACGTGCTGGTGACGATCGTCAGCCTGACGCTGGTGGTCGGGTTCGCGATCCTGATCGGCTTCCGCCCGAACGCGTCCGTAGGCGGCTGGCTGCTGGCGGCCCTGCTGCTGATCGGGTTGACCATCGGGCTGACCTGGTTCGCGATCGCGCTGGGGCTGACCAGCAAGACGCCGGAGGGCGCGAGCAACGTCGTACTGCCGATCAGCCTGTTGCTGCCGTTCCTGAGCAACACGTTCATCCCGCTGGACGCGATGCCGGGCGCCATCCGCTGGTTCGCCCGGTACCAGCCGTTCACGCCGATCATCGACACCCTGCGGCACCTGCTGCTGGGGACTCCGATGGCGAGTGGTAGCGCCTGGATGGCCGGCGGATGGTGCGTGGCGATCGCGATCGTCGGCTACTTCTGGGCCCAGAAGAACTACAACAAGGGGACCGTGGCCTAGGAGGGTGCGCCGAGCAGGTTCGCGCGGGTGCGGACGTGGGCAGGCACCAGCAGGTCGCAGTCGGGGTTGTTCTCCGGTTCGCCGGCGACGGTGTGGAGGGGGATCACGCCTGTCCAGTACGGCAGGTCGAGGTCCTCCTCGTCGTCGTTGGCGCTGCCGGACCGGTTCTTCACCGAGGCCTCGGTGAGCGACAACGCCAGTACCGACGTCTTCGCCAGCTCCTTGCGGTTCGGCGGGCGGACCGCGGTGGACCGGCCCGGGACCAGGTGGTCGACGATCCGGTTCAGGCCGTGCAGCTTCTCGTCCGGATCGGTGACCAGCCGCGGTACGCCGAAGACGACCGCGGACCGGTAGTTCACCGAGTGGTGGAACGCGGACCGCGCCAGCACCAGCCCGTCCGCGTGCGTGATCGTGACGCAGACGGTCTGTTGCGGGGCGGCGACCATGCTGCGCGCGGCGACCGAGCCGTGCAGGTACAGCGTCCCGTCCACCCCGCGCTCCAGGTCCACGCCGTACGCCGTCGGCAGGACGAGCGGATCGCCGTCGACCACGACGCCCAGGTGGCAGAACATGCCGTCGAGGAGGACGTCGTCCAGCGCCTGGCGATCCGTCGCGGCGCGTTCCTTGGAGCGACGGAGGGAGGTCCGGGCAGTCGGCTGCAGTGTGGTCATACCTCCAGGGTGGACGTGCAGTGGCCTGGCGGCACGGGCCATTCCGGAACGAATCAGCTAGTCCATTCGCGCAGCGGCACGGCAGCGCTGACGAGGTGCCGGCGCCGGACCGGCAGGCCGAGCGTCGGGTTCGAGACACTCCAGGCGGCGCCCTTGCAGATCGACTCCTTGTAGACCGCGGCCACCCGTCCGGTGAGCGCCGCGTTGACGGCCCGGTCGTCGCTGGTCACGTACTGGATCAGCCCGTCCTGGCGGCCGAGCGAGATGCACTGGTTGAAGTACGCCAGCGGTGCGTGCGGCAACCGGCCGCCGGTCAACCGGGCCGCGATCGAGTCGGCGGCCTGCCACGCCATCGGCTGGCCCGAGGCGCACGACATCCGCAGCGGCTTGTCCTTCGATCCCAGCGCGTACGCCGCGTCGCCGATCGCGTAGACGTCCGGGTGCGAGACGGATCGCATCGTGCGGTCCACCACGATCCGCCCGGTGTCCGAGACCTCCAGGCTGGTCGCCTGCACGATCGGGTGCACGGCGAATCCGGCTGTCCACACGGTGACCGCGGTCGGGATCCGCGTGCCGCCGACCGCGACATGGTCGGCACCGACGGCGGTGACGTGGGCGTTCTCGTGCACGGTGATGCCGAGCCGGTCGACGACCTTCCGGAGATGCCGTCGGCCCTTGTCCGACAGCCAGTCGCCGAGTCCTCCGCGGACGACCAGCGCGACGTCGAGGTCCGGCCGCGACTCGGCGAGCTCGGTCACGAACTCCACACCGGTGAGGCCGCCACCCACGACGGTCACCGGTTGCCCGGCCGGCAACGACGCCAGCCGTTCGCGCAGCCGGAGCGCTCCGGGGCGGCTGGCGATCTGGTACGCATGCTCGGCCGCGCCCGGCACGCCTTGCGAGTTCCACCCGCTGCCGAGCGCGTACACGAGCGTGTCGTACTCGAGCTCCTCCGCCTCCAGCGCGACCGTCTTGCGCTCGACGTCCACCGCGGTGACCTTCGCGAGCTTCAGTACGACGCCGGTGCCGGCGAACATCTCGGCGTACGAGCGGTGCTTCAGGTCGCGGCCGGTGGCGACCTCGTGCATCCGGACCCGCTCGACGAAGTCGGGTTCGGCGTTGACCAGCGTGACGGTGACCTCGTCGCGGTACAGCCGCGCGGCGAGGCGGCCGGCGGCGATGGCTCCGGAGTACCCGGCGCCGAGGACGACGATGCGGTGCTTCATATCCGTGCTCCTGTCTGCTGCGATGTCGACCCTTGAACCGGGCAGCCCGCCGATTCATGACAGGAACGCGCTGTGAAGCAGCTCACAGGATGGTCAGCAGCGGCTCTCCGTGCTCGGCGACCGCGAACAGCTCGGTCGCGCGGACCAGCTTGTCCGGGTTCGCCTGGGAACGGACGGCGGTGATGCCGTCGGCGCCGACCTCGAGGCACATCACCCCGACGACCTCGCCGTCCACCAGCACCACGAGCGACGGTTCGCCGTTGACCGGCCAGGCGTAGACGTCCGCCGGACCACCGAGGTAGACGCGCTTCGCCGCGGTCGGCTTGAACAGGCCGCGGAGGAAACGCGCCACCGCGAGCGCGCCCAAGATCGCGGTCGTCCGGGCCGGGACCTTGCCGCCGCCGTCGCCGATCGAGACCGCGTCGGCGGTGAGCAGCCGGACGATCGACTCGGTCTGCCCGCTGGTCGCCGCGAGGATGAACTCGTCGACGATCCGCCGGGCCGTCGCCTCGTCGACCTCGGTCCGGGTACGTCCGTCCGCGAGGTGCTGCTTCGCCCGGCGGAACAGCTGCTGGCTCGCGGATTCGGTCAGCTCGAGCATCTCGGCGATCTCCCGGTGCGAGTAGTCGAACGCCTCCCGCAGTACGTAGACCGCGCGCTCGTTCGGCGACAGGCGCTCCATCAGCGTGAGTACGGCGTACGACACCGACTCGCGCTGCTCGACCGTGTCCGCCGGGCCGAGCATCGGGTCGCCGTCCAGCAGCGGCTCGGGCAGCCACTGGCCGACGTACGTCTCGCGGCGCGCGCGGGCCGAGGTCAGCTGGTTGAGGCAGAGGTTGGTCAGCACCTTCGTCAGCCAGGCCTCCGGTACTTCGATCCGCCCGAGGTCCGCGGCCTGCCAGCGCAGGAACGTCTCCTGAACGGCGTCCTCCGCCTCGGACGCCGATCCGAGCAGCCGGTACGCGATCGCCTCGAGCCGGTGCCTGGACCGCTCGAACCGGGACACGTCCTCAGCGGTCATGGCCATGCTGGAATCCTAGTAGGCGTGCAGAGTTCGCTGCCGTTGACGATCGATCGGGATTCCGGGGTGCCGTTGCACCTGCAGCTCGCCGAGCAGTTCCGCGCGGCCGTGCTGGACGGGCGGCTGCAGGCCGGGCACCGGCTGCCGTCGACGCGGGACCTCGCGCGGGAGCTGTCGGTTTCGCGGTCCGTGACGCAGGCGGCGTACGACCAGCTGCACGCGGAAGGCTGGATCGAGGGCCGTACGGGCGCCGGCACCTTCGTCACGGACGTCGTACCGCTGCAGCCTGCCGTACGACGCCGTACGACACACCGACCCGACGCCGACGCGGAACTGCTGACCCTGCGCCCGGGGATCCCGTACATCGCGCCGACCCCCGACCCCGGCTGGCGGCGCGCGTGGCGTGAGGTCTCCACGCAGTCACCACCCAGGGGGTACGACGATGCGCCCGGCCTCCCCGCGCTCCGTGCGGCGCTCGCGGAGCATGTCGCACGGGTCCGCGGCATCGCCTGCGGGCCGGAGAACGTGCTGGTCACGAACGGGACCGTGCACGGGCTGCGGCTCCTGCTGACGGTGACCCGGGAGCCCGGTGACCGGATCGCGATCGAAGACCCCGGCTACCTGAACGCGGTCGTCGCCGCGCGCGACCACCGGCTCGAGATCGTCGATGTACCGGTCGACGAGGACGGCCTCCAGGTGGCGGCACTGACCGACGATGTGGACGCGGTGTACGTGACGCCGTCCCACCAGTACCCGCTCGGCGGCCGGCTACCCGTTGCCCGACGCAACGAACTGGTGCGCTGGGCGCGGCGTACCGGCAGCCTGCTGATCGAGGACGACTACGACAGCGAGTTCCGGTACGACGTCGCGCCGCTGCCCGCGCTGGCCCAGCTCGACCTGGAGCGGGTCGTGCACCTCGGCACGCTGTCGAAGACGCTCAGCCCGGCGCTCCGCCTCGGCTGGCTGGTGGCGTCCGAGGCGATGGTCGACCGGCTGGCCATGTTCCGCGCGAACTCCGGCGACTGGCCCGCCTGGCCGATGCAGGCCGCACTGCTCGCGATGCTCCGCGACGGCTACCTGGACCGCACGGTCCGCCGCGGTCGCCGGCTGTACGCCGAACGCCGTACCCACACGTGCGAGGTGCTGGCGCCGTACGGGCAGGTGATCGGCCAGGACGCCGGCCTGCACATCACGCTGCTGCTGTCCAACGACACCGGCGGCACCGACGACCGCAGGATCGCGGCCGCCGCGCGGGAGGCCGGCGTCGTGGTCGCGGCACTCTCCGAATACCGCCGCAGCGTCCCCGGGCCACCAGGCCTGGTGATCGGGTACGCGACACCATCGACGTCCGACCTCCATCGTGCGCTGACGATCCTGACCCGCGTCCTCAGTCGCCGTTGATCCGGTCGAGGTAGTCGACCGGGCCGACACGGTGGTAGATCGGGTCCGCGAAGGTGCCGCCCGAGACCTTGCCGAGCGAGTTGATCACGGTCGCGGTTCCGTTGGCGTGACCAACGGCGTACAGATAGCCGCTCTTCGAGTCCTTGTCGATGCCGAGTACAACGGTCCCGTACTGACCGCACGGCCCGGCGACCAGGGTCTCGAAGCCCTGCCAGGTGCCGGTCCGGACCGCCTTCACGATCGGCTTCATCGGCGAGCTGATCGGGATCCGGATCGTGTAGAGCGCCCCACCCCGGGTGTTCGCGAGGAAGGTGTCGTACGTCGCGGTCTTGCTGATCAGCGTCATCGACTTGACTGCCGCGAAGCCGGGCGCCGACCCGGCCGCGACGAACGACTTGCCGCCCGCGTTCCACCGGAACAGGGTCCCGTCGTTCCGCAGGCCGTAGAACATGGTGTGTGTCGTCTTGCCCTGCTCGTAGCGCACGTACTCGATGTTCGTGAAGTTCGTCCAGCCGCCACCGATGCGGGTCGTCTGGTCGATGCCGGCATTGCGGTTGTAGTAGCGGAGGTACAGCGCATCGGCGAGTACGACGTACCCGGACAGGTCGAAACCGGCCACGTTCGGCTCCGACTGGAAGGTGGACGCCGCCCGGACCGGCCCGAACGGGTAGACGCCGGTGACGACAGTGGGCTTGCCGATGGTCGGGGGTTTGCCGGCGGTCACGGTGGCGCTGGTCTGGGCGCCGGCGTTCGTGATCGACCCGAGGCCGAGTTGACACGCGGCGGTCGCCGCGGACGTGGTGTTCGGGGCCGCCTGGGCGCCCGCGGTGACCGTGGTGGCGAGTGCGACCGCACCCATCGCCAGGCCGACAAAGCTCCGTCGCTTCACGATGTCCTCCCCTGGTTGATGCTTCCAGAGAACTTGATGCGGACCGGTCCGGAAAGGTTACGGCTGCAGGGGATTGTCCGCCAGCGGCAGCTGGACCACCGGGGTGTCGCCGTCCCAGGTCAGCCGGGACAGCCACATCGTGCGGCCCTTCGGGTCCGTGCCGACCTGGTCGGGGTCCCAGGCGTGGTAGACGAACCAGTCGCCGAGCACCATGTTGTGTCCCGGGCCGGCGGCATCGGGGGAGCTGGCCAGGATCGGGTCGCCGGACTTCACGCACGGGCCGATCGGCGACTCGCACAGTGCATGCCCGACGGCGTACGCCGCCTTGTCGTAGGCGTTGCCGGAGTAGAACAGGTG
>NZ_DASRVN010000489.1:0-6332 GCF_035655035.1 Kribbella sp. | reverse complement strand
TTCGCTGGATCGTCCGGAGGTGGCGATGCTCAGACTGCGAATGCTGCTGGCGGTGCTGGTGGCGATGATGGTTTCCGTGTCTACGATCGGCCCGGCCGGCGCCAGTTCGCCGGGCGAGACGTTCCGTAACCCGATCAAGCTGGGCGCCGCCGATCCGCAGATCGTGTACGCCGGCGGTTACTACTACCTGACGTATACGCAGGGCGACGTCATCACGTTGACCCGGGCGACGTCGATCAAGGGACTCGCGACCGCGACACCGGTGAAGGTGTGGGACGGATCCAGCGGCGCGGCGATGGGTGCGTGCTGTGACATCTGGGCGCCGGAACTGCATCAGATAGGCGGTCGTTGGTACATCTACTACACGGCGGATGCCGCGTCCGGCGACTTCGGCAGTCACAACATGTACGTGCTGCAGTCGGCGGGCAGTGATCCGCTCGGGTCGTACACCAACCATCAGCTGACCAGCGACGGTGCGTTCTCGATCGACGGCACGGTGCTGCAGCAACCCAACGGTTCGCTGTACCTGATCTGGTCGCGAATCCCACCAGGCGATCCGAACAACGAACAGGACATCGTGATCGCACCGATGAGCGATCCGCTGACGGTCAGCGGCGGCTTCGCCACGCTGTCCCGCCCGACCAATACCTGGGAACAGGACCGGGGGTGGGTCAATGAGGGCCCGACCGTGCTGCAGCACGGCGGAAAGACCTTCATCGTGTTCTCGGTCAGTGGTTGCGCCTCGCCCAACTACGGCCTGGCGAGCCTGACACTGACCGGCAGCAACGTCATGAACCCGGCGGCGTGGACCAAGTCCTCGTCGCAGATCTTCTCGCGCGCGGACGCCAACTGGGTCTACGGGCCGGGGCACAACAGCTTCTTCACCTCCCCGGACGGGACCGAGGTGTGGAACGTCTACCACGCCGTCGGCAACTCCGCGGGCAGCTGCGGCGGCGACCGGTCGGCCCGGGTGCAACGCGTCAACTTCGCTGCGGACGGTACGCCGGATCTCGGCGTACCAGCGGCCACCTGGCAGTCGCTGGCGCTGCCGTCCGGCGACCCCGGCCTCCCGACCGTGCCCACCGGTACCTATCGGCTGACCCCGCAGAACGACACCGGGAAGGCGCTCGACGTCGGCGGCTGCGTGACGACCGACAACGCCACCGTGGACACGTACAAGTACTGGGGCGGCGATTGTCAGAAGTGGAACGTCACGCCGGCGACTGGAGGTGCGTACAAGATCACCGCGGTCAACAGCGGTCTGGCCTTGGAGGTGCTGGGCTGTAACCCGGCGCGCGCGTCACAAGTCGACATTTATCCCTACCGCGCCGGCGACGGGTGCCAGCAGTGGTATCTCGACCCGGTCGGCGACGGGTCGTACCGGATCAGCCAGCAGTCCACCGGACAGGCCCTCGACGTCGCCGGCTGCACCACGAACGACGTGAACGCCGTGGACATCTGGCCGTACTGGGCCACCGGCTACGGCACCTGCCAGCAATGGCGGCTTGACCCGGTCTGATCCTTGATGCCCGCTTGCTTCGGCGGTCGCCGAAGCAAGCGGGACCTAGGGCGCGGGCATCTCGGCGGGTGCGTTGGCGCTCGGCCGGCTGCTCGTGGGCAGCGTGGTACTCGGGATCGTGCGCTCTGCCTGGTCGGGGTCGCGATCTCGCGTTATCGCGTGAGGCCGGCGATCAGGGTGGCGAGGCCGGAATCGAAGCCGCTGTCGAAGTCGTAGGCGAGTCCCTCCGGGCCGAGTTCGGCGACGATCCGGGTGAGCGTCGGCGCCTTCTCGGGCGGCAGGTCCCGTACCCGAGCGAGCAGATCGGGCGCGAGTTCGAAGGTCTCGGCCTGCACGGACGTCTCGCCGAGTGTGAAGCCGTGGATGAAGTCGACCAGGGTGTTCGCGGCCTCGAAGATCTGCCGCGGAGCGAGGCCGGCGCGGTCGAGCGCGCGGTAGAACGGCTCCATCGTCACCACCACGACGCTGGAGACGGCGGAGGTGTCGGACAGCACCTGGAGCGCGAGGTTCGGATGGGCGCGCAGCCCGTTCCGGTACGCCCGGGCGGCGTCCTTCAGCTGCTCGTCCCACGGCACGGCGGGCCCCGGGTCGGGCAGTTCCAGCTCGGCGAAGACCAGCTCCGCGAGGCCGGCCAGTACGGCGGCCTTGTTCGGCAGGTGGTGGTACAGCGACATCGGGTTGACGTGCAGCGTCGCCGCGAGCCGCCGCATGGTCAGCGCGTCGATGCCCTCGTCGTCGACGATCCGCAGCGCCGCGGTCAGGATCGCGGTCCGGCTCAGGCGCTCCTCCCCCGCGCGCGGCCGTCCGGAGCGCTTGCCGACGTTAACCATACGCCGTATGGTACATAATCGTACAACGTATGGATACAGGAGGATGCGATGCAGGCGTTGGTGGGGAAGGTGGCGCTGGTCGCCGGGGCGACCCGGGCGGCCGGACGCGGGATCGCGGTCGAGCTCGGCGCGGCCGGTGCGACCGTGTACGTGACCGGCCGCAGTACGCGGGCCGGGCGGTCCGAGATGGACCGCCCGGAGACGATCGAGGACACGGCGGAGCTCGTCGACAAGGCTGGTGGGCGCGGCATCGCCGTACCGGTGGATCATCTGGATCCGGAGCAGGTCCGTGCGTTGATCGAGCGGATCGAGCGCGAGCAGGGCGCGCTGCACATCGTGGTGAACGACATCTGGGGGCAGCACGGCGAGCCCGAGTGGGACAAGACCGTGTGGGAGAGCGACCTCGCGGGCGGGCTGCGGTTGCTGGAGCTGGGCGTCAACACGCATGTGATCACCGCGCACTACGCGCTGCCGTTGCTGATCAAGTCGCCGGGTGGGTTGGTGATCGAGATCACGGACGGTACGGCGGAGTACAACGCGGAGACGTATCGCGTGTCGTTCTTCTACGACCTCGCGAAGGGCGCGGTCGGCCGGATCGCGTTCGCCCTGGCGCACGAGCTGGACAAGTACGACGCGACCGCCGTACTGCTGACGCCCGGGTGGTTGCGGTCCGAGGCGATGCTCGACGGGTTCGGCGTCCGCGAGGACAACTGGCGGGACGCGACCGACCAGGTCCCGCACTTCGCGATCTCGGAGAGCCCGTCGTACGTCGGCCGCGCGGTGGCGGCGCTGGCCGCCGACCCCGACGTACGGCGCTGGAACGGCAAGTCCACGTCGAGCGGCGAACTGGCCAAGCTGTACGACTTCACCGACCTGGACGGCAGCCGCCCCGACGCCTGGCGCTACATCGTCGAGGTAGAACACGCCGGCAAACCCGCCGACACCACCGGCTACCGCTAACTAGACCTTGTACGCCGGGCAGACGTCGTCCCCCGTTCCAGCGGAAATGACCGGCTCGCCTGTGGATGACAACGCAGCATGCGGATGTGCGGCCGCGATCGGAACCCCCATCGCGGCCGCCAACGCCAGCACCTCCCGCCGCGAGGTCACCGCCATCGCCGGATCCTGTTCATAGGCATACGTCAACTCGGGTCGCCGCGCCTGCGCCGCATGCACCAGCACATCCCCACCGAGAATCGCCCGCTCCGTCACCACCGACTGATGCCCAGGCGTATGCCCCGGTGTCGGCAACAACCGAACCCCTCGCATGGCCGCGGCCCCGTCCACCACCCGCAGCTGCCCAGCCTCCACAATCGGCCGAATCCGCTGCTCGTACGTCACCCCACCCCGCACATGCTCCAGCTCATCCCGCTGCACGATGTACTCCGCCCGCGGAAACCACGGCCGCACCCCGTCCGACAGCCACCCCACATGATCCAGATGCACATGCGTCACCACCACCGCATCCACGTCCTCGGCCCCCACCCCTACCTGCCCCAACAACCCCGGCAACCGCCCCGAAACCCCCAACCACTCCGCCGCCTCCCCACCCGCCGGCCCAACCCCCGCATCAACCAGCACCACCCCCGCCTCCGCCACCACCAGATAACTATGAAAATGCAGCAACCACGCGTCCTCCCCCACCCCCGGCAACGCAACCTCGACCCGCTCCGGAAACACCGCCACCGCATCACACAGCACCGTCACGTCCATCAAAGGCTTCCCTTCCACGGTTGCTCGGTGGCCCATCCGGCCGGAAATCCGAGCTCGTGAAGACCACGTCCACAAGCAGGGATCTCCGCGCTCAGCAGGTCACGAACCTGCCTGGTCCACTGCGGTGCCTGCCCGGTGCGAGACAGCAGGAACGCAATGATGCACAGCGTCGAGTAGATGCGGGAGTGCGAGACCTCGCGGCGCGCGAGATGGTGCAGAGCCGGGATCGATCGCAGGTGGCGTGGTGCGATCTGGTCGACCAGGTTCCGGTTCCACAGACGAGAGTGGTGGGCGCAGACGTTCCGGACGTCGTTGAGCACATCGAGCCGAAGTCGAGGATCTCCGTCACCACCCAGACCGGGAGCCGGCCGTCGTACTTGCTCTGGAGGTGCTGGACGAAGTCCTCCGAGGACCTCGTCTGCGCGGCGAGAACCTTGCGCAGCCATCGGTCATGGGTGCTTGGCTGCCCAGCGCTCGACTGAGTGAACCGGCCGTCGAGGTTGCCGGCGTCCAGGTGTGCGTACGCGCCTCGGCGACGGAGCGTGAATCCGATCATGACGCGGAGCGCGATCTCGACCCGTTCCAGAGCGTCGAGCAACCGCAGCTTCAGCCGGCGGTCGGCGTCGTAGAGCCGAATCACCTGCCGAAATGTGGTCCCCTCGACAAAGCGATCCTCGCGGCGATGGTGGTCGAGCCTCCTTCGGTAGACGTACCAATAGCCGCTCAAACGGTAATAGCCGAGAACACTCAGCAGCCGCTCCGCCTCAGCGTCGTCGTCGATCACCAGGCCTCTGCTCTTCAGTAGTCGGATCTGGTCGGCGAAGGCGAGGTGGGGTTTGGCGTAAGTTGCCACGAAGTCCCCCAGGTAAAAGAAAACCAGCCCGTGCCCTGCAAGGCAGAGGGGCTGGCCGTGTTGATAAGAATCATACACCGAGTGACGCCGCGTGCGGCCGACGATCTTCAGGCTGTGGATATCAGCTGAGGAGCATCCAGGTGGCGAGGGTGGTCATGAGGAGGGCTATGGCGGTGTCTAGGAGTTGCCAGGAGCGGGGGCGGGTGAAGAGGGGGGTTAGTTTGCGGGAGAAGAAGCCCAGGGAGAAGAACCAGAGGAAGCTGGCGGTGACGGCGCCGAGGCCGTAGAGCCAGCGGCCGTTGGTGCCTCGTTGGTTGGCCAGGGAGCCCAGGAGTACGACGGTGTCCAGGTAGACGTGCGGGTTGAGGTACGTGAAGCCCAGGCAGGCGAGTACGACGCTGCGGAGGGCGGCGGGCGCGTGGTCCGCGAGGGTGATGGCGCCTGGGTGGAAGGCGCGTTTCGCGGCCAGGAATGCGTACGTGTAGAGGAACGCGGCCCCGCCGAACTTCGCGATGTCCAGGGCGAGTTGGCTGCGGGTGAGGAGTGCGCCGAGGCCCAGGATTCCGCTGGAGATCAGCAGGGCGTCGGAGAGTGAGCAGGTCAGCACCACCGGGAGTACGTGCTCGCGGCGCAGGCCCTGGCGGAGTACGAAGGCGTTCTGGGCGCCGATCGCGACGATCAGCGACAACGACGTGACGAATCCGGCGAGCAGGGGCATGTCTTCGACCGTAGGCAGCGGACGACGTTCAAGCCAGCTAAAGATTCTGAAGTACCGTTAGAATTGTGCAATTCGACTCGGTGCAGCTCGAGACGTTCGTGGCGGTCCTCGACGAGGGCAGCTTCGACGCGGCGGCCCGGCGGCTGAGCGTCACGCCGTCCGCGGTGAGCCAACGGATCAAGGCGTTGGAGAGCCGGCTCGGGCAGGTCGTGGTGATGCGCGGCAAACCCGCCCGGGCGACCGCGGCGGGGGAGGCGCTGCTCCGGCTCGCGCGGCAGGTCGCGTTGCTCGAGGTCGAGGCGATCGCGGCCGTCCGCGGTACGGTCGACGCGCAGCGGATCCCGATCGCGGTGAACGCGGACTCGCTGAACAACTGGTTCCTGCCGGCGATGCTCGACCTGTCCCGGACCCACGACGCCCGGTTCCTGGTGCACCAGGAGGACGAGGAGCACTCGGCGGAGTACCTGCGCAACGGTACGGTCCTCGCCGCGGTCACCGCCGACCCGCGCCCGGTGCAGGGCTGTCGCGTCGTACCGCTGGGCACGATGCGGTACCTCGCGCTCGCCACCCCGGAGTACGCCGAACGCTGGCTGGCCGGCAAACCGTTGCCTGAGGCCCTTTCCGAGGCGCCGATAGTGATCTTCAACGAGAAGGACGTCCTGCAGCACCGGCTGCTCCGCAAGGTCACCCGCCGGAAGC
>NZ_DASRVN010000488.1:0-10900 GCF_035655035.1 Kribbella sp. | reverse complement strand
AGCAGGTGGAAGCCGACGCCGCGGACGGCGTGGATGGTGACGGTGGCGCCGAGGTTCGTGAGTTTCTGGCGGAGGCGTTTGACGACCGAGTGGATGTGCGAGCCGTGGCCGAGGTGTTCGTTGCCCCAGACCGCGTGGTGCAGGCGCTGGTACGTCCACACCCGGCCCGGTTCCGCGACCAGGCAGTGCAGGAAGTCGTGCTCGAGCCGGGTCAGCGGCAGCTCACGGTCCTTCCAGCGAACCACGCGGCGGTCGTCGTCCAGCTGCAGTTCGGCGACCGGCTCCGGGACCGCCTTGATCCGCGGGGGTACTGGAACGTGTGCGGACACGATCCGCGGTTCCGCACCGGTCAGGTCGAAGAACGCGCGTGCCTGGTCGGCGTTCGACACCAGCAGCAGCGCGTCCGCCCCGCCCAGCAGGCGGGCCAGGTGCACCCGTTCGGCAGTGGACGCGGCCACCCCGATGATCAGCGACGATTCGGACGGCCCGTCTTCCGGCCCAGCAGCGATCGGTAGCACAGCAAGCCCCTCCCAGTCGAAACCGGCCCCACCCAAGTACGGTTCAGGGCACGAACTAAGTCAAGCGATTCACCGCGTACTGGTCTGGCGCATATGCGTCCTGTCCGAGACAGGACAAGAAATGCCGCGCCGCCCGGCGCCGCAGTGTGCGGTCGGCCCGCGTACCGGAGTACTCTCCTGGCGCACGGCCACTCTGACCGCATCCACGGAGGAACAGTGCCCGGTCTCGTACGACGGCCGCTCGTCATCTGGCTGCTCGCGGCCCTCGCGGTGCCCGTACTACTGACCGCTGTACTGGTTCCGGCCCGCGCCGGCACCACCGAGGACGACCTGCGGCAACGGACCGTGGCGGCGTTGAAGGCGCGCGGCATCGAGACCGGACCGGTCGACTTCGACGGCCGCGATGCGCGCATCACCGTGCCTGCGGGCGTCGACGAGGGGAAGGTCCGGGAGGTCGTCGCCGCCGTCGACGGGGTGCGGGCGGTGCGGATCGAGACCAGCCGGGCCGGTACGCCGTCCACCACGACCAGCAGTACTCCGGAGCATGCCGACGTACCGGCGTTCGAGCTCGGGCGGACCGATCGATCGATCCGGGTGCAGGCGCCGATGCGGAGCCAGGCGGTGAAGGACGCGCTGAGCGCCGAGGTACGGCAGGTGCTCGGGCCGGACCGGGAGTACGACGACCGGACGACGATCAGCGCCGACGGTCTCGCCGATGCGACCACGCTGTCCGCGTTGCTGCGGGCGCTTGCGATCGGGACCGGGGATGCCTCGGTGCGGTACGACGGGGACACGGTCACGTTGTCCGGACAGGTGCCGGACCAGGCGACCAAGGCGACCGTCGGACGCGCCGCGGCGAAGGCGGTGCCCGGGGCGGTCGTCGCGGATCAGCTGGTGCTGCCGAAGCCGCCGAAGTCCGCGGTGAGTGAGGCGTGCCGGACGTTCCCGGCCCGGCTGGCGCAGTTCAGCCGGCAGTACCGGATCAACTTCCTGTCCGGTACGTCGATCGTCAACGACGCGTCGAAACCGTCCGTGATCAAGGCGGCGGCGCTGCTGAAATCCTGTACGACGGTGCGTGTCGAGGTCGCCGGTCACACCGACAACCTCGGCTCCCCCACCACCAGCCTCCCCCTGTCCGAACGCCGGGCCGCCGCGGTGAAGGCCGAACTGGTCCGCCTCGGCGTCACCCCCGGCCGGATCACCGCGAACGGGTACGGCGAGGCGTTCCCGATCGCCCCCAACACCACACCCACCGGCCGAATCGCCAACCGCCGCGCCGAGATCCGAGTACTGCAAGGGAACTGAGATGAGCTGGCTGATCGCCGAGACCTGGATACTGCTGCTGGCCGCGTTCGTCCTGGGCAGCGCGGCCGCCTGGCTGGTGCGCCGATGGGTGCGCTCGCCGGCGAGAGGAGCGCGCGGATGAGCTGGCTGCTACGCGACACCTGGCTGGGCTCACTCCTCGCCTTCGTCCTGGGCGCCACCATCACCTGGCTCCTCCTGGACCGCCACCACCCCGCCACCACAACACCACCCCAACCAACCCCACAAACCACACCTCCGCCACCACAGACGGCTCCGGTCGAGCGCCGGGCACCACAGGCCGCTCCGGTCGCAGGGCCGGCGCCGGCTGCCCGCAGTACGCCGGCCAAGCCGGTCGTGGAGGAGGTGGGGTTCTCGCAGTTGATGGATGTCGAGCCGACGCTGTTCGACCACATGCAGCCGGACGCGGAGCCGGCCGAGCACACCGCCGTACCGCCCGGAAGGTACGGCGAAGGCTCAGCCGACGCCGTCCCGCACCAGGGCCCACCCGACGGCTTCACCATCAAGGGCAACGCCCAGTCCATGCTCTTCCACACCCCCGACTCGCCGTACTACGGCCGCACCAAACCCGAGGTCTGGTTCCGCACCGAATCCGACGCCGAACGAGCCGGCTTCACCAAATACGCCCGCCGCCCCCGCAAATCCCCCGACCCCCGCGCCTGACCCCAGCGCGCACCGCATAACTGTGCGTGAGGTGGCCCCCGCGCGGTCGTACGATCGCGGAAACACTGGGTAATCAGGAGGCCAAGTTGCAGCGCGAAATCACAGTTCCCTTCACTATCGCCGAAGACACCGAGGATGGTGGCTGGTACGCGGCGGCCGCTCTGACGCCGGAAGCGTTCGCCAATGGTGAGGGCGAGACCCGCGAGGCGGCTATCGAAGACCTGAAGGCGGCAATCGCGCTCTTGGTCGAGGAGGTCGGCGTGCCGGAACAGCTGGTGCTGACCGTCGAGGTCCCGTAATGGCGAAGAAGTTTCGCGACGCCGACAAGGAGCTGAAGAAGGCTGGTTTCAAGCCCGCCCGGCAGAGCGGCAGCCACATCACGTACAAGGACGCCAACGGCAGGTCTGTCGTCGTACCGAAACACGGTGAGATCAAGACCGGCACCTGGAGCGGTATCGAGAAGCAGGCCGGTCTCAAGCAGCCCAAGCAGCAACCGTCGAGCTCGCAGGACACCCAGGCAGCGCAACGTGCGGCGGGCTCCGGCGTTGCGCCGCCGGGCAAGAAGGGCCGCGGTTCGGGTCAGCAAGGCCAAGGGCAGGGTCAGCAACAACAGAAGCCGGCCAAGCGGCGGCTTTTCGGGGGCCGCGACGGCCGTTGAGGTCGGTTCGACCCGCCGGGCGACGTACCGTTTTGCTGTGCACTGGTATGCACAGCACGGTGCGTCGCCCGATTGCTTTGAGGAGAACGTGATGGGAACCGATGCCCAGGAGCCCTTGGAGCCGGATGCCGTGATTCTGGCGGGGGAAGGGGAGGAGGGGCGCGGGGTCAACGCCGACAAGGCGTACCCGGGCCTGGGGTCGGTGAATGTGCGGAGGTTGCGCCGGTGGATGCCGCGCGGCGGCAGGCGTGGTGGGGCCGGGCAGCAGGCGGGCAAGGAACGCGGGGAGCGCGACCGGAACCGCTGAACCGGTCCGTCATCGAATCGCAGTGTGGACCGATCGCGAGCCCTATTTGCTTGTACTGGCAAAGGGCCGCCAGACTGTGCGGAACGCCTTGCGGGACCGTCCGACCGCCGGCGTCACCACTTCACCGCGGTATCCCCGGAGCGGTCCGGGTTCAGCGCAATGCCCTTCCCCCTTTTAGGTGCGCCCGATCGGGGTACGGGAACTAGGTTTGGAGACACCCGATGGAGGTGAGCGTGACCGACATGCTGCCGGAGCAGCACCACGGACTGACGAAGAGTGACCCGCTGTGGTTCAAGCGGGCCGTCTTCTACGAGGTCCTCGTGCGGTCCTTCAAGGACTCGAACGCCGACGGCATCGGCGACCTGCAGGGCCTCACCGAGAAACT
The DNA here is from genome assembly GCF_035655035.1 of Kribbella sp. Lineage (GTDB taxonomy): Bacteria > Actinomycetota > Actinomycetes > Propionibacteriales > Kribbellaceae > Kribbella. The sequence continues at coordinate 7,046 of NZ_DASRVN010000488.1, read as the reverse complement.
CGACTATCTCGAGTGGCTCGGCGTCGACTGTCTCTGGTTACCCCCGTTCTACCCGTCGCCGCTGCGCGACGGCGGCTACGACATCTCGCACTACACCGAGGTGATGCCGGAGATCGGTACGGTTCCCGACTTCGCCGCGTTCCTGAACCAGGCGCACGCCCGCGGTATCCGGGTGATCGTCGACTTCGTGATGAACCACACCTCCGACCAGCACCCCTGGTTCCAGGCGTCCCGCGAGGATCCCGAGGGTCCGTACGGCGACTTCTACGTGTGGTCGGACACCGACGACAAGTACGCCGACGCGCGGATCATCTTCGTCGACACCGAGACCTCCAACTGGACCTGGGACCCGGTCCGCGGCCAGTACTTCTGGCACCGGTTCTACTCCAACCAGCCGGACCTGAACTTCGAGAACCCGGCCGTCGGCGACGCGATGATCGAGGCGCTGAAGTTCTGGCTGGACCTGGGCGTCGACGGGTTTCGCCTCGACGCGGTGCCGTACCTGTTCGAGACCGACGGTACGAACTGCGAGAACCTGCCCCGGACCCACGAGTTCCTGAAGCGGGTCCGCAAGGAGGTGGACGCGAACTACGAGGACCGCGTCCTGCTCTGCGAGGCGAACCAGTGGCCGGCCGACGTGGTCGAGTACTTCGGCGACCGGGACTCCGGCGGCGACGAGTGCCAGATGGCGTTCCACTTCCCGGTGATGCCGCGCATCTTCATGGGCGTACGGCGGGAGTCGCGGTTCCCGATCTCCGAGATCCTGGCGCAGACGCCGGAGATCCCGGACACCTGCCAGTGGGGCATCTTCCTGCGCAACCACGACGAGCTGACGCTCGAGATGGTCACGGACGAGGACCGCGACTACATGTGGTCGGAGTACGCGCAGGACCCGCGGATGAAGGCGAACATCGGCATCCGCCGCCGGCTCGCGCCGCTGCTGGACAACGACACCAACAAGATGGAGTTGTTCACCGCGCTGCTGCTCAGCCTGCCCGGCTCCCCGATCCTGTACTACGGCGACGAGATCGGCATGGGCGACAACATCTGGCTGGGCGACCGAGACGGGGTCCGGACCCCGATGCAGTGGTCCCCGGACCGCAACGCCTCGTTCTCCACCGCGACACCGGGCAAGCTGCACCTGCCGGTGATCATGGACCCGGTCTACGGCTTCCAGGCGGTGAACGTCGAGGCCGAGATGGAGAACGCCTCGTCGCTGCTGCACTGGACGCGGCGGATGATCCAGACCCGCAAGCAGCACCCCTGCTTCGGGATGGGCACCTTCACCGACCTGGGCGGCTCGAACCCGAGCGTCCTGTCGTACGTCCGCGAGTTCGGCGACGACGTGGTGCTGTGCGTCAACAACCTGTCCCGGTTCCCGCAGCCGATCGAGCTGGACCTGCGGCAGTGGGAGGGCGTGGAGCCGATCGAACTGCTCGGCGGCGTGCACTTCCCGGCGATCGGTGAGTTGCCCTACCTTCTGACCCTCGGCGCCCACGGTTTCTATTGGTTCCGGTTGCCGGCGGTGAAGCCGGATGAGCAGCCGGAGAAGCATGAGGAGAGCATCTAAGTGACTTCCCATCTGGACCAGGTCCAGTCCTTCTGCGCGACCCAGCGATGGTTCGGGGAGAAGGGACACGACGTCCACGTCGAAGCACTGGCCACGTCGGCCTGGCTGTCGGACGCGGGCGCCTGGCCGGCGGTCCGGATCGGGTTCGTCTACTGTTCGGGCCCGCCCGGGATGGAGTCCCCGATCCGGGTGTACCAGCTGCCGCTCAGCTACCGCGACGAGCCCGCCGAGAACCTCGGCCACGCACTGGTCGGCGAGTGGGTCGAGCAGGACCTCGGCGACACCGAGGTCTGGGTGTACGACGCGCTGCACGACAAGGAAGCGACGCCGTACTGGCTGGACGGGATCACGCACGACCGGCGGCTGGACGGGCTGGAGTTCCACTCCGTCCAGGCGCCGGACCGCACCGTCGAGGTGCCGGAGGGCGCGCAGTCGCTGGTCCTCACGGTCGAGCAGAGCAACACGTCGCTGGTGTTCGGCGACGTGGCGCTGCTGAAGGTGTTCCGCCGGCTCGAGCCGGGCAGCAACCCGGGCGTCGAGATCGAGTCGGCGCTCACCGAGGCCGGGTCCGAGCTGGTCCCGGCGGTGCTCGGGTCCGCGCGCGGCAGGTGGCCGCGGGCGGGCGGCGGCACCGACACCGGCGAGCTGGCGATGCTGACCGAGTTCCAGAGCAACGCCACCGACGGCTGGTCGTTCGCGACCTCGTCGGTGCGGGACCTGTACGCCGAGGCCGACCTGCACGCCGAGGAGGTCGGCGGCGACTTCGCGCCCGAGTCGCACCGGCTCGGCGCGAGTACGGCGCAGGTGCACTCGGAGCTGGCGAAGGCACTCGGCACCGACGTGTGGGAGCCGGCCAAGCTGGTCGAGCACGCCTCGGCGATGCAGCGCCGGCTCGACCACGCGGCGTCCGTGATCCCCGAGCTCGAGCCGTACCGCGGCGGCCTGAAGCGGTGGTTCGACGCGCTGGCGGCGTACGACCAGCCGGTCACCGTGCAGCGGATCCACGGCGACTACCACCTCGGGCAGGTGCTGCGCACCATCGACGGCTGGAAGCTGATCGACTTCGAGGGCGAGCCGGCCAAGTCGCTGATCGAGCGGCGCGCGCTGGACACGCCGGTGAAGGACATCGCCGGGATGCTGCGCTCGTTCGACTACGCGGCCCGCTCGCTGCTGGCCGATCATCAGGGCGACCAGCAGATCGCGTACCGCGCCGCCGAGTGGGCGACCCGCAACCAGAAGGCGTTCTGCGACGGGTACGCCGAGGTAGCCGGCACCGATGCCCGCAACCAGGACGTCCTGCTGAACGCGTTCCTGGCCGACAAGGTCATCTACGAGGTCCTGTACGAGGCCCGCAACCGACCTACCTGGCTACAGATCCCCCTGTCCGCAGCAGCCCAGCTGGCCGAGCAGTAGCAGCAGGAGGTTTTCGATGAGCGAGCGTGACCCTTTCGAGGAGCCCGTGGTGGCTGTCGATCCCCCTGTGGTGACTGCGGTGCCGGTCGACCGGACGGCGCTGGAGCGGCTGGTGGCCGGGACGTTCCACGACCCGCACCAGGTGCTCGGCCCGCATCTCGGCGAGCACGGGGTCACGGTGCGCGTGCTGCGGCCGTTCGCGAAGAGCGTCACCGTGCTGTACGACGGCCAACGGCAGGAGCTCCGGCACGAGCACGACGGCGTCTGGGTCGGCGTACTGGACACCGACAAGGTGCCGGACTACCGCCTCGAGGTCATCTACACCGACGGACCGGCGACCGAGATCGACGACCCGTACCGGTACCTGCCGTCGCTCGGCGAGGTCGACCTGCACCTGATCGGCGAGGGCCGGCACGAGCAGCTCTGGACGGTGCTCGGCGCGCATGTCCGCCGGTACGACGGGCCGGCCGGCCAGGTCACCGGTACGTCGTTCGCGGTCTGGGCCCCGAACGCGCAGGGCATCCGGCTGACCGCCGACTTCAACTTCTGGGACGGCCGCGCGCATCCGATGCGGTCGCTCGGCGGCTCCGGCGTGTGGGAGCTGTTCGTCCCGGGCGTCGGCCCGGGCACCCGGTACAAGTTCGACATCTGCGGCCGGGACGGCGTCTGGCGGCAGAAGGCCGACCCGATGGCGAACCTGGCCGAGACACCGCCGGCGAACGCGTCGGTCGTGCACGAGTCGACGTACGAGTGGGACGACGACGCCTGGATCCAGCGGCGCGCGAAGGCCCAGGCGTACGCCGAGCCGATGAGCGTGTACGAGGTCCATCTCGGCTCTTGGCGGAAAGGCCGGTCGTACCGCGAGCTGGCCGACGAGCTCGTTGCCTATGTCAACGACATGGGGTTCACCCATGTCGAGTTCATGCCGGTGATGGAGCACCCGTTCGGCGGCTCCTGGGGCTACCAGGTGACGTCGTACTTCGCCCCGACCTCGCGGTTCGGCGACCCGGACGACTTCCGGCACCTGGTCGACCGGCTGCACCAGGCCGGGATCGGCGTGATCGTCGACTGGGTGCCGGCGCACTTCCCGAAGGACGCCTGGGCACTGGCGCGCTTCGACGGTACGCCGCTGTACGAGCACCCGGACCCGCGCCGCGGCGAGCAGCCGGACTGGGGCACGCTGGTGTTCGACTTCGGCCGGCCGCAGGTGCGGAACTTCCTGGTCGCGAACGCGATCTACTGGGCCGAAGAGTTCCACATCGACGGCCTGCGCGTGGACGCGGTCGCCTCGATGCTGTACCTGGACTACTCCCGCCAAGAGGGCCAGTGGGTCCCGAACCAGTACGGCGGCCGGGAGAACCTGGAGGCCGTCTCGTTCCTGCAGGAGATGAACGCGACGCTGTACAAGCGGGTCCCGGGCGTGATCACCGTGGCCGAGGAGTCGACGTCCTGGCCGGGTGTCACCCGCGCGACGCACCTCGGCGGGCTCGGGTTCGGCTTCAAGTGGAACATGGGCTGGATGAACGACTCGCTCCGCTACCTGGAGCACGAGCCGGTGCACCGGCAGTACCACCACCACGAGCTGACGTTCTCGATGATGTACGCGTACTCGGAGAACTTCGTGCTCCCGCTCTCGCACGACGAGGTCGTGCACGGCAAGGGCTCGCTGCTGCGCAAGATGCCGGGCGACCGCTGGCAGCAGCTGGCGAACCTGCGCGCCTACCTGGCGATGATGTGGGCGCACCCGGGCAAGCAGCTGCTGTTCATGGGCTGCGAGTTCGGTCAGGAGTCGGAGTGGTCGGAGAAGGGCGAGCTGGACTGGTGGCTGCTGGAACACAGCGACCACAAGGGCTTGCAGGACCTGGTCCGCGACCTGAACCGCGCGTACAAGGACAACCCGGCGTTCTGGAGTACCGACCACGCGGCCGACAAGTTCAGCTGGATCGACGCGAACGACGCGGGCAACAACGTGTTCTCGTTCCTCCGGTACGGCGAACAGGGTCAGCCGACGATCGCGTGCATCACGAACTTCTCCGCGATCCCGCATCACGGCTACCGCCTCGGCCTGCCGTACGCCGGTCACTGGGAGGAGATCGTGAACACCGACGCGAACTCGTACGGCGGCTCCGGGGTCGGCAACTTCGGCGCGGTCGAGGCCGACGGGCCGGAGTGGCACGGGATGTCCACCAGCGCGGAGCTGTCCGTACCACCCCTGGCCACGGTGTACCTGCGCTTCACCGGGTAGCGTGCACGGCGTGACCGCCGTAGATCCGCTGTCAGATGGTGAGCTGACGCTGCGACCTTCGCAGCCGAACGGGCTGGTGACGAGCTTCGCCGTCGTACGCGACGGGCCAGGCGGACCGAGCGGTCCGGAGGACGCACTCGGCACCGTCGAGATCCGCCGGACCACGCCGGGCGCCGCCTTGCTCACGTGGGCGCTCGACGGCGGACAAGGCGTGGCGCAGCAGGCGGTGAGCCTGGTCGCGGAGTATGCCTTTGCTGAGCTCGGGCTGGAGCGGCTGCAGGTCGAGGTGGACATCGAGCTGCACTCGTCCGCCAGAGTCGCGATCCGGTCCGGTTTCCGGCGTGAGGGCGTACTGCGTGGGGCCGCGCTGGTCGACGGGGAGCGCCGGGACGTCGCGATCTACGGCCGGCGGGTGGACGACCCGCGGCCGGACACGGTCACCGGGTGGACCGCGTTGATGGACTCGACGCTGCCGAAGAAGCGCGTGATCGCGCATGTGGTCGTCCGGGACACCGCCGGCCGGGTGCTGTTGTGCCAGGTCAGCTACAAGAAGGACCTGGAGCTGCCGGGCGGTGTGGTGGAGCCCGACGAGGACCCGGCGACGGGTGCGTCGCGGGAGATGGAGGAGGAGCTCGGTACGGCGCTGCCGCTGCTCGGCGTACTGGCCATCGACTGGCTGCCCCGCTGGGGAGGCTGGGGCGACGCGGTCGAGATCCTGTACGACGGCGGCGTCCACGACCCGTCACTGATCGACCGCCTGCAGCCGGACGGCTTCGAGATCAAGAGCATCTCCTGGCGCGCGCCGGAGGAGCTGGCCGGGCTGGTGTCACCGCTGAACGCCCGGCGCATCCCCATGCTGCTGGCCGCCCCCAACCACCTCCACAACCTCAGCAACGGCTCCCCCATCACCTCGTGAGCTGACGCACGCACCACTGGTAGTGTCCGTCGCCGGCGTTCTCGTCGTAGATCGTGGCGGTGATGATCGCGTACGCCCGCCGGTACAGCCGCATCCGGTCCCGGTCGTGCCCGAGCTCCACGAACCGCTCGGTCAGCACGTCGTCCAGCCGCCGCGCCTCCGGCGAGTACATATCGAAGAAACCCGCCGCCAACGACGCCTCGAACGTGCTGTCCCCCGCCGTGGACAAGAACCCCCAGTCCAGCACCGCCGCCACCTGATCCCCGTCCATCAGCACGTTAGGCGGACAAACATCCCCATGCACCACACTCAGCTCCCCCTCAACCCGAGCAACCCCGTCCACCACCTCCTCCAGCAGTTGAGGGAAATCAGGCACGTCCCGCTCTAGGTGCACCTTCGCCGCCCCAGCACGCCGCCGTACCAAAGCCGCCAAACTCTCCCCCCACGACCCGACCCAGAACGCCTCCCCCACAACGGGCAACCGCAGGGCAGCCGGCCCAGGCCGCACAGTCCGCAGGGCCTCGACCACAGACACGAACGCGTCGAGCGCAACCGACTCCGCCAACCCAGCCTCACGCAGCGGCACCCCGGTCAGCTTGTCCTCGACGCTGACCGCGAACCCGTTCTCCCCGACCCCGACCTCCCGGATCCGCGGCGTCCGGAACGGCAGCTCCGGCAGCTCGTCCAGGAACGTCTTCAGCGGCAGCACCTCCTCCGGCCGCCGACCGAACCACACCTTCCGCACCGTCCCGTCCCCGAGGTCGTAGACGGCGCCTTCCATCCCCTGCCCGATCAGCTCCACCGCACTGACCCTACCGATTCCTTTCCGCACCCCCGCCGGTCAATACAGGCAAACGCGAAAGGAACACCACCATGGCAAGCAAGGAATCCGAAGCCGTACG
>NZ_DASRVN010000487.1:0-2892 GCF_035655035.1 Kribbella sp. | reverse complement strand
TACTCGAGCTCGGCGCGCGGGCTGATCGACGAGCCGCTGAAGAACTGCTTCTGGTGGTAGTAGCACGGCCCCCAGGTGAGCACGCTGCCCATCCACAGGCCCTCGCCGCGGACGTGCCGGATCATCGTCTCCGGCGTGACGCCCTCGGACGGCACGTTGTAGTGCGAGCAGCCGCCGGCGTGGATGTGCGGGTCGCCCGAGTAGTACCCGTGCGCGGCCGGGTCGGTCCAGCGGTCGAGGTCGATCCGCAGCGACTCGGTGTAGGCCGCGACGTCGGCCTCGAGGTGCACCTCGAGGTACTCCGGCCCGCGCCGTGCGGAGATCGTGTACTGCCCGGCCGGGAGCGTGATCACCTCACCGGTCGCCCGGTACACGTGGTCGTGGAAGAACATGTCCGGCGCCAGCCGCATCGCCTTCGACGGGTACGCGCGGCGCTGCCCGTCCCGGACGGTCAGCGTCGCCACGGTACTGCTGCCGTCCGGCTCCCGTACGTCGAGCCGGATGTCGCGGGCGGGCGCGCACTCGAAGTCGTACTTCGCGGCGTACTGCCGGGCCTCGAACCCCATCCGCTGCCAGGCCTTGCGGAGCGGCCCGCGGGTGATGCTGTCGAACTCCTCCTCCACCGCCATCACGAACGACAGCTCGCCGCCACGGACGCCGCCGTCGCGGCTGTACAGGCTGATCACCTTGTACTCGACGTCCACCCCGGACACGTCCGTCGGGCCGGCGAGCTTCACCTCCAGCCAGCTGCGCTCGATCCGCGGTACGACGGTCAGCGTGTCCGGCATCGCGATCCGCGCCGAATGGCTGTGGAAGTCGACGTTCCCGAGCACATCGTTCGACGGCGCGGACAGGTCGCCGAGCAGGCCGTGCGGGTTCGCGACCCGGACCAGGAAGCTCCGCCACCCGTGCTGCACGAGCCGCGGCGGCGCGGCTCCCGGCGTACTGGCGGTCAGTCCCTGCTCGTCGATCTCGACCTCGACGACGACGTACGGACGGAGCAATTCGTCGACCTGCGCCACGTCGGCCGCCACGGCCAGCCGGCCGTCCAGATCGTCGGGTAGTGGTTCACCGATGTCACGAAGTTTCTCAACGGCGCGAGTCGCGGATGCCAGCAGTGGCTGAAGCACAGGACCTCCTCGTCGTGGACCAGCCTCCGACACTAGCCGCCGCGCCTCCCGCTGGCTTCCGGTTTTCGGGGCGATGCTTGACCTTGACACAGTGTCAACGTCTTGACTGTCGGGCAGGAGGTGGTTCGCGTGAACCCGAAGTACGACCCGCTGGAGGCGGCTGACACGTCGACGCGGCTGCAGGCGGCGATGGCGATCGGTGCGGAGGCCGATCCCGAGCTGGTGCGGGTGCTGGTGGCGCGGTGCGGGGTGGAGCCGGACTTCTTCGTGCGCGACATGCTCACGTGGGCGCTGATCCAGCTGCCGGCCTCCGTGACTGTGCCTCTGGTCGTCGCTGAGCTGGACTCGGCGAACGCCCAGGCTCGCAGTCAGGCGCTGCACACGCTGTCGAAGCTGAAGGAACCGGCGACCTGGCCGGCGATCACCCGGCAGCTGCTGCACGACCCGGACGACGAGGTCAGGCGGGCTGCCTGGCGTACGGCGGTCGGGCTGGTTCCGGCCGGCGAGGAGCGGCAGCTCGCGGCGGAGCTGGTGACGGAGCTCGGCCGCGGCGACCGCGACGTACAGCTGAGTCTCAGCCGGGCGCTGGTCGAGCTCGGCGACGCGGCCGAGGATGCGCTGGCGGGTGCTGTGGTGAGCTCTTCGGTTAAGGTCCAGGCGCATGCGCGTGCCACCGAGCGGCTGCTGCGGGACCCCGAGGCGAACTTCGGCGCCCTGCTCGACGAGGCGAAGCGAGCCGTTGCCCTCGGCCCCCAACAGGTCCATGCTCATCGGTGAGGTGGCCCGCCGGTCCGGGGTGAGCTCGCGAATGCTGAGGCATTACGAGTCCCTCGGGCTGGTGCGGCCCACCGGCCGGACGGTCGGCGGGTACCGCGAGTACGCCGACGCCGACATCCGGCGGATCTTCCATGTCGAGGCGCTGCGCTCGCTCGGCCTGTCGCTGCGCGAGATCGGCCGCGCGCTGGAGGACCCCGGCTTCGCGGCGCCGGCGCTGCTGGGCGACCTGATCCGTCGTACCGAAGAACGTGTGCAGCGCGAGCAGGAACTCCTGGAGCGGCTGCGCGCGATCGACACGGCGGCCCCCGGCGACTGGCCCGACGTACTCCGGGTCGTCGAACTGCTGCACAGCCTCAACTCCCCCAGCGCGGCGCGCCGTCAACAGGCCGTCCTAGCACCGACCGACGACGAACTGCCCACCGAGATCCTCGCCGCCGCACTCCTGACCGAGTCCGACCCCAACGTCGCCGGCGCGCTGCGTTGGGCCTTGGCGCGTTCCACCGACGACGTACTGGCCGCACTGACCCCGGCCCTCCGCTCGGAGGACGTCACGATCCGCCGCCGCGCCGTCGCCGCGATCGCCGACCTCACCACACCCGACGCGATCGCCGTACTCACCACCGCCCTCAAGGACCCGGACCTCGCCGTCCGCAAACACGCCGCCCTGTCCCTCGGCACCCGCGGCGAGCGATCCGCCGTACCCGCGTTGGTTGCCCTGATCATCGAAGGCACCAACGACGTGGACGCGGCCGAGGCCCTCGGCGTACTGTCCGCAACCCCCGCGACCGCTGCCCACATCCTCACCACCCTGACCCACCTCCTGGCCTCCCCGAGCACTTCACCCGAAGCCCGGCTCCGCCTCGTCCAGGCCCTCGGCGAACTCCCATCCTCCGTCACCCACGACGTCCTCGAGTCCCTCACGCACGACCCGCAAACCCCGGTGGCTCTCACCGCCAAGGCCCTGCTGCGGAATGACAGAATGGGC
>NZ_DASRVN010000486.1:0-4672 GCF_035655035.1 Kribbella sp. | reverse complement strand
GGCCTTGATGTGCGCGCCCTCCGGGCCGTTCGGCGGCACCAGCGCGACGTACTTCTCGCCGAACAGCGTCTTCGGCAGGATCCGGGCGCTGACCGCGGCGGAGATCTCGTCCACCTGGTCCGGCTTCAGCGCCAGGTCGACGGTCGCCTCGTCGCCGTTCGTGGAGACCTTGCGGACCTCGCCGACGATGATCCCACGCAGCTTCACGTCCGCGTGCTGGTTCAGCTGCAGGCCGATGTGGCTCGTCTTCAGCTCGACGTTCACGGTCTTGGTGAACACCTTGGCGTAGAACGCGTACGTCAGCCAGAGCAGGAAGACCAGTACGCCGATGAACGCGACGCCCAGCACCTTGTGCGAGATCAACCTGGTCATCCGGCCAACCTCACCGTGGTCGTCGTACCCCAGATGGCCATCGACAGCAGCAGGTCGACCACGTTGATCACGACGATCGACGTACGCACGGCCCGCCCGACCGCGACGCCGACGCCCGCCGGGCCACCGGTCGCGTGGTACCCGTGGTAGCAGTGCACCAGGATCACCAGCACCGAGAACACCAGCACCTTGCCGAACGACCAGAGCACGTCCCCGGGTGGTAGGAACAGGTGGAAGTAATGGTCGTACGTGCCGGTGCTCTGCCCGTAGAACGTGGTCACGGTCAGCCGGGTGGCGAAGTACGACGAGAGCAGGCCGACGACGTACAGCGGGATCACCGCGATCAGCCCGGCGATGATCCGGGTGGTGACCAGGAACGGCAGCGACGGGATCGCCATCACCTCGAGGGCGTCGATCTCCTCGCTGATCCGCATCGCGCCGAGCTGCGCGGTGAACCCGCAGCCGACGGTGGCGGCGAGCGCGATCCCGGCGATCAGCGGGCCGATCTCCCGGGTGTTGATGTACGCCGACACGAAGCCGGCGAACGCCGACGTACCGATCTGGTTCAGCGCCGAGTAGCCCTGCAGGCCGACCTCGGTTCCGGTGAAGAAGGCCAGGAACGTGATCACGCCGACGGTGCCGCCGATCACCGCCAGCGCACCGGTGCCGAGCGTCACCTCGGCGAGCAGCCGGAAGATCTCCCTGCGGTACCGGGTGACGGACTTCCCGGACCAGGCCAGCGCCTTGATGTAGAACGCGAGCTGCTCGCCGAGATGGTCGAGCGAGTTCAGCGGCTTCTTCACCAGGTTGTCCACCAGGGCCGACACGTCAGGCCCCCTTCGGCGGGACGAGCTGGAAGTAGATCGCGGTCATCGAGAAGTTCGCGACGAACAGCAGCATGAACGTGATCACCACGGACTGGTTCACCGCGTCACCGACGCCCTTCGGGCCACCGCCCGCGTTGACACCCTTGTACGCCGCCACGATCGCGGCGATCGCCCCGAACACCAGCGCCTTCGCCTGGCCCTGCCACAGGTCGGGGAGCTGCGCGAGCGCGGTGAAGCTCGCGATGTAGCTGCCCGGCGTACCGCCCTGCAGGACCACGTTGAAGATGTAGCCGCCCATCACGCCGACCACGCTGACGAACCCGTTCAGGAAGAACGCGACCAGCATCGTGGCCAGCACCCGCGGGACCACGAGGCGCTGGATCGGGTCGATCCCGAGCACCATCATCGCGTCCAGCTCCTCGCGGATCTTCCGGGAGCCGAGGTCCGCGCAGATCGCCGAACCGCCGGCGCCGGCGATCAGCAGCGCGGTCGCGATCGGCGACGCCTCCCGGACCACCGCCAGTACGGCGGCCGAACCGGTGAACGCCTGCGCGCCGAACTGCTTGATCAGCCCACCGACCTGCAGCGCGATCACCGCACCGAACGGGATCGCGACCAGGGCGGTCGGGATGATCGTCACGCTGGCCACGAACCAGGCCTGCTGGAGGAACTCCTTCAGCTGGAACGGCCGCCGGAACATCGCCCGGAAGGTGTCGAGGGCGAAAGCGAACAGCGACCCCGCGTGCTTGAGCGGGGCGGTGGCAGAGACGGTCACCTGGCCCCCACGGTCGAGCTGGCGAACGAACCGGGCGGCGGGGTGACGCCGTTCTCCCGGCACCAGGCGCCCGGCTCACGCTGGGTCGGCCGGAGCATGCCGCTGCTGGGCAGCTGCTGGATCGGGATCGGCGGCAACGGCGGCAGCTCCTGCCCTGCCTCGGCGGCCAGTTCCTCGGCGTCCTTCTCCTCGGACATGCCGATCGGGCCGACCATCTGCGCGTTCAGGAACTGCCGGACCACCGGCTCCTCGCTGGACAGCAGCATCTCCCGCGGACCGAACATGGCCAGGTGCCGGTGGTACAGCATGCCGATGTTGTCCGGGACCGTCCGCGCGGTGTTCACGTCGTGCGTGACGATCAGGAACGTCGGGCTGAACGCCTCGTTCAGGTCGATCATCACCTGGTTCAGGAACGACGTACGGACCGGGTCCAGGCCGGAGTCGGGCTCGTCGACCAGCAGGATCTGCGGGTCCAGCACCAGCGCCCGGGCCAGGCCGGCGCGTTTGCGCATCCCGCCGGAGATCTCGCCGGGCAGCTTCTTCTCCGCGCCGACGAGGCCGACCATCTCCATCTTCTCCATCACGATGGAGCGGATGTCGGACTCGGACTTCTTGGTGTGCTCGCGGAGCGGGAACGCGACGTTGTCGTACAGGTTCATCGAGCCGAACATCGCGCCGTCCTGGAACAGCACCCCGAACAGCCGCCGCACCTCGTACAGCTCGCGCTCGCTGCAGGTCGCGATGTCGGTGCCCTCGATGTACACGTGGCCCTTGTCGGGCTTCAGCAGACCGATCAGCGTCTTCAGGAACACGGACTTGCCGGTGCCGGAAGGGCCGAGCATCACGCAGATCTCGCCGGCCGGCAGAGTCAGGGACACGTCGCCCCAGATCAGCTGGCTGCCGAAGGACTTGGTGAGACCCTCGACGCGGACTTCAACGCCCACCGGCCCTCCTCACGGGATGTCTGCTTGGTCCCCGACGACGGGGGCAGTGGCCTAGGTTACGCACGAGTACGGTTTTGCGTAACCCCTGGAAGTCAAGCGGTTGCGATACTAGCCATCCGAAAATGCAAGAAGGACGGCCCCCGTGCAGGGACCGCCCTTCTCAACACATTCGTTACGCTCCAAAACGGAGGGTAACCGGAGGGCGCCTGGGCACTCCGCGCCGTAGCGAGCAGGTGCTCGGTGCGGTGCATCGGCGTGCGGGGGCGAAGGTCTCGATGCGGAGCATCGTGGCCTTTGCACCCGTGCGGCGAGGTGCCGTGCCGAGTGCCGCGCAGTAGGCGGGGAGTGCCCAGGCGCCCTCCTAGGTCACTTCAGGGTGACGGTGGCGCCGGCGCCCTCGAGGGCCTCCTTGGCCTTCTCCGCGGCAGCCTTGTCGACCTTCTCCAGGATCGGCTTCGGGGCCGACTCGACGAGGTCCTTGGCCTCCTTCAGGCCGAGGCTCGTGAGACCGCGCACCTCCTTGATGACCTGGATCTTCTTGTCGCCGGCCGACTCCAGGACGACGTCGAACTCGTCCTGCTCCGCGGCCTCTTCGGCGGGGGCGCCGGCAGCGGGGACACCCGCGGCGGCAACGGCGACCGGGGCGGCGGCGGTGACGCCGAACTCCTCCTCGAACGCCTTAACGAACTCCGACAGCTCCAGCAGGGTCAGTTCCTTGAACTGGCCGAGGAGCTCTTCGGTGCTGAGCTTCGCCATGATGGCGGTCCTTCCTGAACAAATGTTGCTTGGTGATCACTGATGGGGTGTTGCGTGAGAGCTGCCTCAGCTGTCCGCTGCGGCGGTCTCCTCGGTGCTCGCCTCGGCAGGTGCCTCGACCGTGTCCTGGACCTCGTCCTGGACCGCTGCCGGAGCAGCGTCGGCCGGTAGCTTGTCCTGCAGCGCCGCGAACAGGCGCGCGGCCTGCGACAGCGGAGCAGCGAACAGCGACACCGCTTGCTGCGGGGCCGCCTTCATCGCACCTGCGAGCTTCGCGAGGAGAACCTCACGCGACTCCAGGTCAGCGAGCTTGCTGATCTCGTCAGAGCCGAGTGCCTTACCGTCCAGCACTCCACCCTTGATGACGAGCATTGGGTTCGCCTTGGCGAAGTCCCGCAGACCCTTGGCCGCAACCACCGGGTCGCCCTTGATGAAGGCGATTGCCGAGGGGCCTTCGAGCAGGCTGTCGAACGAGTCGACGCCGGCATCCTTGGCCGCGATCTTGGTCAGCGTGTTCTTCACCACGGCGTAGTTCACGTCGTCACCGAGCGCAACTCGAAGCTGCTTGAGCTGCGCGACGGTGAGACCGCGGTACTCGGTCAGCACGGCGCCGTTGGACTCACGGAACTCGTCCGTCAGTTCCGCGACAGCGGCTGCCTTGTCCGGCCTCGCCATGGGGGTCTCCTTCTATCGGCTTCCACGCCTCGGACCCCTGAAAAGAAGAAACACCCCTGCGCAGGCGCAAGGGTGTGAGACATACAGTGTCACTATCCAAGTCACCTACGCGGGCCGCCCGTCTCTCGACAGGACCTTCAGTCACCCGGAGGTGACGACCAGCGGTCTTCGGCAGTAGACAGTGTGCCTGGTCGACACCTGGTTTATCAAATCCGTTGTGGATGCGGCGGGATCCAGCGGTGCATCGCGGTGGCAGCAGCCCACCCGGTGCACGCCATGATCACGATCGCCGGCGCCAGCCCCAGCACAGCCGTAGCCCCCGC
>NZ_DASRVN010000485.1:0-2285 GCF_035655035.1 Kribbella sp. | reverse complement strand
GTGGTGCCGGGGTTGGGGTTGATTGGGGGTGGGGGGCCTCGGGTGGTGCCTGCGGTGGGGTCGCTTGAGGAGGCTATGCGGGCTGAGGTGGAGCGGCCTCGGCCGCGGCCGGGGGAGTCGGCGGCGGTGGTGGCGTTGCGGGCTTGGTGCCGGGCGCGGACGGCGATCGTGCCGTCGGGGTTCACGATTCAGGTGCAGGTGCTGGATCCGAAGGCGCCGTCGTACCGGTTCGATCTGGAGCCGCCGGAGGTCGACGATCCGGAGTTCGCGGCCGACAAGCTCAGCGGGCTGCTCGGTGACCTGTGGCTGACCGAGGCGCAGAGCGAGCAGGGCGGGTGGTTGTTCGCGCGGCTGGACGCGGCGGGGCGGACCCTGAGGATCGACAGGTGGTACGACCAGGTGCCCGACTGGTGGGACAACCCGGTCGAGGAGCGGCTGGATGTGCACGGGCTGGTGCGCCGACTGTACGACCGCGGCCCGGAATGGCAACCGTCGTACCTGGAGAAGCTGTACACCACCGCGAGATAGCGTTGGCGCCATGCTTCTCAGGATCTTCACCGAACCTCAGCAGGGCGCGTCGTACGACGACCTTCTCGCCGTCGCGCGCAAGACGGAGGAGAACGGGTTCGACGCGTTCTTCCGTTCCGACCACTATCTGGCGATGGGCGACGGCGACGGCCTTCCGGGGCCGTCCGACTCGTGGATCACGCTCGCGGGGCTGGCCCGCGAGACCAGCAGGATCAAGCTCGGCACGCTGGTCAGCTCCGCCACCTTCCGGAACCCGGGCGTACTTGCGATCTCGGTCGCGCAGGTCGACCAGATGAGCGGCGGCCGCGCCGAGCTCGGGCTGGGCGCCGGGTGGTACGAGGCCGAGCACAAGGCGTACGGCCTGGACTTCCCGGACACCCCGGGGCGCTTCGACATCCTGACCGAGCAGCTCGAGCTGATCACCGGCCTGTGGGACACGCCGGTGGGGGAGAAGTACGAGTTCCAGGGCGAGCACTACCGGATCACGGACTCGCCGGCGCTGCCGAAGCCGGTGCAGCAGCCGCATCCGCCGATCATCATCGGTGGCGCGGGCAAGAAGCGGACGCCCGCGCTGGCGGCGAAGTACGCGGCGGAGTTCAACGCCGGGTTCCGCGGTGTCGAGGAGACGGCGACGCTGTTCAAGCGCGTCCGGGCGGCGTGCGACGCGGCGGGCCGGGACCCGAAGACGCTCGCGTTGTCCACAGCCCACACGGTGATCGTCGGCAAGGACGACGCCGAGGTGAAGCAGCGCGCCGCGGCGATCGGCCGGGAACCGCACCCGGAGAAGGACATCGCTGGTACGCCGGCTCAGGTCGTGGACCGGCTGGGGCAGTTCGCCGCTGTCGGCTCGGACCGCCAGTACGTGCAGATCCTCGATCTTCACGACCTCGACCACCTGGATCTGATCGCGGCCGAGGTTCTTCCACAGGTTTCATAACGCCTCACGAAGTTGGCTCGATGTCGTGTATCTTGATGTCGAGAGAGTTTGCGGCCCGGGGTTAGGGGAGCCTGACCTCGTGGCCGGTCAACGCGCTGGGCAGGATGGGCGCAGCGGACCCGCAGCGATTTGGACTGGACAGAGGAGCAGGTTGATGGCGAGCGTCGACAGCTTCGGTGCCAAGGGGGCACTCGAGGTCAACGGGCAGTCGTACGAGATCTTCAGGTTGGCGGGCATCGAGGGCGCGGAGACTCTGCCGTACTCGCTCAAGGTGCTGCTCGAGAACCTGCTGCGCACCGAGGACGGCGCGAACATCACCGCCGACCACATCCGGGCCCTCGGCGGCTGGGACCCCACCGCCGACCCGAGCGTGGAGATCCAGTTCACCCCGGCGCGGGTGCTGATGCAGGACTTCACCGGCGTGCCCTGCGTCGTCGACCTCGCCACCATGCGCGAGGCGGTCAACGACCTGGGCGGCGACCCGACCAAGGTCAACCCCCTCGCCCCCGCCGAGCTGGTCATCGACCACTCGGTGATCGCCGACCTGTTCGGCCGCGAGGACGCGTTCGCCCGCAACGTCGCGCTGGAGTACGAACGCAACCGCGAGCGCTACCAGTTCCTGCGCTGGGGCCAGACCGCGTTCAACGAGTTCAAGGTCGTCCCCCCGGGCACCGGCATCGTGCACCAGGTCAACATCGAGTACCTGGCCCGGACGATCATGGCGCGTGCAGAATCGTCTGGGGTCATGCAGGCGTACCCGGACACCGTGGTCGGCACCGACTCGCACACCACCATGGTCAACGGCCTGGGCGTGCTGGGC
>NZ_DASRVN010000484.1:0-7650 GCF_035655035.1 Kribbella sp. | reverse complement strand
CTGCGTGCCGGTGAGGTGGTCTCCCGCGATACTGATGGTCGCACCAATGAGATCCGGGCGCTTGAGGATTGCGAACGCGCTCCGGCCGATGTCGTCGGAGGACACCCCGGAGAGTCGCCGGTCGCCCATCGGGAACGAGATCGTCAGCGTGCCGTCGGCGTTCCGCGTCGGCCGCATGGCATTGACGAACGCGTCGAAGTAGAAGGTGGTCCGCAGGAACGTCGTCGGCACGCCGTACTTCGTGAACAGCGCGTCGGCCTCGCCCTTCGCGTCGAAGTGCGGGACCTTGTACCGCCCGCCGTCCAGGCTCGGTACGTCGTCCCGTCCGGCGAAGAACGGCCGCGTGTCCTCGAGCGTCGACCAGACCAGGTGCCGGACGCCGGCGTCCCGGGCGGCCCGCGCCGCGGTCTCCGCCTGCTCCAGCTCCATCTCGGCTCTGGTCCGCGCGGCCTCCTGCTCCGGGGTCAGCGGCGCCCAGTAGTTCGTCACCACGTACGCGCCGTACGCGCCCTCGAACGCGGCCCGCACGCTCGCCTCGTCGTCGAGGTCCGCCGCCACGACCTCGGCGCCGGCCGCCGCGAGCTCCCGCGCCTTCGCGGACTCCGGGTTCCGGGTCAGCGCCCGTACGGCGTACTCGCCGGACCGGTCCGCCAGGATCGCCCGGGCCACCGCGCCGCCCTGTGCCCCGGTCGCTCCGACGACGGCGATCAGCTTCGTGCTCATATCCGTTCACTCCCCAGAAGAGTTAGGTTGATGTGTCAACCCTAGCGTCTCGGGTTGATGTGTCAACCCATTGCCGTAGGATGGACGACGTGAGCAAGGGACCGTGGCTCGACGACGACGAGCAGAAGGCATGGCGCAGCTATCTGCTGATGCAGCGGACGCTGGAGACGCATCTGGAGCGGCACCTCCAGCGGGACTTCGGGCTGTCCAAGTCGGACTTCGAGATACTGGTCAACCTGTCCGAGTCCGAGCACGGCCGGATGCGGGCCTTCGAGCTCGGCCGGTCGACGCAGTGGGAGAAGAGCCGGCTGTCGCACCACCTGTCCCGGATGGAGAAGCGCGGGCTGATCCGCAAGGAGGCCTGCGAGTCGCGGTACCCGGAGATCGTCATCACCGAGGACGGCCTGGCGGCCATCAGGGAGTGTGCGCCGGCGCACGCGGCGCGGGTGCGGGAGTTCTTCGTCGACGTGTTCGGGCCGGAGCGGTTCGCGATGCTCGGCGAGGCCGCGGACGAGGTTGTCGAGGCCGTCGGCAAGCATTGCGAGACCGACTGCGCGCTCGGCTCCTGAGAACTGTTCTCAGAGACCTTTCAGGAGAACTTGACGGTGGCTTGAGCTTCTCTTGGAGTGCGGCTGAAGCGCCCCGGCAGAGGCTTGGGGCATGGTCAGAACAGATGAATCCCAGCCCACCGGCCCGCGCTGGTTGCGCCGCGCCTCGGCCGCCGCGATAGCCACTGCCGTCCTGGGGGTCGGCGCGACCGGGGTCTCGGTCGCCGTGGTCTCGGCGAAGCACTCGAGCAGTAACACCTCAGGCACGACGAGCAGCAGCTCGGGCGACAGCAACAGCTCGAACAGCGGTTCCAGCTCCGGAAGCACCAGCGGTCTGGGTTCGACGAACTCCGGCACGTCGCAGGGTGGGAGCCACGGATCATGACCGCCGCCCGCACCTGGTCCGCCTGGAGCTGCACGGTTCGTCTGACTGTTGACGATCCGGCAGTCCTCGGCGCGGCCTGTGCCGAGCTCGAGACCCTGATGGACCGGGTCGACAAGGCCGCGAGCCGGTTCCGCCCGGACTCCGAGCTGTCGATTGTCAACAATCGGGCAGGTGCGCTCGTGCCGGTGTCGCGGCTGCTCGTCGACCTGGTCGACGTCAGCCTGGTCGCGGCGCAGGTGAGCGGCGGCGCGGTCGACCCGACGGTCGGACCCGCGGTGATCGCGGCCGGGTACGACGCCGACATCGAGACGGTACGGCGGCGTTTCCCGCAGGAGCCCGGTGAGCCGAAGCCGGTGGCCGGCTGGCAGCAGGTACGGCTGAACCGGAAGCTGGCGATGCTCGGCGTACCGACGGACTGCGCGCTCGACCTCGGTGCCACCGCGAAGGCGTGGACCGCGGACCGGGCCGCGAACGTACTCAGCAAGCGCTACGGCTGCGCCGTGCTGGTCGAGATCGGCGGCGACCTGCGCGCGGCCGGCGTACCGAAGAAGCCCTGGGTGATCACGGTCGCCGAGCGTGCCGGTGATACCGGCGTACTCGTGTCGCTGGCGCACGGTGGTCTGACCACCTCGACCCGGACGGTACGGCGGTGGCAGACGCCGAGCGGCTACGGCCACCATGTCATCGACCCGCGCACCGGACAGCCCGCGGACGGCAGGTACCGCACCGCGTCGGTGTGGGCGCCGACCGCGGTACGGGCGAACACCTTCAGCACTGCGCTCGTGGCCACGGGCGATGCCGCGCTTGGCCGGCTGAAGCTCGCTGGGCACCCGGCCCGGTTGATCGACGCGGACGGTGAGGTCACCGAGTTGTCGGGCTGGCCGACAGCGAGCAGGGCCGCCTGATGACGCTCTGGTACCTGGCTCGCGCGGCCGGCGTGGTCACGATGGTCATGTTCACGCTGTCTGCGGTGCTCGGCATGGTGATGCCGCGCGTGCGGCGACCGCAGTGGCGGTTCTGGCTGCAGTACGTGCACCGCTCGGCTGCTGTTACGGGCCTCGCGCTGCTGGCGACGCATGTCATCGCAGTGATCGCCGACAGCTACGTGAGCATCAGCCCGACGGTACTGCTGTGGCCGTTCGGCTCTAGCTACCGGCCGTTCGCCATGGTCGTCGGTGTGCTCGCTCTGTACAGCCTGGTGCTGGCGTCACTCGTCGGGGCAGCCCGTGGCCGGCTGGCCGTGTCGGAGAAGTTCACGAAGGTCTGGCGCAAGCTGCACATCGCTGCGTCGATCGGCTGGCTGCTGTCCATCGGGCACGCACTCCTGGCCGGTACGGACCGCAGTACGCCGTGGATGCTCGGCATCACGCTCGGCTGTCTGACTGCGGTGGCGACCGCAGGTGCCTACCGACTCAACGCACTACCTGGAAGGGTTTGGAGGACACAGTGATCACCATTGACGACGTCAGAGTGATCGGTGAGGCCAGAGTCCTCGCTGGACTCGACCAGGGGCGCTTGGACCTCCAACGTCACCTGCTGACGCACGGCCAGCAGCCTGAGCTGTCCCGTGACGAGTACTTACGGCTCTGTGAAGCAGTAGGGCTCAGAGGCCGCGGTGGCGCGGCGTTCCCGGTAGCTCTGAAGCTCCAGGACCTTCCGAAGCGCGGCGTGGAAGCCGTTGTGGTCAACGGATCCGAGAGCGAGCCGGTGAGCCGCAAGGACCGTCTACTGCTGACGCGTGCACCCCACCTCGTCCTGGACGGTGCTGTCGGTCTGGCGCATGCACTACGCGCGCCGCACGTGCTGATCGCCGTACACGACCGTGAGGCCGCCATGTCGCTCCGGCAGGCGCTGATGGAGCGTGACGACCGGTTGGCCATCGAGGTACGGGAGACACCGGGCCGGTTCGTCGCGGGGGAGGCCCGTGCGGTGTTGAGCGTGCTGGAGGGCGGTACCGCCGTACCACCGGGGCGTCGGGTGCTCCCGACGCGTAAGGGGTACCACCGGCGCCCGACGTTCCTCTCCAACGTGGAGACGTTCGCTCAACTCGCCGTACTGGCGCGGCTGGGGTCTCGTGGGTACAGCAGCACAGGGCTGAGCACCGAGCCGGGTACGCAACTCCTGACGATCGCTGGAGCCGTCCAGCACCCAGGTGTGATCGAGACACCGAACGGTATCCCGCTGGACACAGTCCTGCAGTACGCCGGTGCAGAACCGGGTCCTGTCCTTCTGGGCGGGTACCACGGGCGCTGGCTGGCGCACACCGAAGGCGTAACGCTCCAGCGACCGGAGGTGTCCGCGGGCATCGTCCTGGCGCTCGGCTCCGACACCTGTCCGCTGGGAGAGGTCACCAGGGTCGCCGAGTGGCTGAGAGGTCAGTCAGCCGGGCAGTGCGGCCCGTGTGTGTTCGGCCTCGGCGCCCTGGTCGACGACTTCGCCCGGATGACCGTCGGCGA
The DNA here is from genome assembly GCF_035655035.1 of Kribbella sp. GTDB lineage: Bacteria > Actinomycetota > Actinomycetes > Propionibacteriales > Kribbellaceae > Kribbella. The sequence continues at coordinate 3,538 of NZ_DASRVN010000484.1, read as the reverse complement.
CCCGGACGGCTGGTACGACGCCCAGCGGCATCTCGGGCTGGTTCCGGGCCGGGGAGCCTGCGCGCACCCGGACGGGACTGCGAGGTTCCTCACATCGGCGCTCGAGGTGTTCGACGCCGACGTACGGCGGCACCTGAACGGATCGGGGTGCGGCCGGCCCGTGCTCGGAGTGCTCGGAGGGACCCGATGAGTAAGCTGGAGATCGACTGGACGCGCTGCGACGGACACGGCTTGTGCGCGGGCCTTCTGCCCGCCGACGTCGCCCTCGACGAGTGGGGATTCCCGGTCCTGCGGGGTCGCGAGATCACCGCCGGTGAGCTCCCGGATGCGCGCCGCGCAGTCCTCGCCTGCCCGGCTCTGGCACTGCGCCTTTCCAAACGATGACAGGCCCGTCCCGACACCACACCAGTGACAAAGGTGGACTAATCTCTGAGTGACCGCACAATGTGGTGCGGTCCGGCGGGAGCCGACGCCGACGTCACGTGTGGAGACGGTGGGGAATGCAGAGCAAGCTGGACGTCCTGAAGGCCGATGTGATCGCGAAGGCGGTGGCCACGGGAACCCATGGGCACGACAAAGTGGTCGACCCGGTCAAGCTGAAGACCTTCCTCGAGCAGTACTACCGGCACGTTGCCGCCGAGGACGTCGCAGAACGCCAGCCGAACGATTGTCTCGGTGCCGCGCGGCACCACTACAAGTCGGCCATGTCCCGGCCGCAGGGCACCGCGAAGGTGCACGTCTTTACCCCGACGCCCGAGGAGTACGGCTGGTCCGCGGACGGCCGCACCGTCGTCGAGATCGTGATCGACGACATGCCGTTCCTGGTCGACACCGCGTCGATGGTGATCACCGACCGGAACCTGGAGCTGCAGCTGCTGATCCACCCGCAGTTCGTGGTCCGCCGCGACGTCGCCGGCACCCTGCAGGAGGTCCTGGACGACGCCACCTCCCCGGACGAGCACGACCTGGTCCGGGAGAGCTGGATGCACCTGGAGATCGAGCGGATCGCCGACGTCGCGGAGCACCGCGCGCTCGAGCGGGAGCTGCTCAAGGTGCTGAACGACGTCCGCGAGGCCGTCGAGGACTGGCCGAAGATGCACGAGAAGGCGGTCAGCATCGCGGCCGGCCTGCACGCCGACAGCCTGCCGGTGCCGGAGAGCGAGGTGGAGGAGGCCCGCGAGCTGCTGGAGTGGCTGGCCGACGAGCACTTCACCTTCCTCGGCTACCGCGAGTACGACTTCACCATGGAGGGCGACCAGGGCATCCTGCGCGGCCGCCCCGGGACCGGGCTGGGCATCCTCCGGCCGGATCCGAAGCCGGGCTCCGGCAAGCTGCCGCCCGAGGTGAGCGCCAAGGCCCGTGAACGCAAGCTGCTGATCCTCACCAAGGCGAACTCCCGCTCCACGGTGCACAGGTCGTCGTACCTCGACTACGTAGGCATCAAGCAGTTCGACGAGAACGGCGCACCGGTCCGTGAGTGCCGGTTCATCGGCCTGCTGTCGTCGACGGCGTACACCGAGAGCGTCATGCAGGTGCCGGTGCTGCGGCGCAAGGCGCTGGAGCTGTTCCGGCTGACCGGTTTCGACCCGAACAGCCACAGCGGCAAGGGCCTGCTCGACGTACTGGAGACCTACCCGCGCGACGAGCTGCTGCAGGCTCCTGTGGAGGACCTGCTGCCGATCGTGCAGTCCGTCCTGCACCTGCAGGAGCGGCGCGCGGTGAAGCTGTTCGTACGCCGTGACGTGTACAACCGGTACCTGTCCTGCCTGGTGTACCTGCCGCGTGACCGCTACACCACGGCGGTCCGGCTGCGCATGCAGCAGATCCTCAAGGACGCCATCGGCGCCGAGTCCGTCACGTACGCGGCGTACGTCACCGAGTCCGTGCTGGCCCGCGTGCACTTCGTGGTCCGGATGAAGCAGGGCGAGACCGTCGGCGAGTTCGACGCGGACACCCTGGAGCAGCAGGTCGTCGAGGCGACCCGTGCGTGGGAGGACGACTTCACCGCGGCGCTGCACGCGCAGGGTGGCGACGGTGCGGTCACGAAGCTGTTCCGCCGGTACGCCGACGCGTTCCCGGAGGCGTACAAGGAGGACTTCGACGCCCGCGTCGCGGTCAACGACGTGCACGTGCTGGACGGGCTGCCCGCGGACAACGGGCTGGCGATGTCGCTGTACAGCCCGATCGACGAGGAGTGGGAGGGCGAGCGCCGCTTCAAGGTGTTCCGCACCGGCTCGGCCTTGTCGCTGTCGCACGTACTGCCGCATCTGAGCGCGATGGGCGTGGAGGTTGTCGACGAACGCCCGTACGAGATCCGCCGGGCCGACGGCAGCATGGCGTACATCTATGACTTCGGGCTGCGGGCGCCTGAGGACAGCGAAGAGCGCGAGGAGCTGCGCACGCTGTTCTCCGACACGTTCCAGGCGGTGTGGGAAGGACGGGCCGAGTCCGACAAGCTCAACGCGCTGGTACTGCGTGGCAGCCTCAGCTGGCGGCAGGTGTCGATCCTGCGCGCCTACCAGCGCTACATGCGCCAGGGCGGTACGCCGTTCAGCCAGGACTACATCGAGAACACCTTCCTGAACCACGTGGACGTTGCAGGCCTGCTGGTGCAGCTGTTCGAGACCAGCTTCGACCCCGCGCGCGGTGCGGCCGACGACCCGGACCGCACGATGCGCTGCGACCAGCTGGAGAAGGAGATCCTGGCCGCGCTCGACACGGTCCAGAGCCTGGACGAGGACCGCATCCTGCGGTCGTACCTGACCGTGATGAAGGCGACCCTGCGGACGAACTACTTCCAGCCGGGACCGGACGGGCAGCCGCGGTCGTACATCTCGCTCAAGCTGGAGCCGAAGGCGATCCCGGACCTGCCGCAGCCGCGGCCGGCGTACGAGATCTTCGTGTACTCGCCGCAGGTCGAGGGTGTGCACCTGCGGTTCGGTGCGGTCGCCCGTGGTGGTCTGCGCTGGTCGGATCGGCGTGAGGACTTCCGTACCGAGGTCCTCGGCCTGGTGAAGGCGCAGATGGTGAAGAACTCGGTGATCGTGCCGGTCGGCGCGAAGGGCGGGTTCTACGCCAAGCAGCTGCCGGACCCGTCGGTGGACCGGGATGCCTGGCTGGCCGAGGGCATCGCGTCGTACAAGACCTTCATTTCCGGGCTGCTGGACATCACCGACAACATCGTTGCCGGCGACATCGTTCCTCCCCGGGACGTGGTCCGGTACGACGGTGACGACGCGTACCTGGTGGTTGCCGCGGACAAGGGAACGGCGACGTTCTCCGACATCGCGAACGGGGTCGCGAAGGAGTACGGGTTCTGGCTGGGCGACGCGTTCGCGTCCGGCGGCTCGGTCGGCTACGACCACAAGGCGATGGGCATCACCGCGCGCGGCGCGTGGGAGTCGGTCAAGCGGCACTTCCGCGAGCTCGGCCACGACTGCCAGAACGAGGACTTCACGGTCGTCGGCGTCGGCGACATGTCCGGTGACGTGTTCGGCAACGGGATGCTGCTGTCGGAGCACATCCGGCTGGTCGCGGC
>NZ_DASRVN010000483.1:0-24902 GCF_035655035.1 Kribbella sp. | reverse complement strand
GGTCCCGCTGCTGGCCTTCACCCCGGTCCCGTCGGTCAGCTCCTGGCTGAGCGTGGTCTGGGGCATCACCACCCACATCGTCCCCACCGTCGAACACACCGACGAAATGGTCCGCCAGGTCGACCAGCGCCTCCTCGAACTAGGCATCCTCGAAAAGGGCGACCTGGTAGTCATCGTCGCCGGCTCCCCACCCAGCATCCCCGGCTCCACCAACGCCCTCCGAGTCCACCGCATGGGCGACGCCATAGAAGGCATAGCCCCCGCCTACCGCAGCCCCAACCCGTAGGGCGAAGAGCGGTCGCAAGGACAGAGATGGTGATGTTGCCGAGGCCGGCGGTCGACTGACTGCCGGCCTCGAGCACGTGAGGCGTGGTGTCGCAGGGCCGATGCGTGGATCCGGCCGCCCAACCGGTACAGTTCTTCTGCGGCCTTGCCGGGTTGGTGGAATGGCAGACACTGCGGACTCAAAATCCGTTGCTCGCAAGAGCGTGTGGGTTCGAATCCCACACCCGGCACAAACTGTCGGTGGGCGACGCGAACATGTGGCATGCCTCACTTCAGGTCGCAGGAGACGGTGGACTCTGCGCTGCGGATGTCGGACAACGGGGTTGCTGACAAGACGAACGCTGAGATCCATGGTGTTGCCGTCAAGACGATTCGGCGGTGGCGGCGGCTGTATCAGCGGCGTGGGTTGCCGCGGGGGACCGGGTTCCAGGGGACGCCCTGTCCGCGGTGTGACGGGGCCGACTTGGATGAGGCGGCGTACGCGTTGTTGCTGGGGTGGTATCTGGGGGACGGGTCGATCGCGCGGGCTCGACGTGGGGTGTTCACGTTGCAGATCGCCAACGACGAGGGGTATCCCGATCTCAATCAGGAGATCTTCGAGACCATCCAGCTGGTCAAACCGACCGCGAGACCTTGTCCGCGTCGTCGCGCGGGTGTCGTACTGACGGAGGCGCGGTGGAAGCATTGGCCGTGTCTGTTCCCGCAGCACGGGCCGGGGCGGAAGCATCTGCGGAAGATCGAGTTGGTGGGGTGGCAGCGGGAGATTGTTGCCGCGTACCCCGAACAGTTGGTGCGGGGGCTGTTCCACTCGGACGGGTGCCGGTTCGTGAACTGGGCTAGCAAGCCGGACGGCCGGCGGTACTACTACGTGCGGTACATGTTCTCCAACGAGTCGGAGGACATCCGGAAGATCCTGACGGATGCACTGGATCAGTTGGGGATTGCTTGGCGGCAGCCGCGGGCCAATGCGATCGCGGTCAGCCGGAAGGAAGCTGTCATGGCGCTGGATGGGTTTGTGGGGCCGAAGTCGTGAGGTGGGGTCGATAAGGTGTCGGGTGTGACTGCTAAGCGTGTGGTGATCGCTGAGGACGAGGCTCTGATTCGGATGGATCTGGCTGAGATGCTCGCGGAAGAGGGGTATGACGTCGTCGGGCAGGCGGGGGACGGGGAGGAGGCGATCCGGCTGGCGATCGAACAGAAGCCGGATCTGGTGATCCTCGACGTGAAGATGCCGAAGCTGGACGGGCTGAGCGCGGCGGAGAAGATCGCGGGGGAGCGGATCGCGCCGGTGCTGATGCTGACCGCGTTCTCGCAGCGGGAGCTGGTCGAGCGGGCCCGGGACGCGGGCGCGATGGCGTACCTGGTGAAGCCGTTCTCCAAGGCCGACCTGCTGCCCGCGATCGAGATCGCCGCCTCCCGGTACGTCGAGCTCGCCGAGCTGGAGCGGGAGGTCGCGGACCTCGCCGAGCGGCTGGAGACCCGGAAGCTGGTGGACCGGGCGAAGTCGATCCTGCAGACCAAGTTCGGGCTGTCCGAGCCGGACTCGTTCCGGTGGATCCAGAAGACCGCGATGGACAAGCGGGTCTCGATGCGCCAGGTGGCCGAACTGGTGGTCAACGAGGCCGGCGATTCCTGAGCACGGCAGCAGCACGACAGCAGCACGGCAGCAGCACGACAGCGGTACGACGGGGTTCTCCTACGGCGTGTCGTGACCGTGAGGTGAACCCGGCGGCGCAATCGTGACGAACCGTGGCGGTCAGCCCGGTTGACCCGCGCCGAATCTCACCGAGGCAGACCGTTTGCTGACCGTATGTCACTGCCACACCTGCGGGGTCAGTATCCAGGTGATCGGACGATACTTACCGGGGTAACGACCTCACAACACAGGCAGTGCGCTGTTCGCTTGGAACCATCCCCGGGTCTAACCTGCGGATGCTCGCGGCAAATGCGCGAGAGTCCCGGTTCGCTGGGACTATCCAGACATTGGAGGAACAGTGCACCAGCGTTCCGTAGTACGGGTCGGCGCGACGCTGATCGTTGCGTCGTTGGCCCTGACTGCCTGCGGCTCACGCAGTGGCAACAACTCTGGCGGGGGCTCCGGAGGCTCGACCAAGACCGCGAAGATCGGCGTTATCGCGCCGCTGTCCGGAGACTTGTCGGCCCTGGGTCTGGGTATCCAGCACTCCGTCGAACTCGCCGTGAAGCAGGCCAACGACTCCAACGCGATCCCGGGCTGGAAGCTCGAGGTCGAGGCCAAGGACGACGAGGCGAAGCCGGACACCGGCAAGAACGCCGCCACCGCGCTCGCCAGCGACAACAACGTGGTCGGTGTCGTCGGCACCCTGAACACCAGCACCAGCCAGCAGGTGCAGCCGGTTCTCGCGGCGAAGAACATCGTCCAGGTCTCGCCGGCCAACACCGGCCCGGGCCTGACCCAGGGCGCCAACTGGCAGACCAGCCCGAAGCGGCCGTACCCGACGTACTTCCGGACCTGCACCACGGACGCGGTCCAGGGCCCGTTCGCGGCCCGGTACCTGTACGAGACCGCGAAGATCACCAAGGTCGCCACGATCCACGACAAGAAGGCCTACGGCCAGGGCCTGGTCGGCACCTTCACCCAGGAGTTCAAGAAGCTGGGCGGCACGGTCGTCGCGGCCCAGACGATCAACCCGGACGACTCGAACTACCAGGCCGCGCTGTCCGCGATCAAGCCGTCGAACCCGCAGGCCATCTACTACGGCGGTGAGTACCCGCAGGCCGGTCCGCTGTCGCAGCAGGCGAAGGCCGCCGGCCTGAACGTCCCGCTGATGGGCGGCGACGGCATCTACGACCCGAAGTACATCACCCTGGCCGGCAAGACCAGCGACAACGACCTGGCCACCTCCGTCGGCGCCCCGGTCGAGGCGCTGGCCTCGGCGAAGAAGTTCGTCTCGGACTACAACGCGGCCGGCTTCAAGGAGCCCTACGCGGCGTACGGCGGCTACTCGTTCGACGCGGCGAACGCGATCATCGACGCGCTGAAGACCTCGCTGAAGGACGCCAAGGACGTCGAGTCCGCGCGGCAGGCGACGATCGATGCCATGAGCAAGGTCTCCTTCGACGGCGTCACCGGGAAGGTGGCGTTCGACCAGTACGGCGACACCACCTCGAAGGTGCTGACCGTCTACAAGGTTGCCGGTGGCAAGTGGACCACCGTCGAGACCAAGGCGTTCGAGGACAAGTAAGCAGGGTCGACCTCATGTCAGGGGGGTGGGAGTGATCCTCCCACCCCCCTGGCATGTCACAACCGAGGCAGATGGGAGGTCGACGTGGACCAGTTCTTCCAGCAACTCGTCAACGGGTTGACCTTGGGCTCGCTGTACGCCCTGATCGCGGTCGGATACACGGTCGTGTACGGCATCGTGCAGCTCATCAACTTCGCCCACGGCGAGGTGTTCATGATCGGCGCGTTCGGCGCGCTGACGACGTACCTGTTGTTCTTCAACGGTCAGACCAGCGTGTGGATCCTGCCGGTGATGATCGTCGGCGCGATGATCGCGTCGGTCAGTACCGCGGTGCTGATGGAGCGTGTCGCGTACCGTCCCCTGCGGAACGCGCCACGACTCGCACCGCTGATCACCGCGATCGGTATCTCGGTGTTCCTGCAGGAGTTCATCCGGCTGTTCTACGAGCGCCCGGCGTGGACCGTGGCGGTGTTCGCCGGTCTGGCGATCGCGGCCGGCTACGTCGCCGGCAACCGGCAGACGAAGGAGAACCTGGACAACCCGGTCACCAAGTGGTACGACCGGGCCCCGCTGCTCGGCGGTGGGGGCGGCGCGGTGGCGGCGTGGATCGTCGTACTGCTGATCAGCACCGATCTCGCCGCGCTGTACGTCGCGGCGGCGATCGTCGGCGGTGCCGTCATCGGTACGGGCGTGGGCATGCTCGCCGGCCTGGCGTGCAAGCAGCACGCGCGGGTACGGATCGACGTCCGCACCGTGGCTGTCGCGGCCGTGGTGGCAGCGGTCGTCGCGGAGGTCGGCTGGATCTTCTTCAAGGCCGTCCTCAACAAGGTCAACTGGCCGAGCGCGAAGGCACGTATCCCGTTCCCGCAGCTCGACGTGGTGACCGGCAAGGCGCTGCAGGTCGGCGGTGTGACGATCCAGCGGTCCGCGATCTTCACGGTCGCGGCGCTCGTGGTCTGCGCCGTCCTGCTGTGGTTCTTCATCAACCGGACCCGGCTGGGCCGCGGTATGCAGGCCGTCTCGCAGGACCCGGACACCGCGCGCCTGATGGGCATCAACGTGGACCGGATCATCGTGGTCGCCTTCGCCCTCGGTGCGGTGCTCGCGGCGATCGCGGGTGTCTCGCAGGGCCTGCAGAACAACAACATCGACTTCCGGATGGGCTTCCTGGCCGGTCTGAAGGCGTTCACCGCCGCGGTCCTGGGCGGTATCGGCAACGTCTACGGCGCGGTCGTCGGTGGTCTGGTGCTCGGGGTGGTCGAGGCGATGGCCACGCAGTACATCCCGGGCCAGTTCGGCGGTAGCACCTGGAAGGACGTCTGGGCGTTCGTGATCCTGATTCTGGTTCTGGTCTTCAGGCCGCAGGGCCTGCTCGGCGCGAGGGTGGTGGACCGGGCATGACCGACGTGAAAACGCCTGCGAACATGGCGCCCCAGGCTCCGGTGGCGAAGCCGGCCAACCCGCTCGCGTGGCCGCTCGGGCTCGTCGGCGCGGCGCTGGTGATCATCGGCTCGTTCCTGTCCTGGAGCTACAACGGCCAGATCCTGAACGACCTGTCGATCGACTTCTACCCGGGCGGCCTGCAGATCCTCACGATCATCGGCGCGCTGCTGTCGCTCGTGCTGCTGCTGGCCGAGAAAGGCCCGTTGACCAAGCTCGGTGCATGGCTGGACGCCACGCTGGGGTTGCGGATGCTCGGTACCGGTCTGGCGCTCTACATGGTGCTGATCGTGATCGCGATCACCACCCAGGCCGGCGGCCTGATCAACGTGAATCCGGGCGGCTACGTGTCGCTGGTCGGCGCGCTGTTGCTCGCGGTGTCGGGCTGGATGCTGCCGTTGCGGCAGTTGCGGGACATGAGCGAGGCCCGGCTGCCGGGCTGGGCCGAGATCCTGTCGATCGCGGTGCTGATGGGCGCGATCCTGTACGCCGCGGCGTACGCGCTCGGCCTGCAGGACGCGTGGTCGTTCATCCTCTGCCTGGTGTTCGTCGCGATCGTCGCGGTGACGCTGTTCCGTACCGGTGCGCTGACCTGGATCGGGCACGTCGCGCAGCGCCGCAAGCGGGTGCTGACGCTGGCCGCGTTCGTGGTCGCGTTCCTGTTCCCGTTCACCCAGAACGGGTCGGACGCGAACATGTCGATCGCGAACCAGGTGCTGATCTTCAGCGCCACCGCGATGGGCCTGAACATCGTGGTCGGCCTGGCCGGCCTGCTGGACCTCGGGTACATCGCGTTCCTCGGCGCCGGTTCGTACACGGCCGCCGTACTGTCGAACTCGGCGTTCGCGACGGTCGGCTGGAAGCCGCCGTTCCTGGTGGTGATGCTGGTCGGCGCGGCGGTGTCCGCGACGCTCGGCCTGATCATCGGTACGCCGACGCTGCGGGTCTCCGGCGACTACCTGGCGATCGTCACGCTCGGCTTCGGTGAGATCTTCCGGTTCACGATGGGCAACCTGGACGGCAACAACGGCCCGAACCTGACCAACGGCCCGAACGGCATCCCCGGTATTCCGGACCTGAAGATCGGCAGTTTCGACTTCGGCAAGGATCACACCGTCGCCGGGATCGACCTCGGACGGTTCTCGAACTACTACTTCCTGTTGCTGATCCTGATCGGTGTCGTGATCCTGATCTTCGCGCGGCTGAACAACAGCCGGATCGGGCGCGGCTGGGTGGCGATCCGGGAGGACGAGAAGGCCGCCGAGGCGATGGGCGTGAACGTGTTCGGGCTGAAGCTGCTCGCGTTCGCGGTCGGCGCGTTCCTGGCCGGTCTGGCCGGCACCATCAAGGCCCACCAGGACGCCGCGGTCAGCCCGGACCAGTACCAGTTCATCGAGTCGGCGTTCCTGCTGGCCGCGATCGTGCTGGGCGGTATGGGCACCATCGCCGGTGTGTTGCTGGGTGCAACGATCCTGAAGCTGCTGCCGGAGAAGCTGCGGTTCTTCTCGGAGTACCGGCTGCTGATGTTCGGTCTGCTGCTGGTGCTGATGATGCGGTTCCGGCCCGAGGGCCTGGTCGCGAGCAGACGAAGGCAGTTGGAGTTCCACGAGGAGGACGAGGAACTGGCCACCGAGATCGAAGAGGAACAGCTCGTCACCGGGGAGGCGAAATGACCACCGTCCAGGACGTGGACCGGCCGGCGACGACCGGCGACACGGTACTCGAGGCAACCGGTGTGACGATGCGGTTCGGCGGTCTGCTGGCCGTGAACAACGTGAACCTGAGCGTCCGGCAGGGCGAGATCGTCGGCCTGATCGGCCCGAACGGGGCCGGCAAGACGACGTTCTTCAACTGCCTCACCGGCCTCTACCGGCCGACCAGCGGCCAGGTCCGGTTCGCTGCCTCGCCGCCGCAGAAGAGGCCGATGCGGTTCCTGCCGACCCGGATGCGAGGGGGCGGCATGAAGGACATGCCGCTGGTCGAGACGAACCCGGGGCTGACCCCGCCGGTGCCGGGTCCGCTGGCGCCGCTGCCGCCGAAGCCGCGGGCGGTGGTCCGGGCCGGGATGGCACGGACGTTCCAGAACATCCGGCTGTTCGCGAACATGACCGCGCTGGAGAACGTGATGGTCGGCCGGTACTGCCGGACCAGCGCGGGCGCGCTCACCTCGGTGCTGCACGGGCCGAAGTTCCGGCACGAGGAGGCGGCCACCCGGCTGCGGGCGCAGGAACTGCTGGACTTCGTCGGTCTCGGCAAGTCCGCCGAGCACCTGGCCCGGAACATGCCGTACGGCGACCAGCGCCGGCTCGAGATCGCCCGGGCGCTGGCCACCGACCCGAAGCTCATCCTGCTGGACGAGCCGACGGCCGGTATGAACCCGCAGGAGACCCGGCAGGCCAGTGACCTGATCTTCAAGATCCGGGACGCCGGGCTGGCGGTGGTGGTGATCGAGCACGACATGCGGTTCATCTTCAACCTCTGCGACCGGGTGCTCTGCCTGGTCCAGGGCGAGGCCCTGATCGAGGGCACGCCCGACGAGGTGCAGTCCGACCCGCGGGTGATCGAGGCGTACATCGGCACCGGCGAGGACGACGAGGACGAGCGCCCGCAGGACGACGTACCGGCAGAGGAGGCCCCATGACTGTACTGATGCCGCGACTCCGTCGCGGCGGGTCATGGGGCTGTTGCTCCCTGTCTTCCCTCGTCGTTCCAGTCGCTTCGCTCCCTCCACTCCTCAGTCCAGACAGGGAGGCCCCATGACCGGGATGCTCGAGGTCAAGGACCTGGAAGTTGCCTACGGCAAGATCGTCGCGGTGAAGAAGATCAGCTTCAGCGTGGAGCAGGGGCAGGTGGTGTCGCTGATCGGCACCAACGGCGCCGGCAAGACCACCACGCTGAAGACGATCTCGGGCCTGCTCCGGCCGACGTCGGGGGAGATCTGGTTCCAGGGTGAGCGGATCGACCACGTGGCGGCGCACGACATCGTTACCCGCGGCCTGGCGCACTCGCCCGAGGGGCGGCGGATCTTCCCGCGGCTGTCGGTCGAGGAGAACCTGATGCTCGGGGCGTTCTCCCGCAAGGACCCGTCGGGAGTGCGCACCGATCTGCAGGCGGCGTACGACCTCTTCCCGATCCTCGGGGAGCGCCGCAAGCAGCCGGCCGGGACGTTCTCCGGTGGTGAGCAGCAGATGCTCGCGATGGGCCGGGCGATGATGAGCCGGCCGAAGCTGCTGATGCTGGACGAGCCGTCGATGGGCCTGTCGCCGCTGATGATGAAGCGGATCATGTCCACGGTGACCGAGCTGCAGAAGCAAGGTACGACGATCCTGCTCGTCGAGCAGAACGCGCAGGCGGCGCTGAAGCGGGCCGACTTCGGGTACGTGCTCGAGGTCGGGAAGATCGTGCTGTCCGGCACCGGCCGGGACCTGCTGGTGAACGACTCGGTCCGGAAGGCCTATCTGGGCGAGGACTGACGCCGACGCTGCTGGTTCAGTTGCGGATCACGACGAGCAACTGGACCAGCAGCGGGGCGACGATCAGCGCGGGCAACAGGTCGGCGACTGCCACCTGCTTGATCTTCAGCAACCTGAGAGCGACGCCGATCAGCATCACACCGCCAGTGGCGCCGAGCGCGGTCACATGAGCGTCGGGCAGTACGTCGCCGAGTACCGCTCCTATCGCCGTCATCGAGCCTTGCACCACGAGTACGACGAGTGCCGACGCCGCGACCCCCCAGCCGAAGGACGCCGCGAAGGCGATGCTGGTGAAGCCGTCCAGTACTGCCTTCAGGAACAACTGGTCCGCGCCGCGGCCGAGACCGTCGGAGAGCGCCCCGAGGAAGGTCAGTGGGCCGACGCAGAACACCATCGATGCGGACACGAACCCTTCGACGAACTTGCCCTCACCCTCGCCGCGGTCGAACCGGTGCTGCATCCAGGCGCCGAACCCCTCCAGCCGCTGCTCGATCCGCAGCAGCGAGCCGATGATCCCGCCGATCAGCATCGCGCCGAGCACGATCAGCACCGGCGCGCTGCTACCGACCGCGTCGCTGAGCGCCTTCTGGCCGACGGTGAGTGCCGAGGAGATCGCGATCAGCAGCGTGACCAAGCCGATCGCGTCGGTGACCAGGTCCCTGGTCCGGTGACTGAGCCGGTGGCCGACGAGCACGCCGAGTACCGAACCGACGAGCACCGTCGCGACATTCACGACGGTCCCGATTCCGATGAACACCCTGGTCCCTCCGGACATCTGTGGTCAGCTTTGCATGTGACCCCCGAGGGCCTACTGTTGCGCGAGGACGAGCGTATCGGCCCGTCTGTTCACCTCGGGGGTGGACCGGACCGGGAGGTCGCTGTGGTGGCAGCCGTCGAGGTGAGGGACGCGCAGCCGGGGGACGCGAGTGCCCTGGTCACGCTGTGGCGCGAGCTCAGCACCGCCGCCGGGCTGCCGTCCCGGCTCCCCGCGCCGCCGTCCGCGGCCGCCGCGGAGGTTGCCGTCAGCAAGCATCTGGACGACCCGGCCGGCCGGCTGCTGGTGGTCGAGCTGGACGGCGAGGTGCACGGGATGGCGTACCTGCGCCGGACCGCGATCAGCCCGCTGCACGACGACAGCACGGTCACCGTCGAGTACCTGCACGTCAGCGACGCGGCCCGCCGGCACGGCCTGGGCAAGGCGCTGATCGCGGAGGCGGTCGCCTGGGCGGAGTACGAGAGCTGTGCGCACCTGGCCGTGGTCGCGCCCGCGATCGCCCGCGAGGCGAACCGGTTCCTGGCCCGCCTCGGTCTCGGTCAGGCCGGCGTACTGCGGTTCGCGAACACGCTGACCGTCCGCCGCCGGCTGGCCGCGGAGCACGCGCCGAACCTGCTCGCCCTGCTGTCCTCGCGACGCTCCGCGTTCGCCCGCCGCGCGGTCAGCTCCCGGGTGGCGCCGGAATCAGCTGGCAAGTGATCCGCGCGGTGCAGACCCGCTTGTCCCGCTCGTCGGTGATGACCACTTCGTACGACGTCGTCGTACGGCCGAGGTAGACCGGCGTCGCGACCCCGGTCACCACTCCGTCACGCACCGCCCGGTGATGGGTGGCGTTGATGTCGACGCCGACCGCGACCTTCCCGTACGTCGCCGCGTGCAGCGCGGAGCCGATCGACCCGAGGCTCTCGGCCAGGACGCAGGACGCGCCGCCGTGCAGCAGGCCGTACGGCTGGGTGTTGCCCTTGACCGGCATGGTCGCGACGACCCGGTCCACGGTTGCCTCGCTGACAACGATTCCCATCGTCTGCAGGAGGGTGCCGTCCAGGTTCATGCCCGGTCCGAGGTTCGATTCATCTGTCCTGTCTGTCACTGCAGCAGTGTGTCAGAACTGTCCGTGGGACCCACTAGAGTCGGTGTGTGGCTCCAGAAACTGATGCGACGACGACGATCAAGGACCCCGCGACCCCGGCGACCGGCCGACCGCGGATCCTGCTGCTGGACGGGCACTCGCTGGCGTACCGGGCGTTCTACGCGCTCCCGGTGGAGAACTTCTCCACCACCACCGGGCAGCACACCAACGCGGTGTACGGGTTCACCTCGATGCTGATCAACATGCTCCGCGACGAGCAGCCCACCCACATCTGCGTCGCGTTCGACGTGTCCCGCAAGACCTTCCGCACCGAGCAGTACGCGGAGTACAAGGCCGGCCGGTCGAAGTCGCCGGACGAGTTCAGCGGCCAGATCTCGCTGGTCAAGGAGGTGCTGGAGGCGCTCCGGATCCCGACCACGGAGATCGACGGCTGGGAGGCCGACGACATCATCGCGACGCTCGCGACGCAGGCCGGCGAGCAGGGTTTCGAGGTGCTGATCAGCAGCGGTGACCGGGACTCGTTCCAGCTGATCAACGAGAACGTCACGGTGCTGTACCCGAAGCGCGGCGTGTCCGAGATCGCCCGGATGGACCCGGCCGCGATCGAGGAGAAGTACGGCGTCGGCCCCCGGCTGTATCCGGACCTGGCCGCGCTGGTCGGGGAGCAGAGCGACAACCTGCCCGGCGTCCCGGGCGTCGGGCCGAAGACGGCCGCCAAGTGGCTGAACCAGTTCGGTTCGCTGAACGACGTGGTCGACCGGGTGAACGAGATCAAGGGCAAGGCCGGCGAGTCGCTGCGCGAGCACCTCGCCGACGTGATCCGGAACCGGCAGATCAACGAGCTGGTCCGGGACCTGACCCTCGACGTGACGGTCGACGACCTGGCCCGGGTCCCCTGGGACCGGGACAAGGTGCACACGCTGTTCGACAGCCTGGAGTTCCGGGTGCTGCGCGAGCGGCTGGTGGCCGAGCACGAGGAGGTAGACGCGACCGTCGACCACGGTTTCGACCTGGACGGCGTCCAGCTGAAGCCGGGCGAGCTGGCGGCCTGGCTGAAGGAGCACGTCAGCGGCGGCGAGCGGGTCGGCGTCGCGGTGCAGGGCAGCTGGGGCGGCGGCACCGGCCAGATCACCGGGCTCGCGCTGGCGAACCCGACGGGCGCGGCGGCCTGGTTCGACCCGGAGGCGCTGACCCCGGACGACGAGGAGGCCTGGAAGGCCTGGCTCGCCGACCCGGCGATGCCGAAGGCGCTGCACGACGTGAACGGTCCGCTGCTCGGCTTCCTCGAGCGCGGCTGGACGCTCGGCGGGCTGAGCTCGGACACCCAGCTCAGTGCGTACCTGGTCCGCCCGGACCAGCGGGCGTACGACCTTGCTGACCTCACCGTGCGGTACCTGAAGCGCGAGCTGCGCAACGAGGAGGCCGACAACGGGCAGCTGAGCTTCGACGACGTCGAGGGCGGCCCGGCCGCGGACCACACGATGCTGCGCGCCCGCGCGATCGCGGACCTCGCCGACACGCTGGACGCCGAGCTCGAGAAGCAGGCCGGTACGGCGCTGCTCGCGGACGTCGAGCTGCCGCTGATCCAGGTGATCGCGGGCATGGAGCGGGACGGGATCGCGGTCGATCGGCCGTACCTGGAGCAGCTCGAGGAGCGGTTCGCCACCGGCGTACGCGAGGCGGCCGCGTCGGCGTACGAGGTGATCGGCAAGGAGATCAACCTCGGCTCGCCGAAGCAGTTGCAGGTGGTGCTGTTCGACGAGCTGCAGATGCCGAAGACCAAGCGCACCAAGACCGGGTACACCACGGACGCGGACTCGCTGCAGGCGCTGTTCGAGAAGACCGAGCACCCGTTCCTGGCGTACCTGCTGGCGCACCGGGACGCGACCCGGCTGCGACAGACGGTCGAGGGCCTGCTGAAGACGATCAGCCCGCGCGACGGCCGGATCCACACCACGTTCAACCAGACGATCGCGGCCACCGGCCGGCTCAGCTCCACCGAGCCGAACCTGCAGAACATCCCGATCCGCACCGAGGAGGGCCGCCGGATCCGGCAGGCGTTCGTGGTCGGCGAGGGCAACGAGTCGCTGATGTCGGCGGACTACAGCCAGATCGAGATGCGGATCATGGCGCACGTGTCGAAGGACCAGGGCCTGATCGACGCGTTCAACTCCGGGATGGACTTCCACTCGGTGACCGCGTCCCGGGTGTTCTCGGTCGAGCCGGGCGAGGTGACCCAGGAGCAGCGCGCGAAGATCAAGGCGATGAACTACGGCCTCGCGTACGGCCTGTCGGCGTACGGGCTGAGTCAGCAGCTGAAGATCGGCGTCGACGAGGCCAAGGGCCTGATGGACGAGTACTTCGAGGGCTTCGGCGGCGTCCGGGACTACCTGCGGTCGATCGTCATCGACGCGGGCAAGACCGGGTACACCGAGACGATCCTCGGCCGCCGGCGCTACCTGCCGGATCTGACCAGCGACAACCGTCAGCGCCGTGAGATGGCCGAGCGGATGGCGCTGAATGCCCCGATCCAGGGTTCGGCCGCGGACGTGATCAAGATGGCGATGCTCAAGGTCGACGCGTCCCTGCGCTCGTCAGGCCTGAAGTCCCGCATGCTGCTCCAGGTCCACGACGAACTGGTCTTCGAGATCGCCCCGGGCGAGCGCGAGGCCCTGGAGCAGCTGGTCCGCCACGACATGGGCCACGCCGTCGACATGGCCGTCCCGCTGGACGTCTCGGTCGGCGTCGGCCGCACCTGGCACGAGGCCGCCCACTAGCGCATGGAACCGAACCGGCCGTTCCGGTGGGACCTGATCCGGCCGGACAACCTCGGCTCGCTGCTGGACGACGTACAGATCTGGGAGCCGTTCTTCCTCGAGGACCTGACCCGCTGCGCGGCGCGGGTCCTGGGGCAGTGCGGGGACGGTGAGTTGTACTTCGTCGGCCGCTCGGTGGACAGCCTGTTCGATCTGCTGAGCGGCGCGCTGGCCGACACGGACTGGAGCTCGCGGCTGCACCCGCTGCCGTTGTCGCTGTACCAGCGCGACGGCAGCGCGCTGACCCCCGCCGAGCTCCGGCAACTACGGACGAACCTGACCGCGGCCGGCCTCGGCCCGGCAGAGCTGATGCGCGGCCGGCCGACGGTGTTCGTCGATCTGGTCCACGAGGGCTCGACGTTCGAGAACCTGTACGCCGTCCTGCGCCGGTGGAGCGACGACGAGCACGCGCAGTGGGACGTGATCCGCCGGCAGTTGCGGTTCGTCGGGATCACGGCCCGGACGAAGACCAGCCCGAAGACCTGGCGGTGGCAGCAGCATGCCGGGTTCGCGGCGGAGTTGCCGGCGTCGGCGATCCGGAACGTTTCGCTGGATGCGCGGCTCTGGTCGTACTTCGGCGACTACCAGTACAAGACGGCCGCCTCGTTCCGCCGTACCCGGTGGACGGATCCGGAGGTGGCGGATCCGGGGCGGGACGAGAAGACGCGGATGGCGCTGGCCGAGGCGGTGAAGGTGGTCGCGGCGGCGCGGACGCCGAAGGTACGGCGGCGGCTCGCGGAGCTGTTGACGCAGGAGCCGGCGATCAGCGAGCGCTGGCTGCGCGACCTGCAGGTCAGTCTGCGGCGGTGACGTAGACCGGCTGCTCGGCGGGGGAGAGGGCGCGCTGGAGGCACAGGTGTTCGCGGGGCGTCAGGTCGGGGAGGGCGTCGAGTGGCCACCAGCGGACGTCGGTGGACTCGTCGTCGTTGACGCGGGCCTCGCCGCCGAGCGGGTGGCAGCTGAAACAGAGGTCGAGGAACTGGACGCGGTCGCCGTTCGGGTAGGCGGCCGGGGGAGTGGCCTCGATGCTGAGCAGCCGGTCGACCCGGGCCTCGACCGCGGTCTCCTCCTGGATCTCTCGCACCACGGCGACCGCGGGCTCCTCGCCCGGCTCGAGAATGCCGCCGATCAGGCTCCAGCGCCCGTTGTCGGCCCGCTTGACCAGCAGTACGTCGCCGTCGCCGTTCAGCACCACCGCGCTCAGCCCGGTCAGCCAGAGCAGGTCGTGCCCGATCTTCTCGCGCAGGTCGAGGATGAACTTCGGCGTCGGCATACCCCGACCCTAGCGACCCACCGGGGTAGGGGTTTCTTGACGCAAGAAAGTTGAGTCCGGAACGGCAAACAGTAAACGCTTACCCGCAAGATACCGACAGTGATCATCCGATCCCGGTCAGTGCCCGGCGACCTCTTCCGTCAACTCATTTTCTATGTCATTCTCCCGGGCAAGATCCGAGATCCTATTGGATATTGCTATCGGATATTTCGTCTTTGTTCCGACCCAGCCGCCTTGGAGGAACCATGTCGAACGATCACGCACGCCCGGGAGTCAGCCGTCGGTCACTGCTGTCCGGCGCCCTCGGGCTCACCGCGGCGACCGCCACCGGCGGCCTGCTCAGCGCCTGCAGCGGCGGTGGCAGCGCCGGCAGCGCAGGCAAAGCCGGGGCGGGTGCGGGTGACGTGGTGCCGAGCGTCACGCTCGGCCCGAAGCTGGCGACCGTGCAGTACCCGGAGGGGTACGTCGGCCCGGTCGCCCGCGCGCTGAAGCCGCTGACCAGCGAGAAGGTGACGTTCAAGATCGTCGTACCGCAGGACGTGACGATCGGGGACTGGAAGACCAACGCCTTCACCAAGTGGCTGGAGCAGAAGACCAACATCCACATCGAATGGGACCAGGTCGGTGGGACGCCCGACGACCTGATGACCAAGGTCAACGCGATGATCGCGGCCGGCGACATCCCCGACGCGTTCATGGGCGTCAGCTTCACCCGCTCGCAGCTGTACCTGTACGGCCAGCAGGGCCTGTTCACCGACGTCGGCCAGTACATCGACGCGTACGCGCTGAACCTGCAGCAGGCGATGAAGGACTACCCGGACACCCGCAAGCTGGTGCAGGCGCCGGACAAGAAGATCTACTCGTTCCCGAACATCAACGACTGCTACCACTGCCGGGCCAGCAACGGCCGGACGTTCCTGAACACCGACTGGCTGCAACAGGTCGGCCTGGACATCCCGAAGACCACCGACGAGTTCCGCGAGGTGCTGCGCGCGTTCAAGAAGGCCGACCTCGGCGGCAACGGCAAGACGATCCCGTTCGCGGGCTACAAGGACGCGGCGCTGGACTCGTACTTCATGAACGCGTTCCTCTACAACCCCGGCGACCCGTGGCTGGTGGTGAAGGACGGGAAGGTCGACGTCACGTTCGACAAGGACGAGTGGCGCGAGGGTCTCAAGTACCTGCACGGCCTGTACGGCGAGGGCCTGATCAACAAGGACGTGTTCACCGCCGACCAGGACCAGATGGATCGCTACGGGAACTCCCCGGGCAGGCCGATCATCGGTGGCGCCCGGTCGTACTACTGGGGCGGGTTCGTCGACATCGACCAGAAGGACCCGAACGCGCGCTGGCGCAAGTACCAGGCGATCCCGCCGCTGGAGGGCCCGAACAAGGTCCGGTACGCCGCCTGGAACTACCTGGGCGTCGGCATCGAGGTGGCCAAGCTCGTGATCACCAAGAAGTGCGCGAAGCCGGAGCTGCTGGTGATGTGGGCGGACGCGCAGCTGGAGCTCGAGGCGATCCTGCGTGGGTACGGCGGCCCGCAGTTCCAGTGGGCGAAGAAGGGCGAGCTGGGGATCAACGGTAAGCAGGCGATCTACGGGTTCGACGCGACCTGGAACACCGCGAAGAACCTGAGCTGGAGCCAGGACAACCCGATGTACCGGTCGCAGGACTTCCGGCTCGCCGAGCGGGTGAACCCGAAGGACTTGACCTTCGAGAAGCCGCTGTACCAGCAGACCGTCGACAGTTACTTCCCGTACAAGCAGCCGCAGGAGATGCAGTTCCCGCCGGTCACGCTCGACCAGGACCAGGCGGCGCAGGAGTCGGAGCTGAAGACCAACCTGAAGAACGAGGTCTCCCAGTCGATGTCCCGGTTCGTCACCGGGCAGCTCGACCCGAACGACGACGGCGCGTGGAACGACTACAAGGACCGGGTCGCGAAGATCGGCGTGAAGCCGTACCTCGACCTGCAGCAGGCCGCCTACGAGACGTACAACTCATGAGCAGCGCCAGCGCGCCGGTCCAGGACACGCGCGCCGACAAGATCGTCTCGGCCTGCATCTACACGGCGCTCGGGCTGTTCTGTGTCGCGGTCCTCTACCCGATCATCTACGTGCTCAGCGCGTCGGTCAGCAACACGAAGAAGGTCGCGGCGGGCGAGGTGTGGCTGTGGCCCGTCGGGTTCACCCTGGACGCGTACAAGGCGATCTTCGACTACAAGTCGATCGTCAGCGGCTTCGGCAACTCCGTGTACTACGCGGTCGTCGGCGCGGTGGTGGCGACGGTCCTCACGCTGCTCGCGGCGTACCCGCTGTCCAGGAAGGGCCTGCCGGGCAAGGGCCTGATCATGGCGGCGTTCGTGTTCACGATGATGTTCAGCGGCGGACTGATCCCGACGTACCTGGTGGTCGACAAGCTCGGGCTGCTGAACACCCGGTGGGCGATCATCCTGCCGGCCGCGCTCGCGGTCTGGAACGTGATCATCACCCGGACGTACTTCATGGTGACGATCCCCGAGGAGCTGGTGGAGGCCGGCAAGGTCGACGGCTGCAGCGACTTCGGGTTCTTCTGGCGGATCGTGCTGCCGCTGAGCAAACCGATCATCGCGGTGAACCTGCTGTTCTACGCGGTCGGCCAGTGGAACTCGTTCTTCAACGCGCTGATCTACCTGACCAACGAGCACCTGTTCCCGTTGCAGGTGATCCTGCGCCAGATCCTGATCCAGTCGAAGATCGACCCGTCGCAGATGCCGGACACCAGCAAGCTCGTCCAGCTGAAGGAACTGCAGCAGCAGCTGAAGTACTCGCTGATCGTGATCGCGATGATCCCGCCGCTGCTCGTCTACCCGTTCGTGCAGAAGCACTTCGTCAAGGGAGCCATGATCGGCTCCCTGAAGGGATGACCGCATGACTGTTCTGAACGCCGCGCGGGCGGCGACGCACAAGCGGGACCGGACGGCGAAGCCCACGGTCGGCCTCGGTCTGCGGATGCGCCGGAACTGGCAGCTGTACGCGATGCTCGCGGTGCCGCTGATCTGGCTGGCGGTCTTCGCGTACTGGCCGATGTACGGCGTGATCATCGCGTTCAAGGACTACAACGTGGTCTCCGGGATCTGGGGCAGCCCCTGGGTCGGCCTGAAGCACTTCGAGCGGTTCGTCGACTCGTACCAGTTCTGGCGGCTGATCCGGAACACGGTGTTCCTGCACGTGTACGAGTTGCTCGCGACGTTCCCGTTGCCGATCATCCTCGCGCTCTGCCTGAACACGGTCCGGAAGAAGTGGTTCAGCCGGTCGGCGCAGCTGATCACGTACGCGCCGCACTTCATCTCGACGGTGGTCGTCGTCGGTCTGCTGGTCGTCCTGACCAACCCGAACACCGGCGTGGCGAACCAGCTGCTCGGGCTCTTCGGGCTGGGGCCGGTCGACTTCATGGGCGATTCCGGTCTGTTCCGGCACCTGTACGTCTGGTCCGGGGCGTGGCAGACGATGGGCTTCTCGGCGATCATCTACCTGGCCGCGCTGACCAGCGTGCCGCCGGAACTGCACGAGGCGGCGATCGTGGACGGGGCGTCCCGGGTACGGCGGATGTGGCACATCGACCTGCCGGCGATCGTGCCGGTGGCGGTGATCCTGCTGATCCTGAACATCGGCTCGATCCTCTCGGTCGGGTTCGAGAAGGTGCTGCTGATGCAGAACAACCTGAACCTGGACGTGGCCGAGGTGATCGACACGTACGTGTACAAGATCGGGCTGGCGTCGGCGGTGCCGCAGTTCAGTTATGCGACCGCGATCGGGCTGTTCCGGTCGGTGATCGGCCTGGTGCTGCTGGTGCTCGCGAACACCTTTGCTCGGCGGTTCGCACGGAGCAGTCTTTGGTGAGTGGCCGGCCTGTGGCGAGCTAGGTCGACTGGCGGTGCAGTCCGGTGGCGAGGGCGCCGGACAGCAGGAGCGCGCAGGTGCTGGTCATCGCGGCCAGCACCTTCACGCCCGTCAGCCCGCCGGCGGTCCCGGTGCCGAGGACGATCCCGGCGGCGACCGCGAGCACGATCAGGCCGGCCCAGATCACCAGCGCGGCGCGTTTCTCCTGCTGGGCGATCGCGGCGTACACGACGAGCTGGAGGACGGCGTACGCCGATCCGGCGACCGCGAACAGCCAGGTGTACGGGCCGAGCGGGGCGTACTTCTCCTTGCCGCCGATCACCTCGACCACGATCCCGGGCAGGATCAGCGTACCGGCCACCGCGCAGGCGCCGAGTCCGGCGACCGCGAAGATCGCCCGTCGCAGCCGGACCGTGTCGCCGGGGGAGTTGGCCAGCGAGGGGAACACCAGCACGATCACGAACTGCGGCAGGAACAGGCACGCCTTCGCGATGATCAGCCCGGCGGCGTAGTACCCGCTGTCCTTCTCGTCGAGGAGCGCGCGGGCGAACAGTACGTCGGCGTTCGCCAGCGCGAAGAACGCGAGCAGGGTGTGCGTGCCGTGCACGGTCTCCCGCAGTACCGCCTTGACGTCGTTGCCGGTGGCGCCGGTCGACCCGCGGAGGAAGAACTGGCCGAGCACCGCGGGCAGCGCGGCGCCGACGGCGAGGCCGACCATGGCCCAGTCGAGCGACGGGTGGATCAGCAGCGCGCCGCCGCCGAGGACCAGCCGGCCGATACCCGCCGAGGTGTAGACGGCGGCGAGCTCCGTCCAGCGGTGGCTGCCCTGCAGGATACCGAGCTGCGAGCCCATCAGCGTGAGGCCGCCGAGCGTCGGCGCCAGCAACAGGATCGCGACGACCGAGTCGACGTGCAGCAGCCACATGAACACCGGCGTCAGCAGCAGGCAGAGGACGGTCAGCCCGGCCGCGGACCGGCGGCCCGCCCGGAGCATCGCGTCGGCGAGCGTCGCCGCGCCGTCCCCGGTGTGGGTGGCGAGCTGCCGGGCGCCGGTGGCCTGCAGGCCGAGGGACGCGACATTGCCGATCAGCAGCAGGCCGAGCAGGGCGGTGATCGCGCCGAACTGTTCCGGCATCAGCCGCCGGGACCCGATCAGCGTGAAGCCGTACGCCGCCACGTTCATGATCGCCATGGCGACGGCGACGACCGTGGCACTGCGCAGGAAGCTCGTGCGGGGAGCCTGCGGTTGCGGCGCCGGGGTGGTGCCAGAAGTCATGCGTGCTGCCTCGGCTCGGTTGATGCTGATGTGAGATTTGCCGGACCTCACGGTACGGCAACGATGCCACTGCGCAGCCGCCGGATCCGTTAATGTCCCGCCGGTGGGGAGGCTGAAGACGGCGGACTCGGAGCAGGTCGTGTGGCGGGCACGGCTCGTTCTCGCCTGCCTGGCGCTGGTCGCCCTCTGCTTCCAGCACGCTCCGGGGCTCGTCGTCCCGGACCGGAAGCTCGAGCTGACCGCCGGACCGGGCGGCTTGCTCTCGCGGGCGATGCACCTGTGGGATCCGCACACTGCCTTCGGCCAGTTGCAGAGCGACGCGTACGGCTACCTGCTACCGATGGGGCCGTTCCACTGGGTGCTGGACGCGCTGTCGGTGCCGGACTGGATCATCCAGCGCCTCTGGTGGTCGTTGGTGCTGTGCGTCGCCTTCCTCGGTATCTGGAAGCTCTGCAACATCCTGCAGTACGGCGTGCCCTGGACACGCTTCGCCGTCGGGCTGCTGTACGCGCTGGTGCCACGGGCGTTCGGTGAGCTCCCGATCGAGGTGTGGCCGATGGCCATGGCTCCGTGGGTACTGCTGCCCCTGGTCTCACCACGTGTCCGCTCGGGCTTGTGGCGCGCCAGCTGGTCGGCTGTCGCGTTCGCACTGATCGGCGGCGCCAGTCCGGCCGGGAGCGCGGCCGTGCTCGTCCTGCCCGCAGTCTGGTTGCTGCGGCGAGCACGGGTGAAGCTCACGCTCGTCTGGCTCGGTTTCGTGGTTGCTGCGTCGATCTGGTGGCTCGTACCGCTGCTGATGCTGATCCGGTATGGCGCTGCGCCGCCGGGCCTGCGGTGGTTGCCGGTTGCGGGTGCTGTCGTCGGACTGCCGCTCGCGCTCGCTCTAGCGCACTACTTGCCGCGGCTGACCGCCCTGTCCGTGTCACGTGGCATCAACCGCCGCGTCGTACCTGTCCTGATCACCAGCTTCGCAGCGGCCGCCGCTCTGCCTGTGATGCTGACGCAGCCTGCCGGCGCGTTCGCAGCGATCCCGAAGCACTGGGAGCAGGCGGCACAGTGGCTTGACGGCCAGTCCGCACCCGGCAGCGTGCTCGTGCTGTCGAGGTCCAACGAGCCGCTGGCCGCGCTGGTGGAGCGGCCGCTGGCCGGGCTCACCGACGACCTGTGGAGCCGTGTGGGCTCCGGCGTCGGCGACCAGACGCTGCGGCAGGAGCTGACCCGGGACGGCATCCGCTACGTTGTCGTGCGCAACGATCTGCCGGACGGTACGCCGGCGCTCGCGATCCACGAGAGCCTGGCCGACGCCGGTATCGGGCGGGTCGCGTACTTCGGTCCCGCCGGGGAGACCCGGCTGCCGTACCCGAGCGTGGAGATCTACGACGTCGGCGCCACCAGCCCCGGTCGGCTGGTCCCGCAGTCCCGGCTGGTCGCGGTCGGCGGCAGCGCTGACGACGTACCGACGGTGGTGACCGCGCTGGGCGGCCAGGGGGCTGCCGTACTGCGGGCCGATGCGAGGGGCAAGGTCGACGGGCTGCCGCTGGTCGAGACCGACGGGCAGCAGCTCGACCAGCAGCCCGACCAGCAGCCGAGTGCGGTCGTACTGCGGAACAAGCAGATCGGGCGATCCGCCTGCCTGCACCTGGGCGCGCGGGCGCTGTGCAGCCCCGACCAGGCGAAGGCGTCCGCCGAGCCGAACGGGCTGTCCCGGGCGATCCACATCCCGGAGGCCGCGTCGTACGAACTGCGCGGAACCGCGCTGGCGAAGGACGGCGACACGCTCGAGCAGCTGCTCACGGTGCCGGGTGCGATCACCGCGACCGCGTCGTCGAGGGGGGTCACCGCGCCGGAGGGCCGCCCCGGTGCAGCGGTCGACCGCTCGACCGGGACGGGGTGGCTGGCGGCGTCGGACGACCCGCGGCCGAGTCTGACGCTGACGTTGCCGACCGCGCGGGACGTGCACGGGCTGCGGTTCCAGGCGGACGCCTACCTGAACGGGTCGCGGCCCGCCGAGGTGACGGTGCACTTCGACAACAGCGCGCCGGTCAACGCCACGGTCGACGCTGCCGGGTACGTACGGTTCGCGACCCGGCACACGCGGACCGTCAAGATCGACTTCACCGCGACCAAGCCGCTGCAGGATGCCCAGACCAGCCCGGTGGGCGTCTCCGAGGTCGAGGTGCTCGGCGCGGACGAGCTGCGCCAGGCGGTCGATCCACGGCGGCATGTCCCGGCGTACTGCGGTAACGGGCCGTCTGTACGGGTGGACGGCGTACCGATGCGGACACAGGTCGCGGCGACGATGCAGCAGTTGCTCCTGCGGCAGCCGGTGCCGTTCAGCCTGTGTGGCTCGCTGTCGGCGGTCCCGCTGCGCTCGGGGCAGCACCAGGTGGAGGTGCAGGCGAACGGCGGGCTGGTACCGATCGAGACCACGCTGGCGAAGGCCGGGCTCGGTGACGTGAAGGCTCAGCCGGTCCAGGGCGTCGACGTCTGGCGTCCGAACCCGACCGAGCTCACGGTCGAGGTGCCGGGTGCGGACGAGCAGTCTGTGCTGGTGGTGGCGCAGAACTACAACGAGGGCTGGGAAGCGTACGACGGCAGCGGTCAGAAGCTGACACCGATCCGCGTTGGTGGGTGGCAGCAGGGCTGGCTGTTGCCGGCGGGGCAGGAGCAGGTGGTCACGGCCCGGTTCATGCCGGACAGGACCTACCGTGCGGCGCTACTGCTGGGGCTGGTCGCGCTGCTCTCCGTGTTGGCTGTTGGGGTCTTCTTTCCCAAGACGGGGCGCTCCAGCAGGCGGTAGCTGATTGCTGCGAGCGCTACAGCACCCAGCAACGTCACAGGGAGCTGTACGGCGAACGGTCCATGCAGCAGCCCTTGCACGACGAACTGGTACACGACGACGCCGTACGAGAGGTTGGCGGCGATCTGTGCGTGTCGACCGCCAAGAACGCGGACCGTCCGCGCGCTTGGTGTCAGGACCGGGAAGAGCACGCAGGCCACGACCACTGTGTAGAGCAGGCTCTTCAGCAACGCCTGCGCTGGTGTGGGCGTCGAGTGATCATACGGGCCGGCTATCGGGGTCGCTGCGATCAGCAGGAGTGCTGCGGCGATACCCCAGAGCGTGCCGGGGACCCTGGTCAGGGTGTCGAGGGTCGACGGGCCGAGGCGTCCGGTGGCGCGGGCGACCTGCCACAGGGCCAGGCCCATGCCGACGGCGTACCAGCCGAGGTAGCCGGGTAGCCACAGTCCTGCCTGCGGGCGGTCGGTGGCTGTTACGGCAGCCATCCAGACTGGTCCGAGGACGGTCAAGGCGACCAGGACGAGGAGTCGCCAGCGCACACTGCGCCGGGTAGGACGTTCGTACCCGGTCAGCAGCCGGCCGAGACCAGGCAGGACCAGGTAGAACGGAAGCGGTGTCAGCGCGGCCCAGCGCAGGTACGTCGTCGCGGGGTGCGGGACGAACGCTATGGACAGCAGTACTGCGACCAGGAGCGCCGGGAGGATGCGCAGGGCTCGGTTGCGGAGGTAGGGCAGTGTCAGTGGCGGCAGGGTGCCCGAGAACCACGCCAGTACGTGCGGCCGGTACAAGAGGAAGCCGGACAGCGCGCAGAAGATCGCCCAGCCGATGTCCAGCCGCGACACCACTCCGGCGAGCGGTGCGTGCGTGTGCAGGCCGACCTGCGAGACCACTACCGCGAGCGCGGCGATCACGCGCAGGCCGTCGACTGCCGGGAACCGGGTGTCTCTCATGGCTTGTGCGCCTCTTTCTTGTGCGCAGCCCAGATCGCGGTACCCGGGACCAGCGGGCCGCGGACCGGGCCCCAGCCGCCCCAGATCAGGTCATGGCCGGCCGGCCATTCCGGTTCGAGCAGGTCGTCGACGACGAAGCCCGCGCCGGTGAGCTCGCGGATCCAGTCGCCGGTAGTGCGGTGGTGCTCGGCGTACACCGGCGTACCGGAGTCGTCGAGCTCGACGTACGGCGTGCGGTCGAAGTACGAGTGGGTGATCCGGAGACCGGCCGCCGAGGGGTCGTCGGGCATCGTCCAGCGGAACGGGTGCGTCACCGAGAACACCAGCAGCCCGCCCGGCCGCAGTACCCGGGCGATCTCGCGGAACGCCGTACCGACGTCGGTCACGAACGGAAGCGCGCCGAACGCCGAGCAGACGATGTCGAACGCCGCATCCCGGTAGGGGAGCGCGACGGCGTCCGCGGCGACTGTACGGACCGCGGTGCCGGTGCGCTCGTCGAGCGTCTTCGCGATCCGCAACTGCTCGACCGAGATGTCGAACGCCACCACGTCGGCGCCCTGCGTGACCAGCCAGCGCGAGCACTGCGCGGCACCGCAACCGACCTCCAGCACCCTGCGGCCACGCACCGGCCCGAGCAACCGCGCGTCCGCCTCGTCGACCCCTTCCGGGGACCAGACGAACCGGTCCTCCCCGAGGAAGTCCCCATGCTCCGCCAGGTACTCGTCGGCAACCTGATTCCAATAGGCACGACTGGCCCGCGAGGCCTCCGCCTCGGTCAACTCAATCCTGGAGGGCTCGACCACCGCCCAAGCCTAGGGGACCTCGGAGTCTGCAGCCTCCGAGGCCTTGGATCAGTCCTTCAGGTTGCGATCGGCGTACACGGCCATTGCGTCGCGCAGGTACTCGACCACGTCTTCGCCGATGTTCTGGCGGAACCGTTCGTCGTCGACGTGCATCTGCCCGAGTGCCTTGTACGCCTCGCGTGTCGGCGTCGAGAACAGGCAGGTGATCTCGTAATGCAGCTGGATCAGCTCCTGCACGTTCGGCTCGGTCACTGCGACTCCTTCCGCCTTGAGCGCGGCCAGGCCTTCGTGGACCCGCGGGTAGCCGGTGCGGGCCTTCTCAGCGTCTGCTTCGGTCCAGCCGCGCATCCGCTGCCGGCTCGCGTCCACCGCGGCGTCGCCCCAGCGCTCACGCGCCTCGGCCTCGTACGGGTTGTGCTCGAAGCCTTCGAACACCTTCTCCGGTGACATCTCTCCTCCTTTCGTCAGCTTGTCGATGGTGGCGTCGACGGTCCGGACCAGCTGGCCAAGACGCAGTTGCTCCCGCACCAGCCACTCCTTGTGCTTTGCGAGCACCTCGATCGCGTCCTGCCCGTCGCGGTGCGCCAGTACCTCGCCCACCACGTCCAGACTCAGTCCGAGGTCCCGGAGCAGGAGGATCTGCTGCAACCGCAACAGCTGCTCCTGCTCGTAGTACCGCCGGCCGTTGGCCGCGACCCGGGCCGGAACCAGCAGGCCGATCGCGTGGTAGTGCCGGAGCGTGCGCGAGGTAACACCCGAGGACCGGGCCACCTCCGCGATCGACCACGCCATCCCACCTGCTCCTTCCGTCGACAT